>DATW01000033.1 GCA_002504845.1 Euryarchaeota archaeon UBA250 | reverse complement strand
CCGTCCAGATTAAGAATTCTTAATATAAATCGGAATCGGCTTCATCTTGTGTGAGTTGGATTCATGCAGTTTCTGATAAATCCTTAACACTTCTTTTTGACGATCAGAGAGCCCCTCTCGCTGAGCCCGATCAGCTTGTGCCATCGCCCATTCAATTTCCTCGTACGTTGCACCGATCTGGTCTTCGTCCGTTCTACCGTCCGCCCACAATCCATCATTCGGAATCGAATTCTGTATGTCTTCAATTACACTCATTTCCTTAGCAAGTGCGTAAACTTCTGATTTTAATAGATCAGCAATAGGCGAAATATCGACACCCCCATCTCCATATTTTGTATAGAACCCCACTCCGAAATCTTCCACTTTGTTCCCTGTCCCGACCACAATACCCTTTCTAGAACCAGATATGGCATAAAGTGTGGTCATCCGTAATCTCGCCCTTGTATTCGCTAACGATAACTCGGATATCTCAAGACCATCAAGAGCGCTTTCAACATATGAATCATAAGATTCGGTTAAGTCAACTAGATGGCTGCTCACATTAGCCCATCTAGATTCTAGCCACTCTATGTGGCGCTTTGCCAAGTCGTATTGGGATGACTCTTGATGAATTGGCATATTGACTGCAATTGTTTCCAATCCGCTTTTTGCACATAGCGTCGAAGTAACAGCAGAGTCGATGCCACCTGAAACACCCACAACTAAAGCAGATATTCCATTCTCATCTGCGTACTTCTTGATCCACTTCGAGATGTCCTCACAGAGCTTTCCCCAATCTTCCACGTACTGTCACATGAGACGGCTGCTAATGGACTATTGTACTCGTCCGGGGCATATGCGAGGGCCCATTCTCTCGGGGGACATTGAAATCAATTGCCCGGGTCGAGAGGCCTGATGGAGTCTGAGCAGGGAGGCCGCCTTGACCCGGTAGCGCTGGAAAATGACCTCATCCGGCTATGGAATGATGAGGGCACATTCCAGTCGTCCATAGAAAACAGAAAAACTTCTGGAAAGCCATTCATATTTCTCGAAGGCCCTCCTACAGCAAACGGTAAACCCGGAATCCACCATGTCCTCTCCCGACTGTACAAAGACATGGTCTGTAGATGGAAGACGATGGAGGGACGGGTAGTCGAGAGGAAAGCAGGATGGGACACACATGGCCTGCCCGTCGAAATTGAGGTTCAGAAACGACTGGACTTGATGTCCAATGAGGCAATTGAAGCATATGGGATGGAGGCGTTCAATGAAGCATGCAAGGAGAGTGTCTGGACCTATGAGCAGGCATGGCGCGAAATGACTGAGCGAATGGGTTTCTGGGTCGATATGGACGATCCATACGTGACTCTGCACGACGATTACATCGAATCAGCATGGTGGTCACTGAAGCAGATGCACGACAAAGGCCTATTGTTCAGAGGTCACAAAGTATTGCCGTACTGCCCTCAGACAGGCACTTCATACTCCAGTCATGAGGTGGCTCTGGGATACAAGGAAGTCTCAGAACCAGCTGTCTTCGTCAAGTTCCAACTTGTTGATGATGAGGCGTCCATACTAGCATGGACGACCACACCGTGGACATTGCCCGGGAATGTCGGCTTAGCCGTCGGTCCAGATGTGGATTACGTACGAGTTAGAGTCACAGAACCTCCATCTGGCGCATGGGATGGAAGAGGGGGCGCAGAAGTGGGTGAAGAGATGATTCTGGCAAAGGATTTGATGGGCAATGTGCTTAGACACAAGGTGGAAGTCATATCCGAAATCAAGGGCGCCGACCTTGAAGGGAGGAAATACGTCTCCCCCTTCCCAGGTGCTATCGACGGAGACAATCATCCCGCTGCTTGGACAGTGGTGGCTGCAGACTTTGTGACAACTACGGATGGAACCGGAATAGTACATACTGCGGTTATGTACGGAGAGGATGACTACAACCTCGGAATGAAGGCCGGATTTCCCGCACAGCACACTGTGGACATGAATGGCCGATTCTTTGATGGAACTCATCCGGGACTTGATGGGAGATATGTCAAAGAATGCGATGACTCCATCATCGACCTCCTACAATCATCTGGCAAGCTCTACAGGGAGCACCAGTACGTGCACGACTACCCTCATTGTTGGAGGACCGACCATCCGCTGTTGTACTATGCAATGGACAGCTGGTTTGTCCGTATGACTGCTGTTAGAGACTCAATAATGAAGCATAACGACTCCGTTGAGTGGGCTCCTCCTTCCACAGGAACAGGTAGAATGGGCGAATGGCTCTCTAATTTGAAAGACTGGGCAATAAGCAGGGAGAGATATTGGGGAACCCCCATACCTGTTTGGATATGCAGTGAGTGCGGTCACGAGCATTGTGTCGGTAGCCGTGATGAAATGGAAGCCATGCTGTCTGAAGGATCTAGTATGCCCAAAGAGCTGCATAGGCCATATGTGGACAATGTCAAGCTCAATTGTCCATCCGAGGGATGCTCTGGAGAGATGAACCGTGAGCCCTATGTCATGGATTGCTGGTTTGATTCCGGCTGCGCCTCATTTGCCCAGTGGCATTACCCATTTGAGAATCAGGAAATCTTCGAATCGTCATTTCCAGTGGATTACATTTGCGAGGCAGTTGATCAGACTCGGGGATGGTTCTATTCGCTACTGGCAGTTGGAACAACAGTCTTCGATAAACCGACTTACAGGAGTTGCCTTTCTCTCGGACACATACTCGATAAGCATGGAAAGAAGATGAGTAAATCGAGAGGGAATGTAGTTGACCCATGGGATCACTTCAACCTGGAAGGTGCAGATGCGATTAGGTGGTATATGACCACTCAAAGCTCTCCTTGGCAGCCTACAAACTTCGATCCCAACGGAGTAAGGGAGTCTTATGCGCGGATGTTCCTGACTCTGTGGAACGTTTACAGATTCCATGCAGACTATGCTGAATTGGACTCATTCGATCGAGTCAGCGAAGATGATGCCCCAAATATGAGTGATAGACCCTCGATCGATCGGTGGATCCTTTCTCAAGTTAGTAATATGGCTGACAAGGTGGACTCTTTCTTCAGGGCATGGGATTTCCATAAGGCTGGGAGAGAAATCGAACGCTTCATCGTCGACGATCTATCGAATTGGTACGTCAGGAGATCGAGAAGAAGACTCTGGGATGAAGCCGAGAGTGCTGACAAGGCGGCATGCCACCATACTTTGCGAGAAGTCCTCTTGGTCACTTGCAGGATAATGGCTCCAATAGCACCATTCATGCCAGATAGGATACACAGGGACTTGACAGGCGCGTCAGTCCATCTTGCAGATTGGCCCTGTGGTTCCGAGGCCTTGGATAGCACATTGCCGCCTCGAGATACAAAACTGGAGTCTCGCATGGACCTCGCCAGAAACCTAGCAGAGGCTGGTCGTAGAATAAGGGTCGAGTCGTCTCGCAGACAGAGACTGCCATGCAGGAAAGGTTGGATCGTGGGCGATGCGGACATAGGGGATTTGAAAGACATACTTTCGGAAGAACTCAATGTCGAATCTTTAGAGAATGAAGATGATCTAGAACGATTCCAAAAGATGGAACTCAAGCCCAATAGGAAAAGCCTCGGCAAGAAATGCACTTCCGACTTACCCGCTGTTCTGAATGAATTTTCGGAAATCGATCCGGATTCATTCTTGCTTGAAATACAGGCCGGAATAGCACATCTAGCGGGATATCCTATAGACATGGACGACGTAGAAATCAGAAGAGTCGAGAAAGAAGGCTTTGCGGCGATGACCGTGGAGAGCGGAGGCAAAGATGTAACTCTCGTTCTGGACCTGTCTATGGACGACGCATTGCTATCGAAAGGACTCGCAAGAGACATAATTCGTCGAGTTCAGGCCAAGAGAAAAGAACTCAATCTAAGGATCGAGGCATCCATATCTCTCGAGATATCGCTTTCCGAGGAATCGCCCGAATTAGCAGAGGATGATTGGAATCACATACTCTCTGAAACAAGGTCGATATCAGGACGTAGGTCCGGTGATCAGTCTCTCATGGAGTCGTCCTTCGAGCTGGATGGATCAGTAGTCGGATTTACAGTCACTCCATCCGAGGATTGAATCGCCCCCGCGCGTCCCCCGGGTTATGAAGCAAGTGCTCGAGGGCGTGAAGATACTTGACCTGTCAAGGGTTCTGGCAGGCCCGTATGCTGCACAGAATCTCGCAGACTTAGGAGCAGACGTACTCAAGATCGAGGCGCCTTGGGGCGACGATACAAGAGGATGGGGGCCTCCTTTCACAACTGGTTTTGATGGGGAGGATGTAGCCGCATACTTCCTTTCGTGCAACCGCGGCAAGACGATAATTAGGATGAATCTCAAAAAGGACGAGAAAAAACTTCGAGACCTAGTTGCACAGGCAGACGTAGTCTTGGAGAACTTCCGCCCCGGAACTTTCGATAGATTGGTCGGGGAACTTCCGGATGACACAATACTATGCTCGATATCCGGATATGGCGCTACTGGGCCAAGATCATCAGAACCAGGATACGATCTATCTTTACAGGCCAGATCGGGAATCATGTCCATTACTGGGGAGGAGGGACGTCCGCCGGTCAAAGTCGGTGTGGCTTGGATCGACGTCATAACAGGCCTTCATGCCACATCCGCCATACTGGCCGCGCTTCTCCACAGAGAGAGAACGGGTAAGTCTCAGCGCATAGATATCAGCCTGTGGGATTGCGCTATTTCCGCGCTCGTAAACCAAGCACAGAACAAGCTTGCATCAGGAAAAGAACCACGACCAATGGGAAGTGCACACCCAAATTTGGTGCCTTATCGTGCCTTCGAAGCATCAGATGGGTGGTTTGTGCTGGCAGTAGGAAGCGACGCACAATGGCAGCAGATGGTCGAGATTCTCGAGATAGACTGTCAGGAATCATGGTCCACTAATTCAGGGAGGGTCAAAGACAGAATTGAAGTTGAGAAGACGCTGTTCAAGATATTCAAACATGACACAAGAAGCCATTGGGAGAATGTATTGGGGGGAATACCTTGTGCGCCAGTAAATACAATCGGTCAGGCGTTGTGCGACATACAATCTGTCGCAAGAGGCGCAGTATGGAGCGTGGAGGGTGTACAGACCTTAGCAAACCCGCTCAGGGGGATGTCCCTGACGCCTGCAAAGCCTGGTCAACCCGCTGAAACCTCTTTTGATGTAAATATCTGATATGATCCAATCAGAACCATCCGGCTATGAATTAAGTTTGGGAATACTTGTTATCACGATTCTAAGAAATCGGAAAATAAGGGGAATTACGAGATACCATACAATCAAGAAAGAAATTCCAATATACACTGAAAATGAAGAATCGCCTCCGGTTATTTCATTCATCAGGATAATCGATACTACGATTGCAAATACTGCATAATCGTAAAATGAGAATATAATTCCAAGCGCATTAGCCATCGAATCAACCCCTCTCAGGCCAATCGAACAATACTCACTATATCATATCCAAACTTTGTTGGTAATCCATGATATACCCGTCTACGTCCCCACTGTTATGTCTGGTACATCTGCCGTGGATCTATTCAGCGAGTGGGCGAAACTCAATCGTGATGAGGGCATGGAGAGAGGCCACTCAGCAAGTGTGGATGCGATTATCGCCGCAGTCAAGGGTCGTCTGCCATCCGAGTTCACCGCTATAGACCTGGGATGCGGAAATGGATGGGCCGTTCGTAGACTTAAGAGGATGCCAAGCTGTATATTTTCATCAGGCATAGATGGTTCTGAGATGATGATTAACAAGGCCCGTTCAATAGATCCTGAAGGCGAATATTTCCACGGGATGCTCCCGGAATGGTCTCCGGATACCCCTGTAAATCTGGTTCTGAGTATGGAATTCCTGTACTATTTGGAAGATCCAATATCCTTCTTCAGGACATTACACATGGAATGGGTGCTGCCCGGAGGCTCTGTTGCTGTGGGGATAGATCACTATTTGGAAAATGAATCAAGTCTTGATTGGTCTGAATCCCTGGATGTCCACATGACAACCCTCTCAGCAGAGGAATGGGAAGACGGTCTCAGGATGGCAGGTTTCCAAAAGGTCGAGAGCTTCTTCACAGGCGCCAAAGAGGGTTGGAATGGCACATTAGTGTTGATAGGCACAAAAGCCTAGATGAATCACTCGAGGTCGAATTTGGAGTCTAGGATACCAAGAGTCGACATTATGTCGTCCGTTATCTCGAACAGAGAATTATCCTTTGTATAGATTAGTAGTTTCTTGCCATCGTCACTCGCCTGATACGCGCATATGGCCTTCATTCTTATTCGCGTTATACCGCCTTCAGTTGTAACCTTGATCCACTTCGACATTGTTCCGGGCGCAATTAGTTCGGAATATAATCCCTATCCAACTATGTCAGGGACAATATCCAACGAATCAAATGTTTAATTTCGATTTTTCTTGATGCATTACTCGAATTCACTTATGACCAATGAGGAGAGGGGGTGGCCATGGCGCATCTGTTCGAGTCGGACGGATACATGGTTCGACAGAAGGTGGTGAAAATCCTTGGAGAGGAGTTTCACATCTATTCCGATGAATCTATGCAGAGCATGATCGGATATTCAAAGATGGCTGCATTGAAGCTAAAAGAGGATATCAGACTGTATTCGGACGAATCCAAATCCACAGAGCTATTGATAATCAAGCAGAAAGGAATCTTAGATTTTACTGGGGGCTTCAGTATGGTCGATGGACAGACAGGGGAATCACTGGGAACATTAAGGCGAAAAGGTATGAAATCAATTCTAAGAGACTCTTGGGAGCTCATTGATGATAAGCAAAATGTGATTGGATCGCTTGGCGAAGAAAGTGGAGGCCTAGCTCTGATCCGTCGTTTCATCCCGTATCTTACTCTATTATTCCCTCAACAATTTCACTTGAGGGTAAATGGGGCTAAGGGCGCGGTGAAATATACGCAGAAGATGAACCCATTTGTGCATAAACTGTTGGTAAGTGGGGTAAAATCATCTGGCGTGGACCCGAGAATAGCCGCAGCCGCGGCGATTCTATTGATAGCTATAGAGGGAAGACAGAGCCAAGGTGGTTGAAAATAAATTTTCAATCCCTGGAGTCAGCCTTCTTTTTGCCCCTGGAACGACCCCTATTCCCTTTTCGCCGCCTATTGTTACGTCTGTCTCCGCTTTTGTTCGAGTCCTTGTGGCGATTACTCTTCCGGGATCTTCTAGATCTCTTGCTGTTGTTACGGGAGTGGCGTTCTCGCCTACGTTCTGACTTTTCAGGGGGAACGAGGACAAACTCCCTCTCATCAAGGATTTCTGGCTCTGGATTTGTAATGTCGCACCTTATGCCCACTTGACTCTGTATCCTCCGATACTGCCTATTCTGAGATCTCTGGACTAAAGAGACCACTGTCCCAGTAGATCCTGCACGAGCAGTCCTCCCACTTCGATGCTTGTACGCCTTTCCATTTTCGGGAGGGTCGTAGTGGATAACGCACCCCACATCATCGACATCAATGCCTCTTGAGGCGACATCAGTTGCTATCAGAACACGTGCACGACCCGTGCTGAATTTTCTCATTGATCGATCTCTTTGGTTCTGATTCATGCCGCCATGGAGAGTAGTATTCGACGAACCCAACTCATCCATCTGTTTGCCGAGTCTGTTGACACCTGCTCTTGTTTTACAGAATATGATGCTCCTGCCGCATTTCTCGGTGATATACGCTGATAGGTCTGCTTTGCCCCTGGATTCAACTTTCCAGAATATATGTTGCATGCTATCCATGCTCACTTCCTCAGGACCAATGCCGATTATCGCAGGGTTGTCCTGGTATGAATCTACTATTTCCTCCACATCATCGTCCAATGTCGCACTGAACAGAATCGTCTGTCGATTCGGGCTACACTCGTCAAGTATGGCGCATACAGGCTCCATGAATCCCATGTCCGCCATTCTATCTGCTTCATCGAGAACAACGATCTGAACATCGTCAAGACGCAAAGCACCCCTGTCGAGTAAATCAATCAGTCTGCCTGGGCATGCTACCAATATCTCTACGCCTCTATCCAACTTTCGTAATTGGCCTCTGTAGGGTGTCCCCCCATAGACGGATAGTACGCCTAGGCCCGCTGAGCGAGCAAGTGGGTGGAGAACGTTACGAATCTGCTCTGCAAGCTCTCTGGTAGGCGTTAGAATTAGTGA
>DATW01000069.1 GCA_002504845.1 Euryarchaeota archaeon UBA250 | reverse complement strand
GCTCGGATTCCAGCCAAGGCCCTGCATACTCACTATCGTGAATTTACATACGCATGCTGTCGCATCAATCCCGTTCGTATGATCCTCAGAATTCCTCTCCGTCCATTAGGATGGGCCATATGTCTCGCAGATCACGTGATTTTACAATTGGAACGCCTGCTTCCTTGAAAGCATCCATGGACCACGTCCCAGCTGGATTAAAACCGATGAATGAGGACCCCTTAATCATCATCGAAAGATCTGAGCCAGAGTCGCCCACCGATACAATTTGATCTGATGATAAGTCATTGATTCTCATTAACTTGTCAACCATTATCCCCTTGTCGAACGATAGCACGCGAGATGGGGCTGGGCCATTCATCCACCCGTCCTCATCCCAATCAAAACCATTCGCAACCCAGTCGTCAACCTTTAGCATCGCTGCTATCATCCCTACGAAGATATCAACTCCGGAGGAAATTATCGCTACCATGATGCCTCTTTCTTGGAGGCGGCCAACAACCTCTCGAGCTCCCGGCATAAGCCTAATTCCTCCATAGCAACGGGCAATGTCGTCTTTGTGTATGCGCCCCTTGGCCTCCATCCATTTCGCCACATCATCAGCCATAAATTCGTCATCATCTATCTCCTGAGCGATAAATTTCGCAAGCATCTGTTTATTTTCTGTTTCGAAACCATCGTGTATTGCCTGCCAAGATGAACCGTTATCGGCAAGGACTCCGTCACAGTCAAACGCCACAGCCAGGGGTTGAGCCATGAACCGCCTCCTCGACAATCATTTTTCGGCTTTCCGACCTGCGAACTTTTCTCATGCCCCTCCTTCCGAATGACATGGGCGACAATTTTGCAATCAGGGTAACTATGCTTTTGTTCGGAGAACTCAGAGAAAGATTCGGAACCGGGTCAATCGAACTGACCCTCCCCTCTGGGTCGACTTCTCTGGATCTCGCGAGGAGATTCGAACTCGATGATTCACTTGGCGCAGGGGTGAGGGTGGCTGTTGACGGAATTATCGGAGCTCCGGTGGACGCTGAGTTGAGCGATGGGTCGGAAGTGGCATTCTTGCCCCCGTCTTCCGGTGGTTGACCTGTTTCTATGCGAAGGGTTTGAGTGAGAAATGCATCCATGACGCACCATGGCAGGCACAATTGGCGTACCGGAGCTGGCGATTCTCGCCTTCATAGGGATACTTTTCTTCGGGTCACAGCGAATTCCAGCATTATTCAGGAGCATGGGGCGCGCTAAAGGCGAGTTCCAGCAAGGCCTTCGCGAAGGTCTCGTTGGAGCCACTGAGACCGAGATGGACCTCGACAGAGGCGGCAAGACCGAAGCCGCTTCCGAAGAGTAGCTATTTCCTAACTAAGCGAATCTCAGATCCGCAGTCGCTGCATTCATCTGAAACGATATTGGAATCGTTTGGCCATATTCTGCCACACCCTCTGCATTTCCTCATCCAATCCCATTTCTCCGAGATACCCTTGCCGATTACGGGTATCCAGGGGATGCCCGCTGATTCAGCCACATTCTGCACCCTGTGATCGTCCGTGGCGATATCGCCGCCCGCCCCTATGGCCACAGCCAACACATCGATATCCACAGGGGAAAGGCCGTTTATGTCGCCTGTCGCTCTCGCCAAATTTTCGATATGTCGAAGATCATCATTCTCAGGCGTCAATATGTTGATTTCTAACTGGTCCATTAGAAGATGGATAGAAGGCGAATGCCTCTCGATTTCCCCAAGCTGGGATGAGGCTATAGTACAGCCCCTGAGGCGTTCATGCGGCCAGTGGATGAACCCCGCTGTGTCTACAATCAATGAAACACCTTGGACAGTGCTGGAGGGTTCAGCGTATCATCTCTACAGATGCACGAGGCAGGCAATCTTGATTGCACCAGTGTCGGCCCCCTTGACGTGGCGGGCATCGTACCCAGGGCATGGATCGATTGGACGATAGACTCAGCGGAGTCGTTCGGACTCATCGGCTTGTTCGCAGTCTCTGCTACAGAGGCAGTCATCCAACCGATTCCCCCAGACCTTGTAGCATGGCCAATGGCCCTTGGTGCAGACAGCCTTTTGCATGCCACTGCGATCGTAGTATTCGCTACCTTGGGGTCTGTGTTGGGTTCACTTGGCGGGTATTGGCTCGGATCCTTCGCAGGAGAGCTGCTTCTGACTAGATTCGTAAGCAAGTCATCGATCCGGAGACTCGAGATTCTAATGGAGAGACACGGCTCATTCGGCGTATTCTTCGCAGCCCTAGGGCCAGTTCCATACAAGGCCCTCGCATGGACCGCTGGTGCGGCATCCATGCCCATTATGCCATTCATCATATCGGGAGCCATTGGAAGACTCTTCAGATTCGCAATACCTGTTTACTCCATATGGTTCTATGGCGAGACTGCTCTGGAATGGTTCACCCCAGCAAGATTCCTCGTAATTTCGATTTTGGGCCTAATTTTGATGATTCCGATGGTCAGAATGATCAGGAATTTTGAGGCGTCAGAGGGCGAGACGTTGCGAACCGGTTAAACCGGCTGCTTCAGACCGAACGCCAGCGCTCGTGTGGTGTAGTACGGTCCATCATTCCGGGTTTTCATCCCGGCGACCCGGGTTCAAATCCCGGCACGAGCACCATTATCGCTTTCAGACCCACCAGGGCTTATCTCCTTCATTGGCGTTTTCCAGAGCCTGCTCAATGAAATCAAACACATCACTCGTATTTTTGTCCATGTTTATCCTCCTCTCGTTAACTAGATCGGAACCAATGTATTCCCCTGCCTCGAGATAGTCGTCCCCATCGATGTCGCCAAGCATCCTGAAAGCGATGATGCGTCCGCTTTCTCCATTCTCATCAAGGTATATTTTGGCATTTTCATTCATGATCGACATAGACGTCATGATGTCATTTAGATTTCTCACAACGAGAGTCCCCGGTTCTCCATCAATCTCTGTGATGAGGGTTCTCTCACCTCCCTCAAATGCATCTTTCTGGCTTTTCTTCACCATAACTGCGAAATCTTTCATTTCACGTAAATCCCTCATAAAATCGGTCGAGGCGAACATGCCCCGCAGACCCTTGCCCCCCTCTCTTGGAGCCTCAAGAGCCTTCTTTCTATTCTCCGCGGGCTGGAGGTGGAAACCAATTTTCCATAGGACAAGGACGGCAGTCAGTATCGAGGCAATCAGAACTAGGAAGAACGTACCTGCCAAGATCTCGATTAGCACGCCCTCGAATCCCCGGACCATCACTGACTCGGAGTCATCCGCTGGATCCACATAGACCACGATTTCCTTTCCTGGGGGATAGTCCTCCACCACGCCGTCTGCGTTGCCTACAAACGACCATCTGTTTCCAGAGTGGTTGAATTCACCTATTGTGTATGTGTAATGAACAACAAGCCAATCGGAAGTCGTGCAATCATTGCCATACTCGTCACAAGACGTGCTGCTATCATAACCTGAATAATCGACAATCGCATCTACCTCATTCCAATCGGATGTCCCCATCTGTTTCACAACCCCCCCCGCACTGAAGAGAAATACTACGATCAACAGTATCGTGCATGGAATCAGTATATTCCTGTACCAAGTAGCCATCTCCCTGACTCCCACTACGGGGATAACGGGCGGGTTTCTGATAGCCTTCAGCAACCCCCTGGGCCCGTCGAACAACATGAGTCCCGCAATTAGCCCGAATATTCCCAGCACGAACATTATCTCTAGGACATCTATTACTAACCACATAACATCCACCATAATGGCACACGACCAGACATCCGACATCATCATTGCCCCTGAAAAAATCGAAAATTAGGCTAGCCGAAATCGAAAGTTAGGTTAACTAGCAATCTATAGAATCACACGATAGGTATGCACGCCACCACAAAGAAGAATCCGTTTTACGCTCTTTCCATGATATTCTTGATGGTCGTAATGTCGCTCTCGCAGGCCTCAGGAATCTTGCTTGAAGATGAAGGCCGGGAACGCGGTACAACGCAGATATCCCAGGCTTCCGAGTCAATGTACCTCTTCGATACGGGCACCCGCCATGACAGCGTCAACGCAATGGCATACTCCCCTGTCGGCGATCTTGTAGTCGGGGGCTCCATGTGCGCTCTTTACGAACTACCCGACTCACCAGAGACCTGCTCCGTTACAATTGACGAGGCTGTGATATCGACAGATGCATATGCATCTGCATACATTCTGACAATGGATCCCTCCGGCGTCCCAAAGGATATCCAGATGTTCAACTCGGATGGCGGCGACAGAGTTGACTCAATTGTATTCGCGCAGAACGGCGACATGTTGGTGGCTGGTAGCGCTTGTTGGCTCCAGGATTCTGCCTGCACGCTCACCGGTTTTGGCATATCGCTCCCGGCAGTGGATGAAGGCGGGGACGCATGGATCGCAAGACTAGGTCCCGGCGGCGAGGCCCTGTGGTCACTAATGATCGGGTCCAAAGGTTTCGACTCCATCCATTCCGTAGCAGAATCTCCCGATGGTTCGATATACATCACAGGAACATTTTGTCAGGGCATCTCACTTCTCTGCAAGATACCAATAGGGGATCAGTTGCATCAATCAAATGGCGGCGCAGACGTAATGATCGCAAAACTCTCCTCCGATGGAGATGTACTTTGGTCGAAGTCCTTCGGAAGCGGATCGACTGATACCGACATGTGGAACAGTTGGTATTCTCTCAGCCAGAAGGGACTAGTAGCAACTCCGGATGGCGGAGTCCTGATTTCAGGCTGGGCATGTGAAAGCTGGAATGCAAACTGCCAAATGACGATAGAGACGGGATATGTTGTTTACAACCACAACCCGTACATTCTCAAATACGCCAGTAATGGAACTATCGAACGCCTAACTACGATGAATGGGGATGGTGCAGATTTTGTTCAGGCAATGGTCCCTGTCGATGATAGTAGGGTTTTGATTGCCGGCAACCATTATTCTTCAACCCTCTACGCGGGCTCTCTGAGCGTATACAACTCGGGGGGTTCAGATGCATGGTATGCGATCTATAACCACTCCTCGCATCAATTCGAGAATCTTTGGGATTCAAAGAGCGATGGTAACGAAGCCTTCCACTCCGCTGCAGTTATGCCTGATGGCAATTTTGTCATAGGGGGGACACAATGTTGGGGGAATGGTGCAGATTGTCCATTTTCAATCGAAACTAAGCCAGGCTCGGAGTCAACCCGATACAGCTCGACAAATGCCGAGGGCTTCCTCATGCTCCATGATACTGAATGGGACAGTATCGCATGGATGAGAGGTATAGACGTACACGACTACTCCGAATCCAGCGCATCATACCCAAGCAATCTAGCCGTGAGCAATACTGGAAACATTGCTACTAATTTCCCAGTGTGCGTATCCGACAACCACACGGGCTGTACTGCAGGCATAGGGGATCAGGTATTCTCTTCGGTAGACAATGCGACTCTGATTTACCAGATAACATTCGATTCAGACGGGGATGGAATCATGGATGCTGACGATCTCTGTCTAGTATCCCCGGAGGACGGATGGGTTTCTGATCAGGCTTCAGATTTGGATGGCGATGGCTGCAGGGATGCCGATCAGGATGACGACGATGACGGCGACGGGGTCGACGATTCTTCAGACCTGTTCCCCATGAATCCCTTGGAATGGCAAGATACGGACGGCGACGGGGTCGGCGATAACCAGGATGGCGATGACGATTCAGACGGATGGACAGATTCCGAGGAGGCTGAATGCGGGGGTACAGACCCACTCAGCGTGTCTGATACGCCATTAGACACGGATGGCGATGGTACCTGCAATCATATTGATGCGGATGATGACGGGGATGATGTCGATGATGTCCTTGATGCCTTTCCTCTTGAGATATGCGCTAGTTCAGACAGGGATATGGATGGCATGCCCGACCAGTTTACCGTCCCAGGTTGCCCAACATCACTTCTCGCTGATCCGGATGATGACAACGACGGTGTCCTCGATGCCGATGATTTGGATCCCTTGGACTCCAACGTTGGAGGCGATTCGGATGGTGACGGTAAGCCAGATTGGGTCATCGGTGATGCCACCTCGAGATACGACCAGGATCAAGATGATGACAACGATGGTGTGATGGATGCTGACGATGCCTTCCCCCTCATACCAACAGAGTCTGTGGATTCCGACGGTGATGGCATCGGCGATAATGCCGATACAGATGATGACGGAGACGGTTGGTCTGATTACGATGAGGCCCAATGCAATTCCGACCCGCTAGTCCCGACAGACACCCCTGCAGATGACGATTCAGATGGGATATGCGACCTAATGGAATCCTCCATATCGTTCGAAAGTTATGCTCCAATTGTAGTAGTACTTGTTTTGATGATAGCAGCAGGCGCGGCGATATCAGCGCGTATGGGCCAGAAATCGTTTGTCCCTCCCATGCCGCCCAGCCCCCCGCCACTCCCGCTCGAGGGTGAAGATGGGGATTGAACCCCCAGGGATATTCTACGCCGCACCGATTATGTGTTAATCCAGTTCCGCATGCCTCGATGAACCGCGTGCCATGGGTATTTTTGACCGTCATCATCCTATCGTCGCAGACTGCTGCGTCTGCTGTTTCTAACCATCCTGATTGGGATGGCGCGCAGGGCCTAACGGGGTGGTGGGAAGACGTTGCTAGCGACGTTCTGATCGACGAATCAACAGGCGATATATTCGTCACTGGGACATATCGGTATGACCTTCATGCGGGCCCGTTCTCATTAGCAGCACAGCAACATCACGATAGTGGGAATACCAGCGACATTTTCGTAGCAAGGTGGTCTGGAGATAATTGGGCATGGATTGCTACTGCCGGGGGTCCTGACAATGATTGGGCCTCCTCGCTTGCGATGACAAATGACGGCTCTTTGTACGTGGCCGGAGCCTTCCGTTCCAATACCTCGACCTTCGGTACGCACCAGCTCTCGAATTCAGATACGACCCCGAGAACACTGACGACATCTCCTACGTCAGAGGCATTTCTAGCAAAAATAGACCCCTCTAACGGAGACTGGATGTGGGTCTCTGGATTCGAAGGGCAAGCACATTCTGATTGGGCCGTCGCTATCGAGCCTAGTGCTTCAGGGGGAGTCTATGTCGCAGGAAATTATGCAAGTAATTCACTGGTACATGACGGTACAACCTTGATGCCTGGATGGGGTGATGGGGGCTTGACCGACGCATTCCTTGTCGAATTTAGCTCATCAGGCGCTCTTCTTGCACATTCGAGCATTTTCGATCCAGACGCAAGTCTTGAGGTCAGCGACCTCGCAGTTACCACGGAGGGAATGGTCCTTCTGGCTGGCCATTATATCGGTCAGGCGGCATATGCCGTGCCGAATAAGACCGTCAATGAAGCACCGGGTTACTCGGAGGGCTTCGTGGCCGCATGGCAACCGGTCAATCAAACATGGATGTGGATGGCGTCAATTGGGGGTGCTGGGAGCGACGAGATATACTCAATTTCTCCAGATGAAGAGGGAGGAGCATACGTCCTCGCTCGCTCTTCTTCACCAGTCACATATTCTATCAATCCGGATAACTCATCGAGAATATCCAGCCCAAATTCAGGCATCTCTGGAACTACGGACGTCTTAGTCTCCAGGATTACCGGTCACGGCGAATGGCTCTGGACATCATCAGCGATTGGCGCGGGTAATGACGATGCGCATTCGATAGCCGCGATGGACGGAGGGGCCGTGGTCTCGGGGGGAACAGCTTCCTTCGCCATGACATTCGGAAGCCATGGCATTCAGAAGAGCGATGATCCCCTAAACATGGATCTATGGCTCGCAGGAATCGGAGACTCTGGAGCATGGAAGTGGGCTTTGAATGCGGGAATGGCAAAGTGGCCCGAGGCAACTCCCCTTGACCATTCAGGAGGCGTATCCGTGCTGGGTGGTTCATTCTCTACTACGTATGTCGATTTTGATGATAGCAGGATATGGAACTGGGATAATGAGAGCACATACCAGTGGCCCGATGCATTTTTCGCACTTCTCAATCACAACTTAAACCAAGATTGTACTGATGCGGACGATGCATCCGATAACTCCGGATGTACCAATTTTGATGACGATTCCTCAGACAATAGCAATACTGGTCAAGATGGATCTGATGACGGGCAGGGAGATAACGGAGGATCGGCAGGCCCGGAGGAAACTTCGGAAGTTGGGGCACTTGGCATACTCGTCGTACTGCTGATCGTTGGGATGATAATCGGGATAATCCTGATATCAAGAAGTGAAGAAGAGTCAAGTGACGAATGACCAGTAAGCTTCTCTGATTTGTTGGTTGGCATCCATGCATGCAACTACATCGGCGGGCCTCTGCGGCATTTCAGACGTACCATCTAGGTGATTGATTATCGGCTCTATGTTGGACATGTTCACTACGCCCCACCCGACTTGAGTACACGGTGCGACTGGAGAAATGGGGAGCGTCCCAGTCGTCGGGTTCCACGTCGAGAAGCTCGGATACCACGCAGATAGATTCAGCGCCTCTCTGAGGTCTGAATTTGTAATCGATTGGAGTGAATTGGTGCTATTGACCAGGAAACCGCCTCTTTCCTCTGAAGCACCTGATCCGTAGTCCATGCCAGTCCCTCTTAGGGTTTCGAGGACCTCGCTGAGTATCCCTGCAGTTCTTGGCGTTGCAAAAGACGTACCAGAAGTCACGTGATAGCCGTCGATGTCATCGTGATTGGGAAGAAGCTGGGTCCAATCCGCAGCTATGTCCGGATAGGAGCCGCTCATAGTTTCTTTTTGGTCATCATCTTCTTCAGCGTAGCCAGATATCCCGATAGACCATGGCGGTCCTGCAGTTGAGTCTTGCACTGCTGGCGATGGCGTGTTGTCAGACGCGCCAGTATGGATCTTGCCTTCTTGGACAACCGCTACTTTGGTGGCATCTTCAATTCCTGGCACGGGTATGGAACCAATCGGTCCGAACGAGGTGGAGATAATGTCAACAAGCGGCTGATTAGCAGCCGCTAGCACCGCTGCATCGCTGAAACCCTCGACGAAGAAGATCACTGCATCCGGATTCGCATCGAGAACAGATCCGGTAACAGCAGTTCCGTGGCCGTCAGATGGATCATCGAGAATTGGTATGTCTGTCTCATCATCCGGAGTTGTACCTATTATCCTAGTGCCCACGAACCAAACGATATCCTGAGACGTGATGTTGTCCCAGCATGTAGAACGATCTGCTTCATACCTCTCGGTCCAACTCCCTTCTTGGGTAAGGTTACACCACATCGTAACCCCCAAACCATCTAGCAACCATTGCGGGTATGTCTCATTCATCGCAAAATGGACGTGATACACATTGATTCCCGTATCGATAGGGGCGACCACGCTGTATGGCCATGCATCCACTTCATCAGGTTCGACATCAAGCGTATCTTCGCCGCCCCCAAAGCAACCGCTGAGCGACAGAGAGATCATCAAGACAGACATCATGACAGCCCAAAATGATGCTCGCATAGCCCGTTCGAACCAACTCGCCCCTGTATCTCTTTCGCGAGGTTGCATGCGGGAGATTCAAGAATGGGACAGATTATGGTTAATTGATGGCGGACCTCAAAATCATAGTCGCGACTGACGGGAAGAATCTCGAACTCGCACGTAGAGTCAGAGATATCGCGACAAATAGGATGTGCGATTCTGAAATTATCGATCTCTCTACATACGAACTCCCACTATATACCAGGAAGACGCCTGATGGGGATCTAGATGCACTCAATTCACTAATCCAATCACTGGAAGGCCCCTCTCCATGGTTCGTATTGCTTCCTGAGTATAATGGGGGCTTACCCCCCGTTTGGATAAACACCCTTACTTGGCTCTCCGTCCAGCATGACGATTTCAGAAAAATGTTCAATCGGAGACGTATAGCCATAGGCACAGCTAGCGGAGGGCACGGATGGAAAGCGCTTGCAGCCATGAGGGAGCAGTTCGCACATCTCGGGTCGGATGTCGTCGGTCGTTATCTCAGGGACGCAAAAGGGGCACCTGCCAAGGATGAGACGGTTGAAGATATTCTCGATCGACTTGGTCTCTGAACCCTCTGGTCAGTACGCGCTTTGATAGCATCGGGCCGATACGGTAAATCGATTGAGATGCACAACATACGCGAGTTGAGGGCTGAATTCCCGATTCTGAGCAGGGTGCTCCCCAATGGAAAACCGCTGGTATATTTCGACAATGCCGCGACAAGTCAGAAGCCATCTTCGGTAATCGATGCAATGAGTGGTTTCTATGAGACATTCAATTCCAACGCCCACAGGGCGAATCATACACTTGCAGATGAAGCAACAACAGCTCTCGAGTCCGCAAGGTCCTCCATTGCTGCTTTTTTCGGAGCGGAACCATCCAATCTGGTTTACACGAGTGGAACTACCGAGGCCATCAACTTGGTTGCTTATGCATGGGCCCGCAGGAATCTTTCGGAGGGCGATGCAGTGGTTCTAACGGAAATGGAGCACCATGCAGATATCGTTCCATGGCAGGAACTCTCGAAAGAGATTGGGATTGAAGTCAGATTCGTGCCACTTGACTTGGAAAAAATGGCTCTGGACATGGATGCCTTTCAGCACGCTCTTGATGGAGCCGCCCTTGTTGGGATAGTGCATACCAGCAATGTGCTGGGAATCAGGAATCCTATTGAGGAAATCATACGTCTTTCTCATGAGTCGGGGGCAAAAGTACTCGTTGACGCCGCACAGGGAGCTGCTCATGAGAGGATTGATTTCAACAACCTCGGTGCTGATTTCGTTGCACTCTCTGCACACAAGATGGCTGGGCCCACTGGGATCGGCGCTCTCCTGGCCACTGACGAGGCACTCTCCCAGTGTGGCCCATTCCTGACCGGGGGCCAGATGATCAGGTCCGTCTCCACAGAGGGGTCGAGATACAGGGACGGCGCTGCCCTGCTCGAGACTGGAACGCCCAGAATCGCCGAGGCCATTGGATGGGGTGCTGCAGTAGATTGGCTGTCAAAGATCGACTTCGAGAAAATGCATGATCACATCAAACATCTCGCAATAACTGCATCCAACGGGATGAAAGAAATTGACGGCATCAGGGTATTCTCAGACCCCATGCGGCCTGAGAGCAGCGGAACAATATCATTTCTTCATGAGCGGATAACCAGTGATGACATGGCCCTGTTGCTGGATGAGGGAGGCTTTGCCATACGGACCGGGCAGCACTGCGCACAACCCCTAATGGATGCCCTCGGGGTACTCTCCACAAATCGAATTTCTCTATGGCTTTACAACACGGAGGAGGAAGTCAAGTCTTTCCTCAGTCATCTCCGTATGATCTGTGAACGGTTCGGCCAGTGACTCGGAACCCTTGAAAGAAGCCGCCGATGTATCTGCCCGATGGCTGAGCGCACATGGCCCGAGGCACTCGACCCCGTGGTCGAAGCTTTCGAGAACTGTTTCGATGCAATGGAGCGCTACGAACTCCTGTTTGAATACGCCGGCAACACTGAGATGATGCTGCCCCCCGATCGTTGGAATGATGAGAACATCATACATGGGTGCCAGTCCAGGGCACATGTCGAATGCAGTGTGGACGAACTAGGATTATTCAGGATGAGAGGGGGAGCAGACGCCCAGATAGTTCAAGGGTTGATGGAAATAACCAGAATCGCCGTTGACGGCTCATCTTGCGAGGATGTCGCAGGTTTGAATCCTGATTTCGTAGATGCAATGGGCTTCAGATCAGCACTGACCCCTAGTAGATCCAATGGATTCATGAACATGCTTGAGAGGGTCAGGAATGAGGCTAGAAGACTATCGGGGGAATATGAATGAAAAGCGATGACCCTATTTCAGAGGCCCTCTCAGAAGTTGTAGACCCAGAAATGGGTATTTCAGTCACAGAATTGGGGCTCATCTATGGAATCGAGAGAAAGCAAGGCCATGTTGAGGTTACCATGACCCTCACCAGCCCAGGATGCCCGGTGGCCCCAGAGATCATGGCTGCGGTGCATAGGGCAACTTTGTCGGTTGAAGATGTTGAATCAGTACACGTCAATCTGACATTTTCCCCTCTCTGGAATCCGAGAATACATGCTACGGAGGATGCCCAGATGGAACTCGGCGTCTTCTGAAGTTAATGCAACCGGCTTTCAGCAGCCCTCACTGTGTTCGTCATCAGCATGGAGATGGTCATGGGCCCTACGCCTCCCGGAACTGGAGTAATCCATTTCGCGTATTCCGACGCGCCCTCTTCGACATCTCCGACCAGTCTGGAACGCCCCTCGATCTCAACACGATTTATGCCGACATCGATTACCATGGCTCCTTCCTTGACCCATTCTTTACGTACCATGCCAGGCTTGCCAACGGCTGCAATTAGGATGTCAGAATCCCTACAAAGCGATTCCAGGTCCTCGCTCCTAGAGTGTGCTATTGTGACTGTGGCATCTATGCCTCTCTGAGTTAGTAGGAGTGCTGCTGGCATGCCTACGATTCGGGAGCGCCCGATTACAAGTGCCTTCTTCCCCCTCAGACTCTCCCCTGTCGATTCTAGCATCCTCATTATTCCGGACGGAGTACAGGGCAGCATCCCATCAGTCCTCCCAGTCACAATACGTCCAAGATTGATCGGGTGAAAGCCATCCACATCCTTGTCGGGGCGTATCATCTCAGTTATGCCAATCTCGTCAAAATTTGAAGGAAGGGGGCTCTGAACCAGAATCCCATCCACCTCTCGATCATCATTCAGTTTCCGGATAAGAGAAATCAGATCTCCATGGTCTGAATCTTCAGGAAGATCGTACCGCGTACTTCTGATACCAATCCTCTTGCACGCTCTCTCCTTGTTTCTGACATACACGTGACTTGCAGGATCCTCGCCCACGATGACGACTACCAGATGAGGGGCCCGTGATGACGAGGCCATCAGGGATACGCTGGATTTCAACTCCTCTTCAATCTCGGCGCCAAGGCGCTTACCGTCGATTATGCTTGCAACCACGATACTCCGTACAAGCACCGCTGCTTGACTGTTGTCGCTGAGCCCCAGGAGGGAATTGAACCCCCGACCGCTGGATTACAAATCCAGTGCTCTACCAGCTGAGCTACTGAGGCGTGTACTGCGGTACGGCCTGTCACCCTTGAAGCCTCCTCAAGACATCTGGGAGATATTGAAGCACGGGAGCGAGGCGTAGAGGTCCATGCGGAGCGTGTCCTCGGGCTGGAACATCCTGATATCGGGATGGGCTTGTACACTCATTGGAACCGGGATCCTCTTCACTATGCCTGAACCAACGGGCTTGTTGGTCGGGACACCTCTCCTGATTGCAGGTTTCCCTCTTCTGCTAGTTGCGCTATCAAGGGGACGTCAAGCATCTGGGGAAAAGGCAGATCCGAACTGGTCCCCCTCCCCGGAGTCCTTGCCCGATGCGGGGCGAGTCATGTACAGGGTGGACACCTCGCTGGACAAACCAATTCGCACATCCATACTATGTGGGGCGTGCGGCGAGGTGGGGTGGGCCGATGGGAAAAAGCCACTGCGTTACATCTGCGCGGGCTGTGGAATACTTCTCTGGAATGAGGAGGAGGAGTAGTATCTCCCCGGCAAGCGTCAAGTGAGGCCCCTTCTTCGCACGATATATGCCTGCACTAGAAAACCGTGAGAGGCGCATCCTCGCGCTCCTCAGGGAATCCGGCGGCGCCGCCCTTGGGGTGCAGGAGCTCCTCAGTCAAACAGGTTGGTCCGACCAGGCCCATGTGGTCGGTGCAGCGATGGGCCTAGTTGAGAAGGAATATGCATCTATGGTGGAAGATGCGTCGAGTAGGGCCCGCCTCGGCCCAGAAGGCATCATGGCTCTGCAAGTGGGCCTTCTTGAGAAGAGGCTGATGGACTGGCTAACATCTGTTGAACCAGATCAAAGGACGATGGCCGCACTCTCTGCCGCCTTCGATAAATCTGAGTCGGGGCCGGG
>DATW01000007.1 GCA_002504845.1 Euryarchaeota archaeon UBA250 | reverse complement strand
GTCACGGCAGAAAGTAGCGCCTCTAGATCCTCGCTGGTCCGTATGCCGCCTGACAGCTTGACCCCTCGCAATTCACCGGTGACCGTGTGGTGACGATGGACCTCCCTCGCCAGCCAGCCGGCCGCCTCAATGGAACAAGCGCCCCTCCTCCCGGTGCACGATTTGACGAAATCAGCCCCGCCCATCAAGGCGATCCTGGCTGCGCCCATGGCCGATCTCTCGTCATGGAGAGGGGTTTCCAGTATCACCTTCAGGGTTAGCCCCTCCGAGGCTCTTCTGGCTGAGTCCATCAGCAACATCGAATCCTCAAGCCCCATTCCGGGTTCCAGCACCATGTCTATCTCATCTGCCCCCGAATCACGAGCTGCTCGAATTTCTTCGGATAGGGCGGTCGAATCACGTGTACCTGAGGGGAAGCCACCTGCCACGCA
Source organism: Euryarchaeota archaeon UBA250 (assembly GCA_002504845.1). Taxonomy (GTDB): domain Archaea; phylum Thermoplasmatota; class Poseidoniia; order Poseidoniales; family Thalassarchaeaceae; genus MGIIb-N1. Next base: position 16,722 of record DATW01000007.1, on the reverse strand, counting down.
AGCCAATTTTATCCTGGGGTCGAGCATATCCCGTAACCCATCCAGTTGTTCAGAGAATACGCAAATAGCAGCGGGAAGATGCTTATTGGCACGCCCAATCAGATGTTCGAGATCAGACTCACTAGCCTCTTTATCCAGAAGAGTCAGATCGAGAAGAGCGATCCGGCCGTCTCCCTCCATGGCGCCTCGTGGGAGTCATGTGGCTTGAATCAGCCGTCAGGAGTGCATGGACTCGAACTCGGCCATCCATGCCACTAGGGCCTCCACGCTGGAAAGCTCCAGCGCATTGTACATGCTGGCGCGGATCCCCCCTACGCTCCTGTGCCCCTTCAGACCCATTAGCCCCCTCTCCTCGGCCCCTTCGAGGAAGGCGGCTTCCAGACCATGGTCTGATATCCTCCAGGTGGCATTCATGACGGACCTCGAGGACTTCAGGGCATGCGGCGCCCAGAAGTCAGAGGAATCAAGATGGCCATACAACAGGGACGCCTTGGCGGCATTCCGATCTATGGCTGCTTGAACGCCCCCCTCCCTCTCGATCCAACCCAGTACCTCCTTCAGGACGAAAATCCCGTATGTGTTCGGGGTATTGAACAGGCTTCCTTTGGACTCATGGACCTTGTAGTCCAGCATAGAGGGTAGCCCCTCTCGACCCTTCTTCAGGGCCCATGGCGAGAGTATGACCACAGTCACACCGCTTGGCCCGAGATTCTTCTGGGCGCCCGCGTAGACAACGTCATGCGCCGAGACGTCCAGGTGGACCCCGGTAATGTCGGAACTGGCGTCAACTACTACCGGCCTCCCCCGGGAGTCCGGCATTTCGTGGAACTGCGTCCCATAGATCGTGTTGTTGGACGTGTAATGGATGTAGGCCGCGTCCTTGCTTACAGAGTACTCCGAATGATCTGGGACCCTTGTGAAACCCTCTTCCGCCCCGTCCCATATGGCTCGAACTCCCCCCAACTTACCGATCTCTGTGTAGGCCTTCTGGGACCAAGTCCCGGTGACGATTATCTCTGCATGCTCCCCCTGGTCGAGAAGATTGAGAGCGGACATGTGGAATTGAAGGGACGCCCCGCCTTGGAGAAACAGCACCGAGTACTCGTCCGGAATTCGCAATAATCGCCTAAGACGTGCATCGGCTTCATCCACGATTTCCTGGAAGACCGGGCTTCTGTGCGATGTCTCCATCAGCCCGAGGCCACTCGACCCTAGCTCCTCGAGGTTCTTTTTGCACGCCTTAATCACCTCGAGCGGCAGAACTCCCGGTCCAGCACCAAAGTTGTGAAGCCTGGTCATGATGCGGCCTGAGTTGCCCGGTCCTTGAGAGCATCGCATCAACCGCATCCCGTGGATGGGGTTCATGTCTCATGCATATGCCGGGGAATCGTGCTCGAAGTGGGTTTGGTGATGCTTCAGGGGTCCAGGAGGGCCCATGAGATTGCAATCCAGAATGCATCTGAGTTGACCAATACCCAGGTATCGATAAGGGAATTACGCTCACTGGACGACCTTATCGGTGCCGGACTCGATGCGATAATACTGCCAGGTGGCGAATCCACAACTATGAGGATAGTCGGCGGAGAGGATGGCACGGGTCTCCTTGGACCACTATATTCGACCATAAGGGAGAATAGCGACATGCCCGTTCTAGCAACATGTGCAGGAACCATTCTTCTTGCTGACCCCCAAGATGGGGGCGATCCGATTATTTCTGCCGAGGTGGATAGGAACGCGTGGGGGCGGCAGATCGATTCATTCATTGGCCCAGTGGCCGTCGAGAACGCGAACAGCCCCATTCAATGCGTATTTATCAGGGCCCCGCGCTTCACGGATGCCCGGAAACCATCAGTAATCGCAACTTTCGACGGAGAGCCAGTGGGCGTGAGGGAAAGTAACAGGATCGCATTGACATTCCACCCCGAACTTTCCGGAACGACGATTTTTCATGAGATGCTAATCGAGGCGGCTCTGTCGGTGCAAAGGGGGGCCACTGCATGAGCGTGACTCTGACCCTCCCAACGATTCCTACTTTGTTCGATGCCCCTGAGGTCGAAGAGGCCGAGGGGTGCATACAGTGCCAGATGGGGTCAAAGTTGGTTTTGTTCATCACTGGAAAATGCCATTGGAAATGCGATTATTGCCCCCTTTCCGAGAATCGCAGGGAGGCTGAGATGATGTTTGCCAACGAGCGTCCCTGCACCTCATTCGACGAGGTAATCGAGGAGGCCAGGGCGATGAACGCAACGGGAGCCGGAATCACCGGCGGCGACCCGTTGATGGACAGGGAACACACATTGGAAGGAATCCGTAGGCTCAGACAGGAATTCGGGCCTTCGTTTCACATGCACATGTATACGAGCATCCCGTTCAAACCCGAATACGCGAGAGAGTTCGCCGACGCGGGACTCGATGAGATACGATTCCATCTCCTCGATTTGGATGCTAAGAAATACGACAGCGTCATCTCGGCATGCACCGCTCAAGGAATACAAACAGGAATCGAGATACCCTGCGAGCCAGACCAAGAAAAAGAGCTGATGGGCGCATTGGAAGACATGAGGGAGATGGATATCCAATTCCTCAATCTGAATGAGCTTGAGATCACCGTCGGCAATCATGGTAACATGGAAGTTAGGGGATTCAATCTCTCCGATGAGATAACCGCAGGAGCAGCGGGATCCGCCGAGCTGGCAATCAACATGCGCGACAGGGTCGCTGCTGCTGCCCTTGGGAAGCCAGATCCCATTGATGGGGTGGTGCGCGAGCCATACGGCTTCCATCTCAAGTTCTGCACAGCGGTCTACAAGGATGCAGGACAACTCAGAAACAGATTCCTGAGACGCGGCGAGGCTACTATCGCACCTCATGAATTACTGACAGAGGATGGGACCCTCATCTTCGGAGTGATCGAATGCGAGAATGAAGTAGCTGATGATTACATGGACGAAATAATTAGGGAAACAGGCCTACCTCGAAGATTCTTGTATCATGATCCTGAGAGGGGCCGAATAGAAATTCCTCTTTCCACAGCAGAGGAGATCAGCGATGCCGTCGAGGCTCCAGTAGCATTTGTCGAGGTGCACCCCACTCACGAACGACTTGAGATGACAATTGTCTATCTCAATAGTGCGGATTCAGGCGATTGAAATTAAGAGCCATGAGGGAAAGGGACTTTCGATGCCGGTAAGCACCATCGATCAAAAGGTATCTTCTGTAGATCCCTACCGAAGGCTCTCAGCCTCACAGGTGATTGCTTACAGGAACTGTCCGAGATACTGGTACTATGGATGGGAACGTCGTCTGAAGACCCCGCTGCCACCACAAATAATTCGCGGAAATGCAGCAGAGGCGTGTATTTGCAGAGTCATGCGTGATTCGCCGTCTCTTCATCTTGCAGAGGATGAAGACGCGATGTCCACCCCTCTGAACAAGGACGGGGCCCCTGAATGGGACGATCCATCCAATTGGCCCGGCCCAAGAATTGAACCAGTCGAGAAGCCTCTTCGCCCGTCAGACATGGATTCATTGAGGATATGGGCACATGCGCGTGCTCAGGTCCACTTCCAGCGATGCTGGGACGAGGCGTGCGATGATTGGGCAGCAAATCCGAATAGGAAAGGCACGGTTGAAGATGCAGACCCAGACCAATGCCTCTCCATGGTCCTGAGAGGCATAGATCTACACCTGCAAGAAGTCGAAGAATGCCTAAATTCAGAGGATGTGGATGTGGATGCGTGGCGTTCAGGGAAATCTAGACCTGCCTGGCCAGCCCCTGATGGGTTTCCCCGTGATTGGAGCAGTCCTAGCCATGCAGCCTATGACATCGGGTCAGATATGCATGTCGTAGAAGCATGGGAGATCGCAAGACCATGGTTCGTGGACCCCGATGCAGCATCTTTCACTCAGACCTCAACGCACCCAGGCGGATGGTTCCAGGGAGAATATGACCTTGTCTACAGGTGGGATGGAGCCACTCGGATAATCGATATCAAGGCCTCAGTAGGAAGAGGAGATAGGTCTCATGGCTATCTGGACCAGCTGAGGATGTACGGATGGCTTTGGTGGGCCACTCACGAGCGTAAAGAAACCGTAACCGGTTTAGCAATCTGGTATCTTGGTGCGGGAGACCCGAAAGACGTCGTCATGCCCGCTGTGGAAGAAATGGAATCGATGGACAGGGACCTATTCGAGTTGTACTCGAAGATAAGGGGGAGCAACCCATCTATCGAAGAATGCCCTGCAGAGCCGGCACCTCTTCGGAGATTCAAGGATGGTGGCGTCCCCGATGGTCAATCAGTTGAATCCGACACCAGGGCCCGATGCAACAGGTGCGAGTATGCTGGTTTCTGTGAAGGATCGAACCAAGAGCCAAATCTGATACAAATGGAAACGATTCAGCGTTTTGGGCACACCTGGGACATCACTCCATTGCAGGCGATCAGAACTCGTTTCTCTGCAATTGGAGACGTATCCAGGCTAACCGGTCCGGATCTGAATGAAGACGAGACCGTTGATGTGAGGTTCACCATGGTGGATGGGTGGGATAGGGCCACTGTCAGACCGCATCGGATGGGCGGCCCAAAGAGGGTAACAAGATCAATCAAAGAAGGATCGAGGGTACGCGTGGACAATGCGATGCCTTCGCTTTGGAAAGGACAATTGAATCTCGATCTTGATAGCTTGTCATCCATATCTCCTGCAGAGGAAGGAGACGAGGCATCCATAGTGGATATAGAGACGAGGGTCTCTGTTGTGGGGAGGGTCTGGTCGATTGATGCATATCCTGACGGAGCTTCAGTTAGCAGATGGGCTATCACATTGGTCGACGCCTCTGGGTCTGCATCCGCAGTCGCGTTCAAGCAGTTCATACCAACAGCAGCAGCGTCTATCTCCAGGGGCGATGTTATCGGTGTACTGAATGGGGAAGTCGGGGAATGGGCGGGACGCCCGCAAATCAAGATGGGCCCCGGTACACGCGTCGTGGTTATCGATGACGAGGCATAACAGCCTCAATCGCTACGCTCTGGCACAGATGGCGCCGAGAGAGGGATTTGAACCCCCGCGTCCAAGGGACAGTGGATTTCGAATCCACCGCAATACCGGGCTATGCGATCTCGGCAGCGTCCGGCCGTCCTGCGAATCAGACATAAGCCTGTTCAGGTGCAGCCCCTCCATGCGCGTCACAGTCAACCATCTGAATCAGGACCACGTTGTGGAGATCCAAGCCCCTGCGACAATCCTGGATGTGCTCAAAGAATTGGGTATACACGCATCCACTGTCCTAGCAGTGTACGACGATACAATCGTACCTCACAATTCCGTCATAGAAGGGGATTTGACACTCGAATTAGTCATAGTTTCATCAGGCGGATGAATGATTAATCGAGAGCCAGGTTTCCATCGAATAACGCCCCGTCCTCGAAGTTCATGGGCTCAGAATCTCTGAAGAATGCCCTAGCACGACCTATCAGACGACCTCTGGCACCATCCCATTCCACATACGATCCTTCCCATAAACCCAGAACAGGAATCGACTCGTGTTGATGGTACTCGGATATCCTCTGCCGACGACTCTCTCCGAAGTGGTCATTGCTCTCGCCTTCTGAGAAGAAGGTTATTTTCCCAGGATAATAATGCGGATTTATCTGGAAGGGAACTATGCCCAGCGCTTCATACGAAGACGGCATTACAATCGGCATATCGTTAGTCGTCATCATCGTCGGGCAAGCGACATTGCTGCCAGCACTGACTCCGAGATACGGTATTCCTTGCTTCACAACATCCCTCAGCGCATCAATCAAACCGTATCTGTGCAGATCCCTGTTCAGCAGGAAGGAATTACCTCCGCCCATGTACACCCCGTCAGCGGCAAGTATCTGCTCGACGCCGCGATCCACATTCAATCCATGGAACTTCGCCCCCATGGGTCCGAGAGACTCCTTCAACCGTGCAGTCCGCCCTTCATGGTCATGTGTTGCTAGTGGTATGAAAACCACATTTTCTGAATTTCTGAAGTGATCTGAAATCAAATCCATGTACTTGGATCGACGCTCTTCAGTTCCAATTCCACCGCTCCCCAGCAGGACCCTCATAAGACCACTCAGACGTATAAATCGCCATAGCCATGCTCGCCTGATATCTCTGCAATAGCTGCCTCGGATATCCCGACACTCTCTAGCAGTCTGGAGGCAATCGCCTGCGTCCTATCGAGATCCATTCCAATGTTCAATCCGAACTTATCCTGAACGAACATGGATAGCCGTTCCGCTGCTCTGGCATCCGTGGCACCACCAACGGTGTCCGCAACAAGGCCAATCGCTTCCACTTTGTGGAGCGGGGCAAGAGAAACCAATAGTCCTGCCAGCCCAATCATCCCTGATTCTGGTTGACCCGTTCTAACCTCTATACCATGCTCCTCCATCGACCCCCTGGTACTTTCTTCCGAGCAAACAACGTGTATTCCTTGGGCCTCTGGGTCCATTGCCAGGCCAGCCAACACGTACAGCCGAGAATCACTATGATCCTTTACGAAATCGAGAATTGATTCTGCCACCTCATATTGGCCTGCTGCAGTAGTTGGCTGAGCGTCTGAGCAGATACAGAGAACCGTCTGAGCCCCAATATTTACCGAATGAATTGAGAGATGCGGGGGGCGAAGTAGGCCCTCTGAATCAAGAGTCGCGTGTGGCGGCATGTCTGGATGAAGTATTCTGGCTATTATCTTCGAATCGTAAGACGCCACTAAGCCATCAACTACGAGTTTACCCACATTCCCAATCCCTGGAACCGCCTCGATAATGGCGTCATGAACGGGGACATCGCAAATCTGCTGAATCTTTGTTCGACTCATTCTTCCTCCTCACCTTCCTTCCTCGGAGTAGGGAGATTTTTCACCCATTCTTCTGAGCCCCAGCCTTCTCTTTGCCGCCGTCTATCCCCCTGAGGGTCTTCTGGAGAGAAACGGAGTGGTGCTACCGCAACTCTGGTTTCGCCACAATCGCATTCTCTAGAGAATCCGTATGACGAGCATGCGGGGCATCGTTGCAACATTGTTCGAGGCATGAACGCAAGTCGATCCCTCGCACCGGGTTCATGAAGTATTGCGGGCATCAGACGCGCTCAGCCGAGAAATTGCCGTCATACGCCTTCATCGCGGACTCTGCAGCTTCAACACAGGCATTCCATGCTGACTCGGCAGAATCGTAATCCGGACCTTCCACTTCGACTCTGTAATTCGGTGCTCCGTCGTAGTGGCACGTAAGTACGACTTCGTCCATTCCTTCTATGCTGGCCTCAGCCTTTTCCAACACCTCTTGAATCCCTGAAACACCTTCGCTTGACCATATCTCTACGTGGAAATTCCCCTTGAGATGCACTGACTCAGGAACGATATTTTCGACAGCGAGTTCTACTACGGTAGCAATCCACTTCCCCTTGAAACCAGCATTATCCAAGGCACTTGAATCAGCCGCAGCCTCTTCCAGGGCTCCGTACAAAGACCCGAAAGAATCCGCCAGGTCATCCGAAGTCGAATCCAATTCGTCTTCGGACCATCCGATTCTATCAGCGGCGACCTTCATTATTTGTCCGGCTCGCTGCTCGTTCTTCCAGAACTGGAGGGCATCTCTACGGCGCTCCTCGGAAACTGATTTTATGGAAAGATCAATTCTGCCACGATCACGCTTCACACCTATTGCCTTCGCCACAACCCGCTGACCCTCTCTCAAGTGAGATCTTACGGATTTTACCCATCCTGCTGCGACTTCTCCTATGAATACGAATCCTTCCGCGCCGTCCATCCCGTCTATCTCTAGGTAGGCGCCCTTGTCGCTTACGGATTTCACTACGCAGACGAGGAGATCTCCTTCCTCGGGCCAATATTCCTTACGAGCCAATGTCGAACCCCCTTCACTCGAGGATTTCTGTTAAACTGCTGCCTACCAAATCGGCCTTGCCGCCCTTTGGCACTGCTAGCGTGCTCCCGCACACGGGGCACGATATGACGGAAGATGCACGACTAAACACCACGGCCTCGTTACCGCAGTCATTGCAACTAACTCTGAGAAAACTTGCACCGGCCATCTGGATCACCTATCCACGAGTTCGAATTTCTTCGCCCTCTTAGCTGCAGGTTGGTGCGCCTTGCCAGTTTCAGTACACCTGTACAACAGATTCACACGTTTTGTGGGTTTCTCTCCTGAAGGTTTTGGACGAGGGAAACCACGGTATCCAGCGGTAACTCTTCGGAATCTACGCTGACCCCATTTGAGCTCACTCGCGCGGCGCTTCTTGACGCGCTCCACCGTATGCTCGGTGTGCTTGCCAGCAGATGGGCTGTAACGCATTACCTTACGTGGGCGCTTTACCATTTGTACCACCAGCGAGCCGTCCACCGACGGTTCCTATTTGAGTGTGGCGATACCACTTGTCATCAGATGGGGCCCTGTATCCCCCATCTCTTTCAAGCCACATACCCTCTCCGCACATCATGGACGCCCCCTTTGCGAGAGTCGCAGGCGCCATCTTGCTACTAGTTTCTATTTCTTGGAATAGGATGGGCCCCTCTGACTCCAGATACAGAATGGCTCTCGTGATTGCTACGGTCGGAATCGTACTTGTTATCGGTCCCGACATACTTTCCCCATCCGACCTCTATGATCGGTTCTCCGGCGACGACGCTTCGCAGGATATGGGCGTAGCAATCGTCCATTTCGCTACATGGGCCCTTCTTCTCGCGTTCGGCTCGATGTTGACGATAAGAGGCTCCAGAGTTTATGGCGCCATTTCACCTACAACCCTCTTCACCGGCTGGATACTTGTCATTTTTTCAATCTCCGTGGCTATGGTATTCAGACCTGGAGCTAATCTACTAGACCCCGTGAGGGGCGTATTCAGCATATGGGATGCCCTATCCGCAGCTCCGATCATTCTAGGTATGATTTCAGGGCTAATCGCAGCTGTAGCAATAGTGGCCTGGTCCGAGTATAGTGAACCGCCGCTGCCCCCTACGCCCGGGCTCGATGATGATGAGAGGATGTACGTTCGTAAGATTGTGGAAGATCATCTCGGGGGTGTGAATTGATGTCTGGCCCATTTTTAGAGGAGTTTGCCGCAGGATTCACAATTTCACTTGTATGGTTAACCATCCACGTCCTTTCCACGTACAGGAGAGGAAATACCTCTGTAAGACTCGTTTCTATCTCCGCGATATCCTCTGCAGTGGCTCTGTATCTTCTTACTTCTGTACCGCATGAGTCGGTTTCTTCGTCGTTGAAATCTCTAATCTACTTCCTGGCGCTGACTCCCTTGGTTGCCATTCCCTTCCTCTTGAGAATCACCGTTTCTCACTCGAATGAATTCGATCCAATCGCCTTACAAGAGGCAGATTCTGTATCAGATAGCGAGTGATAAGCCTCATAACAGAAAGGCAGTTGGCGCGAACGTCAAGGAGGGTTGCATATGTCAAAGGGAACACCCAGTATGGGGAAAAGGCAGAAGCAAACTCACATCCGATGTAGGCGATGTGGAAAGCACTCTTATCACAAACAAAAGGCCAGATGCGCCTCTTGCGGGTTCGGCGTCACTGCTCGTATGCGAGGCTATAGATGGGCCAAGAAAAATCGTCGAATGACGGATTGAACGACGCCTAGTTTTCTGGGGAATGGCTAAGTCCCGACAGCCAAAGGTCCGTGTGTTCTCGATGTGCGGCATTATCGGTGTTGTAGGAATCGAGGGATCGACCGTCTCGCCCACACTCTACGACGGGCTTCTCGTGTTACAACACAGGGGCCAAGATGCTGCAGGCATACTGACTAGCACCGAGTCACGCATTTTCCATCGCAGGGCGAATGGATTGGTTCGAGATGTATTCCAGCTGAAACACATCGAACTGCTTCAAGGCTCAATGGGCATAGGGCATGTTCGATATCCCACAGCAGGCAGTAACTCAGCCGCAGAAGCACAACCATTCTACACAAACTCCCCATTCGGAATCAGTCTAGCACATAATGGAAATCTTACAAATTCGGAAGAACTCATCACGGATTTATTTGACGTAGACCGACGACGAATCAACACAGATTCAGATTCAGAGGCCTTACTCAACCTACTCGCAGCGGAGCTTCAACGCGCTATTCAGGATACCCCGTCAGGCAAGAGCACATTGGACGAGGAATCCGTATTCACTGCCGTCGAGCGTCTCCACAGAAGAGCAATCGGCTCATTCTCTGTCGTGGCCATGATAACTGGATGGGGGGTTATCGCCATACGGGATAGACATGGCATACGCCCATTGTGCATGGGGTCTCGTACAGAAGATGGCATGGTGGAGAGGATATTCGCATCCGAGAGCGTCGCTCTAGACGTACTGGATTTCAAACTAGATCGAGATGTGAAGCCCGGTGAGACAGTTATAGTCAGATCCAACGGGGCAATCACCTCTAGGATATGCGCCCCAGCCACTGAACCTAGACCTTGTATCTTTGAACACGTTTACTTCTCTAGGCCTGACTCTACTATAGACGGAGTATCTGTGCACGCCGCAAGACTCGAGATGGGGCGAATCATGGGCGAGAGGATTCTGAAGGAAAATCCTGACCATGGAATCGATGTCGTTGTACCCGTTCCAGATAGCGGCCGTATAGCAGCATTAGAGTTGGCAAGGACTCTGGGTGTCCAATACAGGGAGGGATTCGTCAAAAATCGATATATCGGTAGGACGTTCATAATGCCAGGGCAGAATGTCCGTAAGAAATCTGTCAGAAAGAAACTCAATACTATTCTGGGTGAATTTCAGAATAAGAATGTGCTGATCGTAGATGATAGCATAGTCCGTGGCAATACCTCGAAGAGAATTGTCGAGATGGCAAGGTCCGCAGGGGCGGAACAGGTCTTTTTCGCCAGTTGTGCACCTCCGGTGATACACCCCAATGTCTACGGAATTGATATGCCTGCTAGGGAAGAGTACGTCGCTCATAACCGAACTGTAGATGAGATATGTAACGCCATCGGCGCGGATTGGATGATTTATCAGAAACTCGATGATCTAGTAACTGCATGTCTGGGTGCTGCAGAGCGAGAAGTGACTTTCGATTGCTCATGCTTTGACGGGGTGTATGTAGCCGGCACCATTGACGAGGAATATCTGAATCGGTTGGAATCTAGAAGGAAAGACGCAGCGAAAGACGCTGAACCTGTTTTATCTTGAATACTGGACAACCATGAAGCCTTCAGCCCGCCCCCCTGAATCATGCCCGGACGCCTTTTGGAGTCCGAACTCATCTTGGAGCCATCTGCAGACATCATCTGGAGCACTCTTCCGGACGGGGGCCTGGTGATTGCAAAACACGGCTCGAAAATTGAATACCTACTTTCTTCCGCAAAACCCCCATCTCACGTGACTCCTCAATCCCTGTCTGCAGTTGCGGTAACTGAAATGGGTGTTATCCTCGGTCATAATGATGGCAGAATTGAGGTTTTATCCGAGTCGGGAGTCGAATTTTCAGGTACGACCGACGCATCCATCGAGACAATATTGAGTGGAGACAAATGTGCAGCGATACTCGACAGCGACGGAGAAGTTAGGTGGATGGATGAAGACAAAAACGTCCGTGCTATCGAAGGGTTCGGCGAATCTGAAATCGTACGGGTTAATTCCAGATCAATAGCAGCTTCAGGTGTTTTTGGAACATTGTGGATAGCGAATGAGGGTGAAATCGTTCACACATCAACTCCTTCTGATCAATCGATCGAGTCCATCAGCTGCATGGAATTCCGTCCATCCGGAATTCTTGTCGTCTCACGAAGGTCTCTGGGCGGAATTGGCGACCATGTGCCGGAGAATAGGGTGGAATGTTGGGATATCTCCGGTGGACGGATACATTGCTCTGAGACGGACCATCCATTATCGTCAATGACACCCACCCAAAGCGGTGTAATCGTGGGTGATGTGATGGGTGGAGTGACTCAAGTTGAGATATCGGGTCAACTATCTGGCAGGATTCAGTTGGACGACCAACGTATCAGCACATTGTCATGCTCCGACGAGATAATCTGCGCCGGGATTTGGTTCAATATAATCGGTCTCAGGGACGAGTGTATACTTTGGAAGTGTGAACTGGACGGCATCCCCCGTTCAATCACTCGTTTATCTGATGGAAGGTCAATCGCGGTGTGTGTCAATCCTTCAACGGACGCTGTTTCCGCGTGGGTATTCAACCCACAAGGGGATGTAGAGGACGAGGCTGATGTGGAATCTCAAAACAAGGAAACAATTGATGCTCCCAATTACGAGGATGAAGAAAACACCCGTTTTGAGCACAGTGGCGAAGAGGTAACTAGGATTCTCGACGACATGAGCGAAGAAGTCGAAGATCAGATAGTGGATGAAGAGGATCCCGACCTTCTCGAAGAATTAGCTTCTGAGGCCAAAATGATCAATTTACCGCCAGTAGCAGATGCTGGTGAAGACCTAACAGTAACATCCGACGAAGACGGCACTGCAGAAATATTGCTGGATGGGAGAGCATCATATGATCCAGATGGTGAAATTAATGCATGGGAATGGCTCGATGAGCGCGAACGAGTTGTAGGTTCCACCTCCATGATAAAGGTCAGAGTCAGACAGGGAACCCATGTTTTCCGTTTACGTGTGAAAGATGACAAAAATGCAATGAGCGAGGCTATTGTGACGTTGAGAGTTATCTGAAATATATGGCATCTAGGCCGGATTTTGAGGCCCAACGGTCAATAACCCCTCTCCCTGTGCTTCTTACGGTCGATACGGTGAGCGATTCCATCATGAAACTCGATGGCAAGAAAGCACTGGTCTTCGGTGTCGCTTCCGAAGATAGCATCGCCTATGCAATATGCCAGAGACTTGCACAAGCAGGGTGCTCTCTCATTTTGGGCTTCCAACCAAGATTCAGAAGTAGGATACAGCAATTAGTCGCTACATTGCCAGAAGGGACCGAATTACACCCAATAGACGTTAACGTAGAGGGCTCAACAGCTTCCTTCTTCGAATCATGGCAGGCAAATTCTCCTGGGGCCAAAGCAGACATCATCGTCCATGCCATCGGTTTCGCCCCGAGAGAAGCATTCGACAGGAACCTCCTCTTCGTAGATATGGAACCGATGGATGTAGCATTGAGAATAAGCGCACACAGCCTCCAAGGTATCGTCAGACACGCCCTGCCTCATCTAGCCCCAAACTCTTCCACAATCACCCTCACATACGCTGCAAGCACAAGACATGTCCCTAGCTACGGTTTGATGAGTGTAGCAAAAGCAGCACTAGAGGCTTGGGTGAGGGAAATCGCTGCTAGGCTCGGCCCCGATGGCCACAGGGTAAATGCAATCAGCGCAGGCCCGATTCGTACTCTTGCGGCCTCAGGCATACCCGGATTCGAAGGCATATTGGCGCATGTTGAACGAAATGCGCCTCTCCGTAGGAATGTCGATCAAATGGACGTGGCCGGAACCGCCGCATGGCTGGCAAGCCCGCTCTCATCTGGAGTCACTGCTCAGATAATTCACGTAGATGCCGGATACAGTTCTACGATGGTGCCCGATGACATAAGTGAGTGATTGCATGAAATCTTCGGGCATAGACCATGAAGCATTCGAGCCCATTGCAATAATTGGCGTGGGGGCCCTGCTTCCAGATGCGAATGATGTTACTGAATTCTGGCAGAATATTTTGGATGCCAGATGTTCCATAAAGCAACTCCCCGATGATAGATGGAATTCTGAGGACCATTGGGTCATAGGCGGCCCAAAGAATGTAGACGAGGGTAAGACCTACAGCAAAATCGGAGCATGGGTCCATGGATACGAATTTGATTGGAGGAGATGGCGACTCCCCCCGGGCTCACTACCTCAAATCGACCCTTGTCAGCAGTGGGCTGTCAGCGTCTCAGCAGCCGCTCTCGAGGATGCCGGTTATCTCGGAGAAAATGCAAGACTCTCAATTCCAAGCGAGGCCACTGGCGTAATCTTCGCCAATGCATTGGGGGGCGAGAATAGAACTCGTTCTACCGAGAGGGTCCTCATAGACAGGTATGAGAGGCATGCTAGAGAATCGGGGATATCGAAAGAAGACTTCTCCAAATTGAAGGAGTCAATACTCGACGGTTCCCCTCGAGTTGATGAAGATACGATGCCCGGCGAACTTGCTAATGTCGTCGCTGGAAGAGTAGCCAATCTTCTAGATCTACAAGGCCCCAATTACACTACAGATGCAGCATGCGCTTCTGCAATTGCCGCCGTTTTGGATGCCTGCCATCTTTTGCATTCCAGACAGGTAGACATGATGATTGCAGGCGCTGCAGATCGAACCATGGATCCAGCCACATTCGCCAAATTTAGTGCGATAGGAGCCCTATCTCCGAATCATTCGGTTCCATTTGACCGTCGTGCAAATGGCTTTGTCATGGGTGAGGGGGCGGGTGCTTTGGTTCTCAAGAGGCTCGAGGATGCATTACATGATAATGATACGATATACTCCGTGATAAGAGGGATAGGGGCAAGTAGTGATGGCCGTGGAAAGGGCATCACCGCTCCCAGCCAAAGAGGACAAATCCAGGCAATCAACCGGGCGTATGCCCAGGCGGGATACGATCTTTCCAGCGTCGAGCTGATAGAGGCCCATGGCACTAGCACATCTGTAGGGGATGCCACAGAATTGGCTTCTTTGGCCCAAGCATACGGCGATAGCTTGCTGCCCGGTTCGGTGGCAGTAGGGTCCGTGAAGTCGCAGATCGGACATCTCAAAGCAGCAGCAGGTCTTGCAGGCATCCTCAAAGCAGTTCTAGCGCTTCATAATAGAACAATACCCCCTTCAGCCGGTTTCGAGGAACCAAATGACACCGTACCGTGGGCGAATGTCCCATTTTACGTCCCGACCACTTCAGGAACTTGGCCCGAGCCAAGTTCGCACCCAAGGAGGGCGGGTGTCAGCGCCTTTGGATTCGGCGGTACAAACTTCCACATCGCGCTTGAGCAATACCACCCCGAAGCCCATACTGAACTATCCAATAGCTGGAGAAACAGACTTGACCTACTTGCTGGAAGAGTTGATTCAGATGATGTCAAACGGCTTCCGTGGAACCATCTGAAAGCCCTTGAAGGAGGAGTACTTCTTCTCAATGCAGATAGCTTAGAAGAGATGCACTTGAAACTCAAACGTGCATCTTCAGAATTGTTCAACGGAAGGCCAACATTCGATGAAAGTCCGAGTGGTAGGCGACTTTCTAGGGAACTGCCCCTATACTCTTCAGACTTCAAAGCAAAAGGAATCAGACTATCATTAGTTGCAGTCACCTGGGCTCAGTTAGAGAAGAGACTTTCAATCGCTATAGACAGCATAGAAGATCCTGAAAGATATCCGTTTTTGGAGAGTCAACAGATTCTGATTGAGACAAAACCCGTTGATGCCAATGCAAAACTCGCACACATGTATCCGGGTCAAGGGAGCCAGTATCTGGGAATGACTCTAGA
This sequence comes from Euryarchaeota archaeon UBA250, assembly GCA_002504845.1. GTDB lineage: Archaea > Thermoplasmatota > Poseidoniia > Poseidoniales > Thalassarchaeaceae > MGIIb-N1. Next base: position 1,221 of record DATW01000007.1, on the reverse strand, counting down.
TTTGGCACAGAGGTACCGAGTGGTAAGCTCGACATGGGCTGAAGCAGACGAGATAATGCGCCCCGTAATCCAAGACTCTCTTTCGCGGCTAGTTCTATCGAACGATCTCGCTGGCGCCGATTTAGAAGCGGCACAGAGGAGGCTAACCCAAACAGAGTATACCCAACCCGCCATGCTCACTGCAGATTTGGCAATAGATCGCCTCCTAGCAGAACATCAAATCAGACCGGATATGGTTGCAGGGCATAGTCTCGGGGAGTATGCTGCCTTGATGGTCTCGGGAATTCTGAGCTTCCAAGACGCAATGAGAGCCGCAGCAGCTAGGGGGACCGAGATGGGCTCCGTGGATGTTCCGGATCCAGGGCTCATGGCTGCTGTGGGAGCCCCTGCGGACAGGGTCATCGAGACAATTAGCCAGATTGAGGGATACGTGATAGCCGCGAATAGGAACAGTCCAAATTCCACTGTGATCGCGGGAGAAACCGAAGCAGTCAGATTAGCAATGAAAGTACTGTCTGATGCTGGAGCAACAGTCATACCATTGCAAACCAGTCATGCATTCCACACAGAGATAGTCGCACCTGCAAATGGGCCATTGAAGCGATTTCTTGAATCAATCGACATATCTCTCCCAGATATTCCGATAACAGCCAATGTGGATGGCTCGTTTTACCCATTAGAGGCTGAGAATGTCAGATCATCCATATTGGAGAAGTTGGCCCCACAGATGTCTTCCCCCGTAAACTGGATAGATCAGATAGAGACCATGTATGCCGCCGGTGCAAGACTATTCTTGGAGGTCGGACCAAAACGAGCACTATCGTCAACGGTTAGCGACATACTGGGGGGTGACGTCAAATCTTCAACGACAAATCATCCAAAGGTAGGAGGCATAGCAACATTCCTTGGAGCCCTCGCATTCCTTTCGATAAATGGGAAACAACCAATCATGGATGAGTGGGGGGGCAATATTCTCTCTTCTGAATTTAGATCTAGACCTTCAGATATCGACATGGGTCCAGAGTCTAACGATTTAGAGGCTCTCAGAACTCGCTCCAGGCCCTTGCCCACAGCACCGAAGGAGAACAGCAATGGCCGCTATGTCGTAACTTCTGACCCCATGTTGAAATCTGCAGACACGGTCGCCAGAATACTCGCAGAAGAAACCGGTTACCCTGCCAATGTATTGAGGGGAAGAGTGGATCTAACGGAGCTAGGATT
>DATW01000051.1 GCA_002504845.1 Euryarchaeota archaeon UBA250 | reverse complement strand
TACGATGCGGGCCATACAGAAATTTCTGGAGTCATTGCTTTCTTCGCACTCATTCTTGCAACGATAAATGTGGTCGGCGGATTTGCGGTCACCAATAGGATGCTGCAGATGATTGCAGGAAGAAGGAAAAGAGGGGGTGACTAGATGGATTCACAGTGGTATCAGATAGGATACCTCCTTTCAGCGTCTTTCTTCATATTCGGTTTGAAGATGCTAGGCCATCCTCGAACCGCTCCCCGCGGTAACCAGCTAGGGGCACTCGGGATGCTGACCGCTGTTGTAACCGTCCTACTTGAGACGGATCTGGTCAACAATCCGATGCTCATAGTAGCTGGAATCGCTATCGGAGCACTCATCGGCGCATGGCTGGCTGTACGGGTGGAGATGACCGGCATGCCCGAGTTAGTCGCTCTCTTCAACGGATTCGGAGGCGCCGCCAGTGCGCTCGTCGCTCTTGCCGAGGCCTATGCTGCGATCGAATCAGGAAATATCCCAGAGGGATTGGAGTTGCATGTTGCATGGGTAGCCATCGGGCTCTCTGCTCTTGTTGGGTGGATGACACTCACGGGCTCACTGGTCGCCTACGCCAAGTTGAAGGGAGGATTCATGATATTTGGAAAATGGAGGAAAACGCCTACCTGGGGCCCTTCCTGGTTGAATCCAATCAAAGCATTGTCAGTTGTTGCTGCCTTTGTATTGATCCTGATGACAATACAAACACCATCAGATCTCGAATTAGTGTGGCTGTTGATTGCCCTTTCATGCGTAATCGGAGTGATCCTGGTCCTACCAATCGGCGGCGCCGATATGCCTGTCGTAGTCAGTCTGCTAAATTCACTATCTGGGATTGCTGCGGCCTTTACAGGATTCATAATTTCCAACTCCGTGCTTATCATAGCAGGTTCACTAGTCGGTGCAAGCGGCTTAATTCTCACATTCATAATGTGCAAGGCCATGAATCGGAGACTAATCGACGTACTGTTCAAGTCCTTCGGGGGCACTGAGAAAGAGTCTGTAACTAGGACCAAAGTGGGCAGTGATCCTGATGAGGTTGCTATGATTCTAGATGGTGCTCAGAAGGTGATTATAGTGCCAGGGTATGGGATGGCCGTAAGCCAATGCCAACACCAGGTGAAGGAGTTTGCAGACCTCTTGGAAGAGAAGTACGGGACTGAGGTGAAATATGCAATACACCCTGTTGCAGGGAGAATGCCGGGTCACATGAACGTCCTTTTGGCAGAGGCTAATGTGCCTTATGAGCAGCTAATCGAGATGGATGAGATAAACCCTGAGCTACCTGAGGCAGATGCTGCGATAGTGATAGGCGCCAACGATACATGCAACCCGGTTGCTAGATCGGGCGAGGGCCCACTTGCTGGAATGCCTATAATCGATGCAGATAATGCTAGATCCGTTGTAATAATCAAGAGGAGCCTCTCCGTTGGTTATGCTGGAGTGGATAACGATCTATTCTACATGGACAAGACCATGATGCTCTTTGGTGACGGGAAGAAGATGATGACTGCCTTGAACACCGCCATCAAGGAGTCGTAGGCAAACGAAGACTAATCGGGGAACGGTTATGAGCGTCCAGATCGACCCGAGATACATGGGTAGAGCGACAATACGCCGCGCGGCGATCGCACTTCTCGTCATTGGTCTACTTTCACTTCCTGCTTTAGCCAATAGTGGCGGCCCTCCATATCTCAACAGTAATGGCGATCCGACTGCCGAGTATGGTTGCAATTGCCACAATAATGGGCAAATTTCTGATAGGGCGGTGATAATGGTGACTGGAGTCCCAATCCAGTACTCTCCTGGTGAGGAATACCCGTTGGTGATCAAGGTAGCAGACGCGCATGTCTTGGCAGGAGACGAGGGCAATACCCATGCAGGATTCCTAATGACTTCAGGAGGAGCCGGGTCTTTCACATGGGCTGATGATCAGCAAATACGCATTGCAGAAGATAGTGAAAATGATGTGTCTCATTCAGATACCTCGGACGATGGGATATGGTCTCTGACATGGATTTCGCCTGCGGAGGACGAAGGAGCCGTTTACTTCTGGCTAGCTGGAAATGCTGTGAATGGAGACGGAGCACCGGGCGATGATGATTATTGGAACATGCTATCCTTCACGGTGAACGCGCCCGGCACACTCGCAGAAGACGACTCATCCGCGACTCTGGAAACAAGAACCGTTTCTGTTGGTGCATATGACGCTCTATTCCTGGTCGAAGAGTCTCCTGAGAAGGAGGAAGAGGAAAGGCAGATGAGAATTGCAGACGCGGTCTTCTCAAACGGTAACCAACTCTACTGGACTTCACTGGTTGCATTGATCATAGGCGCAGTCTTCCAACGAGAAATATTGGAGCGAAGATATGACGAAGGCCCAGAGCCTCTGGCAACCGAGCTCGCATACCCGCAGGGAATTCGGAGAGGAATAGCATCGCTCTTCGCCTTGGGGGTAGCAATAACCTGGACTGCTGATGGTGTAAATTGGTTCTTGTCTGGCACGGCATACTTCTGTGCTGCCTGGGCTGCATATGGCGTTTATCGGACGATTCTGGCCGCAAGGGCCCCAGTCAAGCCCAAGGATATGTTGTGAGGGTAAACCACATGCCCAAGGAAATGGGTCTCCACGATCATCTAGCCGAATTGAGGAGATTGTTGATTCCTCCTGCAGTACTTGCAGCACTAATCACAGTATTGTCTGCTACAAGTGATGACATAGTCTCATGGATGGCATGGTGGATCGAGCTATATGACGACAGTAGCGGTGGAGGCCTATCCGTCTACGCACCACATGACTGGTATGTGCTCAAGTGGTCGGCTGCTATTCTATTTGGCATCACATGCGCACATCCATTCTTATGCTTCAACTTGTGGAAATTTGTTGAACCAGGTCTCATCGAAGCTGAGAAAAAGGTCGTATCGATTCTATTTGTTGCAATCTCCTTTTTACTCCCACTCACAGTGATCGTAATCGTATCCGCTTCCCCATCCATTGCTTCTGCCGCTGTTTCTGCGGATCAAATATCTGAGGTAGTAGCCGCGATCGACTCGGTGGCAATCGCTTCAATGGCAGTTTCGCTTTCTTGGATTTCCGTCGTACTAATCCTGTTGACGGGACTATTGTGCGTTGTAAAGGTCATAATCCCGCCCGGTGAGGCAAGAGACTGGATACGAATACGACTGCACGTAATCTTTGCAGGAATATTATTCCTCATTCTTTCAAATGGCTTCGAGGGAATGAGGATAATTATCATAATTTTCGTAGCAATCATCTCGGAGGCTATCTCGAGGTTCGTACCTGCACAATTCGAAGAATCACCTCACCCCCAATATCACCCTCAGACTTAGACACGATTACGTTGTGTTCAAGTTAAGCATAGCACACGTCGTAACATGGATGTGGTTAGGAAGGCTATTGCTACCACAATTTTCCTCCTGATTTTAGTAATACAGTTGAATCCCTCATTAATCAATAGCGCAGTCGTACCCGATAGGGGCGATAATAGTGAAAATTCAAGATCTGACCTAGTTACACTACAGGACGAAGAGCGCTGGCTGATAGTGCCAATTCACTTCCCAACTGCACCGTTCCAAGATTCAGAAATAATATCGTTAGTCGAAGGAGAGGAGGGTGCCATCGAATATATCAGTCAGGCAAGCGGTGGCAGAAGCTCACTGGAAGTCACCATATCGGAGAGACCCTACATCGCTCCTCAACACATAGGATATTGGGGTGAAGATGAGGATGGTTCGAGAGATGTCGATGTTCAAGAACTCGTTAGCATGGCTGTCTCATACTCACTCACCGGGACCGATCTTTCTCCTTGGGATCTCGATGCAGACGGCATCATCGACAGAATCCTGTTTATCCATGGCGAGCGACCACAGGAAATTGGTGGCGGCAGTCAATCTATCTGGAGTCATTTTTCAGCACTTGATGACCCAATCGCTATATCATCTTGGAGTATAGAGCACTATACGATCACTTCGACACAATCGGGACTTGGCACAGTAATCCATGAGATGCTACATCAGATGGGCGCATTGGATCTCTACGATGTGCATGGGGACCTACCAACACGGGAATGGAACGGAATAGGCGATTGGGGCATTATGGCTAGCGGTAACTGGAACGATGCAGGAAGCAGTCCAGCATTACCAACAGCATCAACAATTACTCTAATAGATCCAGATAGGGATTATCTTGAGATTGACCCCTCACTTGGAGGAATCTATGAGATTGAGCCATTCAGTAAAACAGGTCAGATCGCATCCATACGAGTTTCCCCCACCGAATATCTTTGGATGACATACAGGGACGGATCGGGCTTCGATGCCGGACTCCCGGGTGATGGCTTGCTTGTGGAATATCAGGATGTAGCCAATGGAGACTCCGACGACAATATGCTCAACTCGGACCCTTTTTCCCCATGGAGCTATATCGTAGAGGCCGATGGTGATGATGCACTCTTCTTGAATGATGATTCAGGATCACCAACAGATGCATTCGCTCCAGGGTCAATCTTCGGAGCTGAAGGGATACCAATACGCGACTCTTCAGGAACCCTGGTAAATTGGTCTGTCAGCATTTCACAATCAAGTGAACAAGCCGTTAACATAACTGTCCAACATCTTGAAAGTAGTATCAGAATATTGGCTCCAAGAGCGCCGTTTATCCTCCTTCCCGAGGATAATATGTATTTCACCATGATAGTGGAGGAATCGTGCAATGTACTCATGTCATCTCAATGGTCCGCATCTTCTGAAGATACGATAACTACTGAAGCAGGGTACTCAGAGGGGACCTATTCTGTGAAAGTAATGGATATCGAGAATACTTCTAGGTTGAAAGGAACCTTACAGGCCACATTCAGTTGCGCTCAAGAAGATAACACCGCTCAAGAAAGTGAAATCAATATCCTGGCCAAGTGGTACAAGGTTAACCACAAGATTGACCCGATATCTCGGACCATGAGCATTTCCTCATCCTCTCCCTCATCCGTTGACTTGGAAGTTATAATCAACGGAACTGGGCAAGTATTCTACGATGTCATCATCGATGGTCCGGCTTCCCAGATAGCGACTACAGAAAGCCCGATCAGCCTTTCAGAAGGAGACGACATCACTCTCGAGATAGACCCTTCAGGGCTTCTCTCTCCCGGCATGATTGCTAGAGGCGAAGTTGTACTGCATGATGGCTTCGGAATCGAAACCAGAATTCCCTTCGTGCTTGAATCAGAGGGCCCTCTAGATGCAATTCCAGTCATAGGGTGGTTATCAATACCCTCGAACGGAATCTCCGTCGCCTTAGCCATGATATTCCTCTCATACGCAAGACCCCAGAAAGAAGAGCCAGCACACGATGCGAGGGACATCTTGCATAATCCCGATGAAGATCCATCACTACCGTGGTCGTAATTTCTACTGCCTTCGCCTAGTGGTAGACCATCTTGCATCCGGAGGAGGCCTTACTATCGCCACATAGCTCACGGAATCCTCGTCAACAACTGGTAGCAGCATTGTCTTATTGACTCCGGAAGAGAGTCTCGAACCTTGACATGCTGATGTCCAATCAACTGGCAGAGAACGTGGATGTGAGACTAGCCATGGAGCATGATTTTCAGACATATTTCCTTCATATGCGCGCCATCTTACACCGTATTTGAATCCGGTTCTTACGAGAAGTCCCCTATTCTCCATGTCTCTAGCAACCTTCGCACTAACCTTATCGTTTTCTTCCGGCGAGGAATTCTCGTCTAGGACACAACCCCCAAGAAAGGAGGGAATCCCCTCTGCACCGCCCTTCCCAGAAACCCATGACGAGCCATTCAACATATCTATCGCGCCACCCCTCTCAAAGAAATGCGTCTCAAATCTGCCCTTTGGATGAACCTCTTTCACTCTGTACGAAACCACATCAAGATCATCATCGACAATTAACATCTCGGCAAATCTATCTAGCTCATTTACAGCCCTACACCACTTCAAGAGATCTCTGATATCAAATTTAGAACGAGCGTGATTCCACCTTACTTCAGCATCCGGAAGCCCCCTTGCAGGATGATTTTTGGCATCCCACCTAAGTGCTTGAGTGTCATCGACGAATTCAAAATCCATCTCTTCGAAATGATCGTGCCACAACACCTTGTTACCGGGTTGTCGCATAGCTTCATTCACCAATGCCTCATGTATCAAACTAGGCCGCTTTCTAAGCGCATCGTGAAACCATTCCTCTGAGGGCCAATCCATTCCCCTGTGATCGTGGCAGTAGACAACATCTGTGGGGCAGAGTAGCAATGCCTCATCCATCGGCCTTCCTATTGCAGATTTATCCCACCATCGCCGAGTAGTGACGCGTACGTCAGCAATAGTGTCTCGGGCCATACATCGGCGAGTAGCAGATACAACTTGGACTCGTCGGTCATCCCAAACCCTCATTCATCGAGTCATAGTGGGGGTCTCGTGGATCGACAGGGCCTATCCGAAAAAGAGCGGAAAGAAGCCTTGAAGAGATTGTCGAACACTCTTCAGTCATCAGAGAGCGAGAAAGTCATTCTGATAGGGGATGTGATGCTAGATCGTTATCATCACGGATTTGCAAATAATCTCAATTCCACCGCTCCTGTACCTGTGCTAAAAATAACCAGAACCGAAGAGAACGCAGGTGCAGCTGCCCATATTGCTCAGAGCCTCGCCTCTCTCGGCATATCCGTGGGTTTGCATGCCGTCATCGGTTCAGATAGGGAAGGCACGGCAATAAGAAATAGCCTAGAAGATTTGGGGGTGGAGACATCTGGGCTGGAGATTATAGATGACCACTCGACACTCGTCAAGACAAGATATTTCGCCTCCAGGGAGAGTTTGTTGGACAGGCCCCAGATCATCCTTCAAGCTGATAGGGAAGACTCCGACGGCATCTCGGAGAGTGTCTCGGACAGGATTTGCTCCAATGCACTCAAGGCGATGGAGGGATCAATCTCAATCGTAATCTCAGATTACGACAAGGGCGTAGTGACCCGTGAAAGTGCGCGCAAGTTGATTGATGAAGCAAATCGCCTCAAGATCCCAATCATAATGGATCCGAAACTGACAGGCCTAGATAGGAGCGGAGACTCAACAATAGTGATATTCGAGAGGAGGGGGCTTGACTTGCTTCGTCGGAGAATGGGCCATGATGATGCCACCTCCACCACAGAGGCTCTGATGAATGAGTATGGGTGGGGGGCAGTGTTGATTCTTGGAGGCAATGCTGGAGTGACACTCTTTCACTCTGATGGGCGCCAAGTATTCTCGCCGACCTCAATAATTAATCCAAGACAACAGATAGGTCTTCATGATGCAGCGGCATCAGCGCTTTCCTTCGCTCTTGGCAACGGACATGACTTGATCGACGCCTCTATTTTAGCAGGAGCTGCATGCGACTGCATCCTAGCTTCGCCCCATGGCGAATCAGTTCTAACAAGGGAAGCGTTGACCCTTAGAGT
>DATW01000059.1 GCA_002504845.1 Euryarchaeota archaeon UBA250 | reverse complement strand
AAGGCACCTGCTAAGGCACCTGCGAAAGTCGAAAAACCAAAGAGAGAATCCAGATTCTCAAGACGACGTGAAAAGGAAAAGAAGGCAAAGGAACCAAAAGATCCAGTCGATCTACCGTCATTTCCTCAGGGTTTTGAGCAACCCACTAGCGGACAAATGGCTTTCAGGAGATTCGTTGACATTTTAGTTAGTTACGGCTGGATTTTCCCAGTCGTGGGAGTATTCGCCTGGGGCTTGAACTTTGATGCGACATACTTTATCATCGGGGGTACGGTACTTTACATTGGTAATGTCGGTTTTTTGCCCTCAAAATTCAACAGAACGATTGGAAATATTGTATCCCGTACAAAGTTTGTAACATCAGGTGGCAATAATGCATCCTGGGCATACACCTTCCTCAAGGGCCTGAACTTCCCTTTCGCACTTATCGGCTTCGTCACTGCCCTAACAATGCTCTCCGACCTTTCATCGCCACTGGGAGAATCCACGGGGTCAGCCATATTCAGGGTGATAGGGCTCTTGCTTTTGCTACCACTCTTCCTGGATTGGTTATTGAGTCGCTTCTCGATGGCAAAGAGAGGCCTCTGGGAGAGGATATTCGGTGGTGTCTGGCTAGTCCGATCTACCAAGACTGGAAGCTCCAAAGGTTGGTTGAAGAGATTAGATCAACTTAGCGACTATGCAGAAAAGAGGGGCCTTCTCTCTGAGAAAGAAGAAGATACGACCAATCTTGATTGAATCACTCTTCTTCTCGACGCATCATCGCCAACTCACGCATATCTTCTCGGACTGCTCCCTCTTCTATGCCCTCGATGTCTGCCTCGTCCACTATCTCGACGCCGAGTAGAGTTTCAATAACGTCTTCCATGGTTACAAGACCTATGATGGTCCCGAACTCCTCTTCAACAGTCAATATTTGCACCCTATCTTCAAGCATTATTCTGAGTGCTGCGTCTATAGATCCGTCAGAATGAACACTTGATATTGGACGCATTATCGCAGTCATCGTCGGATTGAAATTATCTGCAGCTGCATTCCGGAGAATGTCAGATCTCAGAACCATTCCAACTACTGCATCCTCATCGAATACCGGCATTCTACCATGTACCATTACAGGAATGCGCTCCATGACCGAACCGATCGTCTCTTCTGATTCCACATACGTCATAACGGTCCTCGGAGTCATAATCGCACCCACAGTCATCTCTTTGAGCATCAACAGATTCTGTATGACGCTCTCCTCCCTCTCATCTATGACATCAGTCTCTTCGGCTATATCTGCTATGACAGATATCTCATCTCGGGTCATCGCTTCCTCTTTGACAGAGGGAAGGAGACGACGCGTCTTTTCGATTGGCCATATGATGGGTGCTAGTATGATAGTCATCCAGTGAAGTACCAACCCCGCACTAACTGTGAGCCTCCTCCAATAGAGTGTCCCTACTGTTTTCGGGAGGATTTCCGATAGGAGTAAGACAAGCAGTGTCAGGATAGTCGATGCAATTGCTAGCGCATATTCCCCGGGATACGCATTTTCGACTTCCGAACCTACACCTAGCGCACCGACTGTGTGCGCAATCGTGTTTAGGGTGAGTATGGCAGTAAGGGGACGTTCCGGATCATCCTTGAAAGTCAGCCATCTCTCAGCAGTTGTAGGCATTTTAGGCTGCAGTGCAAGTATGTGACCTCTGGTTGTGCTTAGTAGAACTGCTTCGAGTATTGAGCAGATAAATGACACTCCAAGAGCGACGGTTCCGTATAGCAAAATAGCGGATACTGGAGTCACTTCAGGAGTTCCTCCGGAGAAGAGATTGGACAAAGCTGGTATGCATGTGGTTGCGTTGCTCCATAACTGCGAGTTTGCCCATCTCCTAAATATGTGGCTGTTCGAGAGTCGACCCGTGGACAGTCAGCATGTTGCAATTTTCATGGCTTGGCCGTATGCCAATGGGCCACTACATCTTGGGCACGTAGCAGGTAACTGTCTTCCCGCCGACATACAGTACAAGTACGAGCGAATGAGGGGTAGGAGGGTGTTGTTGTTGAGCGGTTCTGATGAGCACGGAACACCAATAACAGTGACTGCTGATGAAACAGGAAAATCACCGCAGGAGATTGTCGATGAGAATCATACAGCTATACTCGACTCTCTGTTGAAGCTCGGCTGCTCATGGGGGGATAATATCGATTCCAGGGGTGTAGATTATGGTGGCGCCTTGTATGGAAGAACTTCTGACTCAAGGCACCATGAGCTTGTTCAAGGAGTCATACTGGAATTACATGAGAAAGGATTTTTGGAAAGGAAAACTATGGAGCAGTTCTGCTCTATCAGGGATAATGGCGACATACAATTTCTTCCTGACAGGTATGTTTTGGGGAAATGTCCTAGATGTTCTTCAGATGGCGCTAGAGGCGATCAATGCGACTCATGCGGATCGACATATGAGGCCGATGAGCTCATTGAACCCGTCTCAAAACTCAATCCCGAAGACCCTGTCGAAATTCGAGAAACTGATCATCTCTTCTTCAGGTTAGATCTTCTTCAGAAAGATTTGGAGGACCATGCATCAGAGCGACAGAGGGTTTGGAAGCCAAATGTCAGATCGATGACAAAGAATTGGCTAGATATGGGTCTACGACCGCGTGCTGTTACGAGAGACATCGAATGGGGCGTATCGATACCATTGGAGGGGGATGTATGGGTATCGAAGCGTGTCTATGTATGGTTCGATGCTGTTCAGGGGTACTTGACATGTGCAAGAATATGGGCAGAACAATATGCAAGTAAGTCAGATGATGGTGCTGATGAGGATATTTGGAAGAAGTGGTGGATACACGAGGAGTCACTCAAACACGTGTATTTCATGGGCAAGGATAACATCCCATTCCACACTATAATATGGCCTGCTATACTGTTGGCACTCAACACAGGAAAGGATGAGCATGAGAAGTTACATCTTGAGGACAACGTCGCTTCTAATGAATATCTGATGCTCTCTGGAGATCAATTCTCAACAAGTCGAAAGCATGCAGTCTGGCTTCCCACATTTCTTGAAAGATACGATCCCGATTCACTTCGTTATCACTTGACAATAAACATGCCAGAACTTCACGACACTGATTTCCGATGGGACGAGTTCGTGGAACGTGTAAATTCAGAGTTGATTGGTAATTATGGCAATTATGTGAATAGGGTGCTTTCTCTAGTCAAACGTGCTTCCAAAGATGGGATGAATCCTGTCGCTACGCTTCCCGGTTTAGAGGCATATCCCGATTTCAAGAAATTCATAGAATCGAAGATCGAAGGAGCAATTGACTCGATGGAACGTCAGAGGTTCAAAGAAGCACTCAGGAAGATAATGGACATATCCCAAGAGGGGAACGGCTTTCTTCAAAGATCGGAACCTTGGAAGTATCTACGTTCCGACGATCCTGAAGAAATCCAGAAAGCATTGTTACCATTATCTGCCGCATGGCATAGTCTACGTGTTCTTTCAATACTCACCTATCCATACATGCCCTTCCAATCAGAAAGATTGTGGGGTATGATCGGAGAACCGGGAAATCCGAGAGATTTGCTTTGGGATGATGCAATGGCTAGTGGTGAACGTCCGCCCCATTTGCCTGAATCTGCCCCTCTTTTCACTAGACTCGACCTCGAGAGCATTCTCTCAGATGAAGAATCTACAGACACAATGAATAACGACGCCTCACACATCGAAGGCGTGGCATTCGTTGATTTCGATACCTTCGCATCCGTCGAACTCAGGATTGGCAAGGTCATCTCCGTCGACGACCACCCTGATGCAGACCGTCTCTACGTGGTCAAGATATCAGAGGGCGATGAACAAGATCGAACTGTTTGCGCAGGTCTAAAGGACTACTATACCAAAGAAGACCTAACAGGCTCCTTGGTCGTCTTTGTCGCTAATCTAGAGCCTAGGAAACTCAGAGGCGTTATGTCAGAGGGTATGCTCCTGGCAGCCGATGATGGCAAGGGAGCCGTACGGTTAATCAGGCCAGATGGAGACATAGCCCCCGGATCAAATGTCAGATGATGGGCGATCGAAAAACTGCCATTGCATTTCCTCGACTTCAGCCTGACTATTGCAAGAAGAGTATGCTTCAAGCAGTTCTCCGTTCAAGTCGAGAAACGCATCGCTGAACTTAAACGGCCTCAATAGGGAAATGGCCTGATCTTTGTGGCCCACAATGTATAACGAGGCGGAAAGAGCCTCGGCAGTACTCATTCGCCCTCTCTTGCCCCAGCTAACTGGATTCCCTGCGAGTAATATGGGGAGTATCCTAGATTCAAGCCTCGTGGTTTTAGATATAATCCTGATAGATTCATGAATCCTCTTCCATGAGCAATCCAACGCAACAAGAGCCCCGCCTTCAATTAAATTCACATCACTCGGACTCAGTAGGGTATCTGAGAGAGGATCTAGTAGAACCCCCTTCTTCGCAGCCGAGGATAACCTTGTCTTGCACCGTATGAGCCCACGCTTCTCCAATTTCCTAGCAGTACATTTCTTGGGATCGTCCTGATCGAGATGTATGGCTTCAATTCTGATTTGCTTAACATCAGTCATTGGATGCATCCCTCATCAGATCATCTAGCATATCCGCTATAGTGACGGATTTATTCGAACGTTTTACGACTGGAGAGACGTCATTTGCTTCAACTTCTTCCAGTATCATGATCCCTAGCGCCTTCTCGAGTCTTTTCGCTACTGCATCTGGAGGCACGCTCCCGCCTTCGTATTTCTGAAGGTCCTGGACGCGGAGATTCATCTTCCTCCCAAGCTCTTCGACACTCATTCCACCTGCTTCCCTGGCTCTCCTTATTCTTATGTGAAAATCACTTGCAGCTTCGAATGTTGGGCGGGTTTTCCGAGTCTTAGAAATTGGTGATTTAACCGACGTTCTTGCTCTGTCTGTTTCTCTGGACGGAATGGAAAATCCCCTCTTAGTACTACATGTTGCACAGGCGGATATTTGTGCGCCCGACACTAGTATGTTGAACACTCCAGTATTCTCTTTCCCGCATAGTTCGCATACGCCCATACTATCCGGTTTTACTAATCAGTCATGAATTCGACTCAGCCGAAGCCTTCTCAACTGCCTGTATAGAAGAAGCCTCATGGCGAGCGACGCGGCGGGCGCCTCACATGTTGAGGATGACGTTGATAGCGATGCAGATATCGCTTCAGAGATTGATTCACTGAAACGTGACTTTGAGATGCTTGCGGACAGAACGCAAACCCTTCTCACCGAGAAGCTTCTTCTGGAAAACGAGATAACACAAGTATCCAAGAGGGCCGGAAGACTCGAGGAAGATCTCAGACATCTAAAATCCCCGCCGCTAGTCGTGGGCCATGTACAGGATGTTATCGAAGACAGGGCAATTGTCAAGAGCTCCAATGGAACTGTATTCTTGGTAACATACAATCCTCGAATCAACCATGCAGACCTTTCCCCTGGATCAAGAGTAACTTTGAATCAGGACACACTATCCATAATCGAGATTCTAAATGACGGTTGGGATCCCTTGGTCGCTGCTTCTGAGATAATTCACAAACCAGATACAAAATTCAGCATGCTCGGGGGTCTCGACCAACAAATAAAATCTATCCGAGAAGCCGTTGAGATGCCCCTTCTCAATCCAGATGCATTCTCCAAATTTGGAATAGATCCTCCGAGAGGCGTCCTTCTTTCAGGCCCTCCAGGTAATGGAAAGACCATGCTTGCCAAGGCTCTTGCGAACTCAACAAACGCAACATTTCTCGGCATAGTCGGATCGGAGCTTGCTCAGAAATATATTGGAGAAGGTGGAAGGCTTGTTCGTGAAATCTTTTCGATGGCAAGGGAGAAAGCTCCCTCTGTGATATTCATTGACGAAATAGATGCAATTGGTAGTAAGAGACTAGACTCCACAACCTCAGGAGATCGCGAAGTCCATAGGACCCTGATGCAACTTCTTGCTGAAATGGATGGGTTCTCAGATTCCGAGGGAGTGATGGTAATCGCTGCTACAAACAGGATGGAACTCCTCGACAAAGCCTTGCTTCGCCCTGGAAGATTTGATAGAATAATTGGGATAGATGTACCTGATTTCGAAGGAAGGATATCGATTCTTGAAATTCATACTAGGAATGTCCCTCTTGATGATTCCGTTGACATGAGGAAGCTAGCGAAGAAATGCGAAGGAATGAGTGGTGCAGAATTGAAGGCAGTGGTAACAGAAGCTGGTATGCATGCAATATCAGAAGATAAGAACAGCATGTCAAAGGAAGACTTAGAGGAAGGGGTCAGAAGAGTACTGTCAGAAAGGTCCCGCTCCACTGAAGGAGCAGAGGCATTGTATCAGTGAGGTCAGGAAAATGACTCTGATAGAGGCTGTGCCCAATATAAGCGAAGGAAGAGACCATTCGATAATTCAAGCAATAGTCTCTTCAGTTGAAGATGGAGGATCAAGAGTACTTGGTGTTGAGCCTGATGAGGATTACAACAGGACTGTGATAACCTATGCTGGGGATCCTGAACAGGTCATTTCTTCCAGCATAGCTCTCGTCAGAAGAGCCCATTCACTGATTGATATGAGGCAGCACAAAGGAGGTCATCCCCGAATGGGTGCAGTGGACGTGCTCCCATTCATACCGCTTGGCGAATCAACCGAAGAAGATGCTTCCTCTGTCGCTGAAGCCTGCTTCACAGAACTAATGGGGGAAGTATCGATGTTCAAATACGGATCATACGCCAGTCATCCTTCTAGGTCAAGATTACCCGATTTACGGAGAGGCGGATATGAGGGACTCAAGGAGAGATTTTCAGGAGGAGAGTGGAAAAACGAAGAGACTAGAATGCCCGATAGTTGGCCTGGAGAGTGGGATGAAGGTTGTGATAGATTCGGCGCTATGGCCATTGGAGTACGTCCGATCCTGATAGCCTACAACGTAAATATCGAAGAGTCCGAACCACAAGTTTCAGCTACAGTTGGAAAAGTCCTCAGAACGTCCGGATTCCTCATCAAGTCAGAATCTGGTCAGAGAATAAGGGTCGAGGGGATGCTTGAATCAGTTCAAGGGATGGGTGTGAAGCTTGAATCACATGGAATATCGCAGGTATCCATGAATCTCTCGAATCCCGATAAAACAGATATTCACGTAGCCTATGAAGCTGTTCGGGCTCTAGCGCAGGCACTTGGTGCAAAAGTAAATGGAAGCGAGATAGTCGGACTCGTACCCCTCCAAAGCATGCTCAAAGCAGGTCGTTGGTATTACGGTGAAAATGCCCCGGAGGAGACTCTGGTTGAGCAAGCAATGCTTGGATTAGGGCTCAGCACTCTTGAAAAATTCGATCCAGAATCGAGAATAATTGAATGGGCATTAAGAGATATGGAAGAAGGTGAATAAATGGACATTAAAGAGACTCTTTCTAGCATCTCAAATGGACAGCCTACCCCTGGGGGCGGTGCTGTTGGGTGGCTCGTTTGGGGTCAGGGGACGGGTCTCCTGAGAATGGTTTCGAATCTAACACTCAAATCGAAGAAGTGGTCTGACGGACATGCATCTTCGGAATCCATAATATCCAGAACCATGGGATTCGAAGATATTTCAATCAACGGCTACAGTGAAGATTGCAAGGCGTATGATGCCGTAGTGGATGCATATCGTTTGGATAAAGAAGATCCCGAGCGAAGAGGTGCGATAGAGTCTGCATCATTATTTGCTGCTGAGGTCCCCCTCGAACTCGTTTCGAAGGTTCACGAGGTCGCTCTTCTTCATATCGAGTTAAGTGGCAATCACAATAGAAATGCCCACAGCGATTTGATGGCTTCTAAGCATCTCTTAGCAACTGCTTCGATTATTGGGGCTCACAATGTTGCAGCTAATCTTCCAGAGTTATCGAATCAGAAAAGGCAGGCCATCGAGTCGAAACTTTCTGAGATGATGGATGAAATACAAAACATGCTCTCAATAACATTGGATTGGAGCGAATCTTGATGACTGGTGAAAAATCGTTCAAGGAACTCGTTAGAGGAGGCATCCCGAAGCATCTCCCTCCAAAGCGAGAGATTGACCCTAATGTGGACCATGCCCCACCACGCCCCATGAATCTCGATCGAGGTTCCTTCTCCCTAGCTATAGAAAATGCACTCAGATACTTTCCAAAATCATGGCATGAGGAGCTTGCAGAGGAATTTTCTCAAGAGCTTCGGACATATGGCCATGTGTACATGCACAGATTTAGACCGAATTATCCGATGCATGCGAGGCCTATAGGCGAGTATCCGGCTAAAACGCCGTCTGCAGCAGCGATAATGCTGATGATACAGAATAACCTAGATCCCGCTGTTGCACAATACCCTCACGAGCTTGTTACCTACGGCGGTAATGGCTCAGTATTCCAAAATTGGGCACAGTATCTCATATCGATGCGCCTCCTCAGTATAATGTCGGAAGATCAGACTCTTGTGATGTACTCGGGCCATCCAATGGGCCTATTCCCTTCAAACAAAGACTCGCCTAGAGCAATCATAACAAACGGAATGATGATTCCCAATCACTCCACCCAGGAGGATTACGAGTATCACAATGCAATCGGTGTTACCCAGTACGGTCAGATGACAGCTGGATCCTACATGTATATCGGACCCCAAGGAATCGTACACGGTACGACAATAACCCTCCTGAATGCGGCCAGACTTCATCTCGGACTAGATCAAGAGCGCGGATTGGAAGGCATCCTTTTCGTAACCTCTGGCCTAGGAGGTATGTCAGGTGCTCAAGCAAAGGCTGCGGTGATAACTGGCGCAGTGGGGATAATTGCAGAGACTAACCGACATGCTGTTGAGAAGAGGCACTCACAAGGTTGGCTATCAGAAATGAGTGATGATCTAGAGTGGGTCATATCTCGTGCTAAGGAAGCTATAGCCAATAGGGAAGCGATTTCAATTGGATATATTGGCAACATAGTTGATCTTCTGGAGCATCTCGAAGATTCGAATGTTATTCCAGATTTATGCAGCGACCAAACCAGTCTTCACAATCCATGGTTAGGTGGTTACACTCCAAGAAATATGTCTCACAGTGAAGCTTCTAAAATGCTCTCTGATGACCCTAAAAAATTCAGAAAGATGGTTAAATCGACATTAATCGACCATGGAGACGCCATAAACCGGCTCTCTGAAAAAGGAATGAAATTCTGGGACTACGGTAACGCATTTTTGTTAGAAGCATCTAGAGCAGGGGCAGATGTTGGGGAAGACGGCTCGTTCAGATACCCTTCATATGTCGAGAACATAATGGGGCCCATGTGCTTTGATTTCGGTTTTGGCCCATTTAGGTGGGTATGCTCATCAGGATCGAGGGAAGATCTGAAAATCACTGATGAAATAGCCAAACAGGTTCTTTTAGAGCAATCGTCCGACGCACCGGATGAGATACTGAATCAGATTCTAGATAACCTAAGATGGATTAGTAATGCAGATGACTATGGCATGGTTGTTGGAAGTCAAGCTAGGATACTCTACGCAGATGGCGATGGCAGAAAGCGTATAGCTGCTAAATTCAATGAAGCGGTATCCAGTGGAAAATTGTC
>DATW01000073.1 GCA_002504845.1 Euryarchaeota archaeon UBA250 | reverse complement strand
AGGCCGCGAAGATGGCTGACGAATGATGCTCTTCACAGCCGCCTGAATCCAACCACTGATTCTTCGTCTTCCTCTTCGTCTCCCACTAAGACGCCCGCATCGATTAGGCCTTGCTGGATATATTCGATAGCCGAGTCTAGCCTCTCGGAAGAGGGCTTCTTGTTTTTGCATACGACATATACCTCCGATGAAGCATTACGACTTGCTGTCGGCGAGAAGCGCCTGACGAATGAGAAACGCTTCTTACAAGCCTCGATCAATAGTTCGATACCAGTGCCCTGAAACGCTTTCGTCACAAATGACCCGCCCGGCTTCAAAAGTTTAGCAGCCACATCCAGAGCCATCGCCGACAGCTCCAAGGAGATAGCCTGATCAGTATCATATCGCCCAGTCAAACTGGGGGATATATCCGAAACTACCGAATTGTATCCCTCATCTGAATTTTCCGAAGACAGCCTTGCAATCATACCATCTTCCCTCACATCTCCAGTTAGGAGCGATGCCCCATCGATCGGATCGGTGGGTCGGAGATCAACCCCCACAACTGTGCCCAATCCCCCAACTTCCTCCAATGCCACCTGAGTCCAACCTCCGGGGTGACATCCGATATCGAGAACAGAATCACCAGGCCTGATTATGTTGTGCCGTTCTTGTATCTGTTTTAGTTTGAAGGCAGAACGTGCCCTGTAGCCACTATTTCGGGCCTGTCGTCTCCAGGGATCGCGCTGATGCTCTTGGTACCAACGCTTTGCCATGCATCTCGTGCGAATGCACTCCGTTATCAAGGGTCGATGTGTGGGAAGGTCCAATGCGGCTACTTGCGATGTTATTCGTACTCGCGATTATGGTGCCGATATCAACGATGGCACAGGCATCGCAAGAGATATCTTTCTCATCCAACGGATCTGCAGCAACTGTACTCATAGAAGAGCACACTGCGACATACTGTACCACCTGTGCAGAGATAGATCCGATGCTTCTCAACTTCCTCGAAGACAATGGAAATCGTGCTATTAGGATTGCCATGCACCCTCTAGGAGAAGACCCTCTCGGATCCGAAATATCCAGTCACAGGTTGGCCCTTCATGGGGGCGAGCTGGCAGTAACCCCCACGTTTGTCATGGACGGAAGAGTGGTTTCGCAGGGGTTTGTCGATAGAATGGATATGCAGATGAATTTGAGATCATCTGAGATTGCAAAAGAAGGAGTCATCTCAATAGAAGGAGAAGTAGATGTAAGCCAAAATTCGATTCATGTTAGTTCTCCAGGACTCGATCTGCACGCAGAGGAGCGTCTGACCATATTTATCGTTGAGAGGGAAGTCTCCTTAGAACCAGGAACCGCATCAAATGGATTAGACAAGAACCATGACGTGGCACGTGCAATGTTGAGCTTGGATGATGGAGGAAACACAACGTCAGAAATACTGCCAATGGGATGGGCTGTCCATATACACGATGCTGAAGCACCATCCGTCGAATTCTTTGTGGACGAAATGAATCCCTACTCTTATGACGTCGTAATTGTATTGGAAAGGAGTGAGGGTGGAGATGGCTCAGTACTGTCGTCTACCCTGATCGCCTTATCCGAGCGTTCAGAAGCAACTCAAAAAATCAACACGCTGCCTGTTGTAGCGGCGCTAGCATCAATGTCGATCATACTCTTCATAGTCCAATCTCGTCGATGAGACTTTCAGCACATCTTCTAACCGCCTCTTCCGAAGTTCTCTTTGCTTCAAATCCTAGAGAATCGAGCCTCCCAACATCAAGCCATGTTCTGGGAACATCTCCAGGCCAGCCCCTGTCTCCGCCAGTATATCTGATATCCACGTCCTCAAGTCCTGATGCCTCCACTACAATCTCGGCTATACGGGATACTGAGACAGTTTCATCTGTTCCGAGATTGTACAGTGCAACCCCTTCATCCGAGGAATCAATGATGTGGAGCATCCCATTAACGGTATCTTCAACATCCATGTATGATTTTTCTTGAAGACCATTGCCCAATACTTCCAGAACACCCCTATCACTGCGTAATTTGTGTATGAAGTCATAAATCACCCCATGAGTTCCTCGTGGACCGACTATATTCGCAAATCTGTGAATCCAGGCAGTTGCACCAAATGTTCCCGCCCATGCGCTAATCAGGGACTCAGATGCCAATTTTGATGCCCCATAGAGCGAAATGGGTAATGTGGGCCCGTATGACTCTGGAGTTGGCATAGCCTCAACTTCACCATACACTGCACTGGAACTAGAAAATGAGATCCTCCTAACACCATTTTTTCGCATACTCTCAAGGACATTATACGTTGCAATGGTGCCTTGCTTAAGATCGGTATCCGTGACCTTGGTTCCTAGGCGAATATCAGGATTAGCAGCAAGGTGATGAACGGTTGTAACACCCTCCATGGCATCAGACAATCTGTCGATGTCTAGCAAATCTGCGATGACGATCTCTACCGAATCACCGATATGTCCCTCGATGAAATCAATACGACCAGATGAGAGATTGTCGATTACGCGAACCTTTTCCCCCTTCGATACCAATCTGTCTACAAGATGACTTCCGATGAAACCAGCGCCCCCCGTAACAAGATGCATGTGCCTGCCACTACGGTGTTGAGTTTGACATCTTCGGGCGCCATAATTTTTGAAAAATAAGATTTTGTCGCATATACGGCCATCAATACCCGTTGTCATGCGAACGCTTCATGGACGTAATTGACCGCACCAATGGCGTGGATGACCCTGTTGATGATGAGGCCGAATTCTGGCGGCGCTTCTTCGAATCAATACAACCTGCACGAATCGCCATTGCCGATGCCCTGTCTAAAATGAGTGAGACAACACCCGTACGCTTCATTTCCAGAGGCATCGAAGCAGGTGACAAGGTCACCGATCGCGCAGGGATTTTTGGTAGACGTCTCTCAGACTATGCCTATGCTGCCATACTCAGATCGCCAGGAATAATCGTGGCATTACTGCTCTTGATGACGGCACTAGTGGGTAGAGACGCGCTTGAATTCGAACACCAGATCAACGGGGATGTCGAGATATACCTCCCAGATGGCGCTGATTCCACTGAACTACTCAAACAGGTGCGCGAACAATGGGCCACTGATATTGTAATTCTTTATGTTCAAACCGACAATGCTGCAACTGCATCTGCAGAACGCGGTTCGGAGAATATAACCGATGCAGATATCTTGAGGCAGATGTCTTGGATTGAAGGGGATGACTTGAATTCAGATTTAGGCGGCTATAGAGCCGGTCTAGATCGTGATAAGACGGACCGTGGCTCTAATGACGGAGTGGTATGGGTACTGTCCCCTGCTCAAATCATCAAGGAAGCCAACTCCTCATCTTATCGATTCAATTGTGCTGTAGAAAAATACGC
>DATW01000005.1 GCA_002504845.1 Euryarchaeota archaeon UBA250 | reverse complement strand
CTGTACCGGCCGTAGTTTTCGATCGCAGAAACTTGCTCTGCTGTACGTAGGACCTTGCCGCGATCGATCTCTTCCGACGGGTACTCGAAACCGGTGCATACCCAGTTGTTCATTCCGAGGTCAAGGTCCGAGAAACCGAACACCAGAGTCTGATAACGCTCGGCATATTCGAAAGCCCTCCAACCGTATTCGAAGCATTCTTCCACGGTTCCAGGTATGAGAACGATATGCTCGGTATCTCCGTGACTTGCTTCTCTCAGGAGATTAAGATCGCCCTGCTGGGTGCGTGTCGGGAGCCCCGTGGAGGGTCCGACCCTGTTCACATCCCAAATGACTCCGGGAACCTCTGCGAAATATGCCAAGCCGATGAATTCAGACATCAGGGAGATACCCGGTCCGGAGGTGCAGGTCATGCCTCTCCCCCCGGCCCATCCTGCTCCAAGAACCATACCTGCAGCTGCAAGCTCGTCCTCAGCCTGAACCACGGCGCAGGTAGCCTCTCCATCGCTCGTATCTCTTAATTCGGGCAACCATTGAATGATTCCCTCTGCCACCGAAGATGATGGTGTGATAGGGTACCAAGATAGCATGTTTATGCCGCCATATATGGATCCGAGTGCTACGGCCTCATTGCCATCCACAAGGAAGGTATCCTCGTCCTTCTCCCGCGCCTCGACGACATGGGGGCTTTCCCAATCAATCCCTTCAGCAGCCATGGCACGTCCTTCTTCTATGGCTCTGAGATTTACCTCGACCGCCGACGACTTGCCCTTGAACTGCCTGTTCACAGCACGCTCCAGAGCATCCTGTTCGATACCGATTAGGTGTTGAATCACGCCGACATAATACATATTGGCAATCATCTTCGCCATTTTTGGATTGATCCCACGTGCGAGCTTGGTCATAGGAAGGCCAAATACCAGACAGTCTTCTCTTTCAACAGGCATCTTCACGTTTTCATTGTAAATTATGACCGTGCCAGATTCAATCTTCTCGATATCCTTGAACCAGGTATCCGGATTCATGAGTATCTGGATATTGGTCCTATCTCCCGGTGCCTGATACCCCTTGTCGGAGGCACGAATGATGAACCATGTCGGGAGTCCCGAGATGTTGCTGGGGAAGAGATTCTTCCCGCTCACGGGAACGCCCATCTCGAATAATGAATTTAGCAGTATCAAATTGGATGACTGGGAACCTGTTCCATTGGCTGTTGCGACGTTGATTACGAAGTCGTTCACTGTAGCGCCCATGTCCGGAATACACACCTTTGCTATCGCACGCACAGCATACGAGCGGCCCTCGCTGAGGAGTGACGAACTTAGACATTCGCGTCCCGTCTGTCAAAATTTCAAACCCCGGGAGACTCTCAAATGCATTCAAAATCAACTCATCGATTGACCCGTCAAGTTTTCAGTAAACACCCTCTCGCTAAGCCCATGCCAGCCAGCTCCAAGGTCAAGGATGCCGCGAGTAAAGCGAATACAGCATCGGAATCCGGAGACTACGATTTAGCCCTGAATCTGTTGAGAGATGCATGGGATGACGATTTGAAAAAAGGCGACCAGGTGTTGCTTATCAGAACAGCAGGCACGATCCATATGTCAAGGGGTCAGGCAGATGAGTCCATACGACGCCAAGCATGGAAAGACGCTAGGAAGAGCCTCGAAAGAGCACAGAAAATCGACTCGGCAAATAAAGAGACAAGAAGGCAATTGAATAGCCTGATGTCGATGATGGATGAATCAGGAATATACGTGGGGCGTGGATTTTCATTATTCGCCAACGGCGAACCGACCCCCTTCGGCCTCCTAGCGATGTTCGTTTCCGGGATAATCCTCCTGGCAATATTTGGACAAGGCAGGGAAATCATCGGCAGCATCGGCGAAGGGGATTCGAATACAGCCGCCGAGGGGGACACCGTCATCATGACAGTCAGTTACTACCCTCATCAGGGAGCTCAGAAAGTCACGGACGATATCGAGATTCAGCTTTATCCCAACGATGCCCCCGATCACGTTGCCAGTTTCATAGAACATGTTGAGAATGGAATGTATGATGGCACCTCATTTCACAGGGTGATTGACAATTTCATGATACAAGGCGGCGATTTCCAAAATTCCGATGGAACTGGAGGGTATGCTTCCGGATTCTATGGGTACTGTAACGGGCAGCAGGCGACCTCTCCTCAAGATTGCTCCCCTACCAGCTACACTCTTCCTGATGAGGCGGATAACGGCCTCTTACACGAGTCATGCACCATCTCGATGGCTAAGACCTCGCAAGCGAATACGGGAGGGAGCCAATTCTTCCTCATTCCCGAGGATAGCGCGCCAGAATGGTTGGACGGCAAGCATACGGTTTTCGGCTCCATAGTATCTGGCTGTGACGTTGTTACCAGTATAAGCGAGGTCCCAACTCATGACGGAAGTGGGAACGATCCTGCAGATCGTCCGGTTAATCCAGTTGTTTTGATATCTGCAGTCTTACAATGAATACACGTCTGAGTCGGCATCTTCAATTGCTTGAGTCAAAGGGCCCTCTTCGATGGCTCACGGGATACCGTTCGGTGCACTTAGGTCATTCGAGACCTCAGATGGCTCTGAAGGCAGGTTTGTTTCGATAGAATCGCTGGAGGAGAATGGCGCTTGCAGCATCCAAGATATGCCATACACAATACGAATCTTATTGGAGGCAGCACTCAGAAGATGTGATGGCCATCTGATAACTGAAGACGACGTACTGAGAATTGCATCATGGAAGCCGGGGTGCGATAGGGCCGAGATCCCATATCGTCCAAGCCGCGTCCTTCTGCAGGACTTCACGGGTGTTCCCGCTGTTGTCGACATAGCTGCCATGAGGGATGCAATTGTTGAGATGGGCGGAGACCCCTCCAAAGTAAATCCTCAAGTTCCAGTCGATCTAGTCATAGATCACAGCATTCAAGTCGATGCTTCCGGATTAATACCCGATGCACTCGAACTCAATCTTGACCATGAATATCGTAGGAATATGGAACGCTACTCTTTCTTGAAGTGGGGGCAGTCATCGTTTGATAACTTCAGAGCAGTACCTCCCGGACGTGGAATCGTACACCAAGTAAATCTCGAATGGATTGCAACCGTTGCTCGTGAGGAAGAAGGCCTATGGTTGCCAGATTCGCTAGTCGGCACCGACAGCCACACCACGATGATAAACGGACTCGGGGTACTCGGATGGGGCGTCGGGGGAATAGAGGCTGAGGCGGTCATGCTCGGCCAGCCGATCTACATGCTCCTGCCAGAAGTGGTGGGCATGGAGCTGACCGGTTCACTAAGCCCAGGAGTAACCGCCACAGACATGGCTCTACGGATTGTAGAGATGCTGAGGGATCACGGAGTTGTCGGGCGCTTCGTAGAATTTTATGGCGAGGGTCTTGACGCACTCAGTCTTCCAGACAGAGCTACAATTGCTAACATGGCTCCAGAGTACGGTGCAACATGTGGATTCTTCCCCGCTGACTCAACTACCATGAATTATCTGAAAAATTCAGGGCGTGAACAATCGATAGTGGATGACATCGAGAGATACCTTCGAGCGAACCGCCTCTTCAGAATAGAATCAGACTCGCCGCCCCTGTTCACTTCCACTCTGAAACTCGATCTTTCTTCTGTTGAATCCTCGTTGGCAGGGCCAAAGAGGCCTCAGGATCGAGTCGCACTTTCGGGGATGAGGGAACACTGGAGAGATTCCCTTACAGCCCCTGTGGGTCACTCTGGACATGGTGTCGATCAGAGCGATGTATGCGCAACTCAGAATCTCTCAGATAGAAGTGGAGATTTGAGCCATGGTTCAGTGGTCATAGCAGCTATTACCAGCTGCACGAACACCAGTAATCCCTCGGTGATGGTTGCTGCCGGACTTCTTGCCAAGAATGCTGTAAAGGCAGGGCTATCGATCAAACCGTGGGTCAAACCGAGCCTTGCTCCCGGATCAAGAGTCGTTACTGAGTACCTCGAGGCGGCAAATCTTGACGGAGACCTCAGTATTTTGGGATTCAATACTGTCGGATATGGCTGTACAACATGCATAGGAAACTCAGGCCCATTAGATGACGATATAGAATCCGCCATAGATTCGGCCGATCTTGTAGTCGGTAGCGTGCTATCTGGAAATAGGAACTTCGAGGGACGCGTCCATGCCAAGGTGAAAGCAAACTATCTCGCAAGCCCCCCACTAGTCGTCGCTTATGCCATAGCAGGGCATCTCGACTTCGATTTCTCCACGGACCCAATGGGCCATGATTCGGACGGAAATCCAATAATGCTGGCCGACTTATGGCCATCAGATGCTGAGATAAGCGCCGTAGTCTCAGAGGCAATAACTCCAGAGATGTACAGGGATAGATACGCGGACGTACTCACCGAGCCCAGATGGGAGTCTATACCAGCGACGACATCGCAGCTTTACGATTGGGACCCGGATTCGACCTATGTAAGGCGCCCAACATTCCTAAGCGGCATCCCCAGAAATATCGAACCGATAGACCCGATAATAGGCGCAAGAGCGTTACTGGTGCTTGATGACAGCGTTACTACGGACCACATCAGTCCCGCTGGATCATTCGCATCGACTTCTTCAGCCGGCTTGTATTTGACAGATAAGGGCATATCCCCTCGAGACTTCAATTCATATGGCAGCAGGAGAGGCAATCACGAGGTCATGATGAGGGGCACTTTTGCAAATGTCCGTATCAGAAACAAGCTAGCACCAGAAACAACGGGCGGATTCACCACACACATGGCCTCCGGGGATGTTGTATCTATATTCGAGGCAAGCAGGAGGTATCGGGATGAGGGCACCCCGCTTATTGTAATTGCAGGCAGCCAATACGGTACGGGCAGCAGCAGGGATTGGGCTGCTAAGGGCCCATTACTACTTGGAGTCAGGGCTGTAATCGCAACTTCCTTTGAACGGATTCATCGTTCAAACCTCGTTGGAATGGGCATCCTTCCCCTAACATTCGCAGAGGGGGATGATGCCAATTCCCTTGGTCTCAACGGCACTGAGTCATTCGACATACCCGCAGACATAGCCCTTGAGCCGGGTCAGAACATCCCCATTAAGGCTAGAAAGGAAGATGGCTCAACAATACGCTTCGAGGCAGTAGTCAGGCTCGATACTCCTGTTGAGGTGGAATACTACCGCAATGGAGGTATTCTTCAGACCGTTCTAAGGGGACTTGCTGATTGAGGGGTGTTTTTGCATGGTAAAAATGAGATTTTCTTTCAGACATGAGCCGAATGACATAGTCACTGTGATCGAGGGGCCTGAAGCTTGGGTGAAACATTTCGTCGAGCAGATGGGCCTTGAAGGGGATTGTGGCTGGATGATGGAGATGACTCAACAAGACCAGCAATCGAACGATGAGAACGCTCCCGAAGGATCGTCGGTGCTCCCCGGGCCACCTCCCGATCCATCCAAGATCCCTGCAGTCATACGAGAGATAGGCTCATTCGATCCTTCCGAGAATTTAGAATCAAATAAGCCACCACCCTTGGACGAGGAGGAGCTCCGTTCATTCATATCTGAGATGCCCGAGCCAGAAATCCCTCCTGATTCCATATCTAACGATCCACTCACGGAAGAATGGCTTAGATTGGTACTCGCCATCGTGGTCACTGAGCATGGAATTTCCTCCATGCTGCCTGAGACTATAGCCAGCATTCTTTCAGAAAGAACAAGTCTCGACGATATTGCAGTATCAATCGCACTCAGGCGTTTGTGGGTTGCAGGGAAAGTAGATAAAATTCTTACAGAACAGGGCGAGGAGTACTCTCCTTCGCCGTCTTGGATACAAGTCTACAGAGAATGAATCCGGCATAATTCGCTGCTCAACTCTCGGTAAACAATAAGAGAGCCCTGTATCTCCGCGCTGCTATGCGCAGCGGAGCCAACGTGAAAAGAACTGAGAATAGGAGGGCCAAGGCAATCACCCTCGTGGTGATGATGGTCTCCATGACCTTGGTTTCTCTTGTACCAGCTGCAAGCGCTTCGCAGATTACCCAATATGCCGTGCAAAGAGACCCCCATTTCGTAGCAACAGGCGACCTCGACTGTGACGGTGACAATGATATCGCCGCATCGAGCAGCATGGGCTTCTACCTCACATCGATGTTCAATGACGGTGCAGGGGGCTTCCCCGACAGACAAGACATATTCATCGCAGGAGGCGTTGGAGACTCTCAGCGACAGAGCATCTTCCAGACTGCGAACAGTCAGCAGATAGAGATAGCCGACATAGATGGCGATCAGATGCCAGACATCGTCTACTTCCAAGAGAACGTAAGATTCGTCGGGGAGACGTTCGTTCGCCCAGCGAATCTCACTGTGCTGTGGGGCGAGTGCAACATGAATACCCATCAATGGAGCCGAGATATCATCGAGATTCCATCCCATCCATTCAGCCAAGGCATGGATGTAGGGGATATCGATGATGATGGCGACGACGACATCATACTGGCAACAATGACGCCCGATGGCGGACAGACATATCTCGAGGTCTTCAAGGGCCCAGATCCAGGGCCACAGGCAGATCAGACCATATTGGTGCCAGCCCCCACGTATGGGCATTATAGCTACATAGAACTAGGTCAATGGGGCGAGGATCTAGCCGAGGACCCATTCACCGGGCAGACACTCCCTGGCGAGTGCGAGGACCTGGACCTTTGGGTTCTCCGAACGCCTAGGTACAACCCCGGTGCGGGATACTCTGTTGGCAACTACGATAACATGACGGTGATTGAGTTTGACTGCGTAACGGGGCTTTATGCCGACCCCAATGTCGGAGGCTCCGCAGCAGCAGCAGTCCATGACTTCACACTTGACGCAGAGCACGGATATGAACTTCAGATCGACGTAGAAGACACTGATGGAGATGGAATAATCGACATGGTCGCCGCAGTAGACGGGATAGAGGGGAGAGTAAGCTATGCAACCAGGAGCGGAGTAAACTCAAATTGGGATACCCGGAATTACATCAATCTTGGAAATTACAAGGGCGCTTCGATTACTATAGCGGACGTGAATGGAGATGATAATATGGACTTCTTCGTTCCAACTGAATTGACCTTGACTAGACTGCAAGATTCGACATCCAAGAATCAGACTTACACCACAGTCGAGAATCTGAGGGAACTTAACAGTGTAGAGATCATTCTCTCAGACGCCCAGGGCACGGGTTACCTGTCGCCCATATCTTTTGATGTTGGAAGAAGACCTACCGTGGCAGTACCAGCACAACTCAAAGATGACGGGGACGGATCCTCAGCACTGGAGATAATCATCGGTCAGCGCGACTATTCCTATCGTTTCTCAAGCGGAGCCATGTGGATGGATACCTTGGGGTGGCCAGGTGCAGGAGACTTCCTTTCGGTACTAACATTGGACAATCAAGACGTTGCGATCGACGGCTTGACAATCGCACCTGCCTCTACTGACCCAGCAACTGGTTCAGCACAGTTAGGCGAGGGGACAAGATTTGTGAATGTCACTCTGATGAATACTGGACTCAATCCTGTAAGCGGGTCTGTCGATCTAGACCTCGCAGTAAAGGAGGTCACGGGCGGAGTCGATACAGTAGTCTACTCAAATGATTTCGATGGAACCACCGAGTCTTCCAACTGTGCCTCTTGCACATGGACTGGGGTATCATACACGTCCGACTTCTCTCCAGGGACATCATGGCATGAGGAGAGAAACTCCACTGCACTAACCGAGAACGTTTCAACTTACGAGGCGGATCACAATCCAACCAACTACATGTGGGCGGGTCTGGACTACAATGGAACTGATGAGAACAACTCAGGATACTTCAACAACATGGATGAGGCTTTCATACTACAAAACGTGGATCTCACGGGATCAGATGCTGCTTTCTTGGACGTATCGATCCTTTGTAGTGTTGCATACACTAACTTGTTCCTCTCTGAACCGTATGTAGTCCAAGAACGCTGGCTGTATGAGGACTCGTGCGGGATAGAAGCTTTCTCAGAAGGAAGGGGATGGGAACGCGTGTGGTTCCAAGGCGGATACGATCAAGATCGATACTTCAACCTCTTAGCGTTGAACCAGGACCCCGAACTTGAGATCAAGAACTTCGCAATTTATCCATATTACCTCACTGAGTGGACCAACTACACGGAGGGTGGGTCCGAGGACAATTCAACCAACACACTAGAATCAATCGACCTTACGCCCTATGCTGGAGAAGTCATCGATCTCAGATTCCGCTTCAGGAGCGGGTTGGTAGGCTCTGTAGGTACTGTCGACACATCCTATGATTCAGGATTCGACGGTTTCGCATTTGACAACATAACTGTCAGGAAGAGAAACACTGCTTTCGGAGAAGAGCAGTCTATCTCGCAACAAGTCAGCTTCCAGCCACTTGCTGCAGGCGAGCAAAGGGAAATCTCCCTTTCTGCGGACTTTATCGACAACAAGACGTACTACATCAGCACCACGCTGTCTAACTTCAATGGATTCGTCGATCAGGACCCCATTAATGACGCATTGAAATTCCAGACCCTCGTTAGAAATCTATACGACCCCGGACTCGCAGCAGATCCATTCGTTGATTTCGAACCAGGGGTAAGGTATGCTTCTGCAGAGTATCCGATTGATGTCCGAGTTCAGAACTTCGGAAATACGATAGTGAATTGGACCACAGAAGCCGAGATATTCAACGCGTTACCGGATCTCACCGCTATCGAGGATTTCTCAGGTATAAATCCAATATGGACAGATGATAATGACCAGGAGGGCAAGGAAAATGGCACTAGGCTAGATGACTCCACGACATCAAACCAGGCGCTTCCTCAGAATCAGGGCGTGTTCAAGAATTTCGCATATTGGCTCGGAGACCCGGACATCGGATACGGCGATAATTGGGATGAGACGCTCACAGTAGGACCAGTTGCTGTATCTCAGACAGATTCAGATTACACTTACGCCTCATGGGACTACTATGCAGAAGGAGACTATCTCCAGGATCAATTCGGTAATGTCCTCGCAGTTCGTGACTCAGCGTCCCTTACTGTGGATTGGACAAAGAGCGGACAGTCGTACACCGGTCTAGCTTACGGCTCATGGGTTGATCTCAATGAAAATGGGGTCCAGCGCACAAATCCTGAAGATCCAAACTTCCATGCCTGTGAAGACTTCGATAACGACGGCAACTACGACGAAGCCGAGTATTTCGGAGACAGGAATGACCAGGGCAATTACATCGTTTGGTTCGATTCAGAGTCAATAGTGAAGTCAGTGGTTCTGGATCTGACGCATATCGTGATACAGAATCGCACATCTGAAGAGCCACAAGAGTGGAGAGATGAATGTACGTCTCTGGCCGATGCCGAGGTCACACTCACATGGAGATTCACATCCAATGGGGATGGCGTCAATGGAAATGCCGGACTGGCCGGATTCGCCATCGACAATATCAGATTTGAGGAATTCACATTCGAAGATGATGGGAATTACTCGGTGCCAGTGAACGGACTCGACTCCCAAGAGGGGATGACCGTATCGTTGGGTACACATGACTTCGATTCTGGATTGTATCGAATTGATGTTAGGACGATATTCGACAACAATGACCCCACTCAGAAGTGGTATTTGGCTGAAGAGGTCAATCCCTCGAATAACTTCTCCAAAGTTCAATTCAGTATTGATAGTGCTGAGATAACGCTCTTGCAACCTAACGTGCTTGATTGTGTGGGCGATGTTACTTACGAATGCGTCTACCCGATAAGCTCGACATCGGCACATACCTACTCGCTTCCCATACTCAATGGTGTGATTGAAGGGGTCTACGAGGTTACAATGACCGTCGTAGATACGACGACCGGCCAGACGGTATGGCAAGCAAACTCAGATAATGGCCCCTTCGACTTGGTCCCCCATCAGCGCACATTCGCTAACTGGTCTGTAGGGTCCAACGTCGAAATAGGCTCCAGCGGGATGTTCAACGCATGGGAGGACAGCAGGAAGTACAATCTAAGTTGGGCAGCTAAACTTGTTAGCGATGATAGCGACAACGGCAATGTACGATTCTTTGAGATCGCCTTCATGGACCATATTGATGTAGCCATCTTATCCAACCCAACAGATCAGAATCGCCTTCAGAGGGTCAAGTCAGATCTAGAGGCCATGGGCATGGTGTACACGCAGTTCCGAACGAATGAGTGGGAAGACTATGTTACGCAGGACTGGGCTGGAGTGTATGATAAGATACTCCTTCCATGGCAAACTGATTACAACGCTGAGTACGGCGAATACTATCAGAAATTGAATGAGTTGCGCGGAGACGGACTTTCAACAAATGACGTCCTGGACGACTTCATGGTCAA
The DNA here is from genome assembly GCA_002504845.1 of Euryarchaeota archaeon UBA250. Taxonomy (GTDB): domain Archaea; phylum Thermoplasmatota; class Poseidoniia; order Poseidoniales; family Thalassarchaeaceae; genus MGIIb-N1. The sequence continues at coordinate 5,115 of DATW01000005.1, read as the reverse complement.
TGGAGGCACTTTGCAGGTTCATTTGGGCCCATACAGGAACGATTACGTCCCAGACAATCTCCCCTTCGGAATGGATATTCAGGAGAGGGACCCTTCGAACTCGACGATCAGATTCGATTACGAAGACGTTAGAGTCATCGATCGCTATCACCCCCTCCTTTCCAATATCGAACTGAGCTACTTGCAATCAGTCCATGCCGGTCAGTATGTGGCAAGATCGGGATTGGATATATCGCAAGTCCAACCCAATCAGGTTCCATCTGCATGCGGAGGCAGGATTTCCGATCCTTTGGGAACATTCCACAGCCTTCTTGGAAGTGTCGAGTACGGCTCACAATCCTTGCTAAGTCTTTGCAACAGAGGCAATGGAGGCATGATTGTTACGACCATGGATGTTGAAAATCCAAGTTTCTCAGAACCATATGGCAGTGAGTCAATGCCCCTCCTTTCCAACATGCTCGGTTACAGCGTAACGCCGTATCCTGTTGATTTCGGAATTGCCGGTGATACGTTCGACCTAACGATAAATGGTGAAGCACCTTCAATCAATACCGTGACCAAGGCATACAATACAGTCTACATCAAGTCAAATTCTCAACTTCAGTTTAGCTATGTGTCTGAGCAGAGTGGTCTGATAGCCGATTGGACTCTGGAGCCAGGCGGCGAAGACTCAGTAACGGGATGGGACAATGAGATTGTAGATCCGGGCGAGTATTCTTGGGTTTCCCAGACATCCGCAGATCTCCCCACACTCGGTTCATTCTGTGTTGAGGACACATTGTCATCCACAGGGTGTTTCCTAGGTGCTGAATGGCTGCTAACTCTGTATTTGCACGATGCAGAGGGCCATACCAGGATGACCTATGTTCGTTTAATCACAAATGATACATTGGCGGACGAAGAAGATCCAACTGCATCTTTTTCGATGGTTCAGGATGATCTCACAGACGAGTTCGTCACTAGCGATGGAACGAAGACTGTTGGAGGGGTCGAGTGGGACGTCTATCGAGTCAGACTGACTCCCACAGGCGATATATCCCTGTCATTCACAGGTGCTGACAGTATCGACCCAGATGCTCCTGAGGGCGAGACAGGCATCCAGATGTACTCGTGGCGCGTTTACTTTGACTATCCTGTAACCTCTCAGCCAAGCTTAGAGGGGCATCTGTTCGAAGTTCCGGCCTCGGCAGGAGGAGATGCATTTACCTACACGTTCCGTAATGTGACGAGTGATGGTGTCTTAGAGAATCAGATCCGTCTGGAACTCATCGTTTATGATAAGGCAGGCAAAGACTCATCGAAGGCAAGAATGTACTTCGTAGTGGTGGGCGAAGACTACGGAGACGATCCTCCAGTGGTATCTTTCAGCTCTCCGAAGCCAAACGACTCCCAGACTGAAGACCGAGTCACGATTAGCGGCACGGTTGTTTCAGGCGCCGAGAACTCGGATGTGAGGATACAAGTGGCGCTCGACGCAGTCACTTTGGATCTATCGCCGACTCCGAAAAACACTCAGAAGGCAATCGGCAAGTATAACGAGACAGGATTGCTCGGTGATGGGGCTTCATTCTCTATCACGCTAGATATCTCTGATCTCTATTCTGAAACGGATGGAGTATTATCTACGGTTTACATTCGAATCATAGAAGGCGATGGCGTGAGGTATACAACCACCTCTAGCGAAGACATCTATCTGCTCAAGAGAAGCAGCGACCCATGCGAAAGGGACCCATCTGCTGATGGATGCGACACCGAAGGTCAGGGCCTCGGATTGATAATTCCGATTGTAGGGGCCCTTCTCCTTGTCCTTGCCATAGCAGGAGTCACCCTTTCAATGAGGGGCAGAGGCTCCTCTGCAGTGAGTGACGAAATAAGGTCGTTCCAAGGAGTGGAGGACATGGATCCAGTCGAAGCCTACGTGCAGCAGATGGTCGGCCAAGGATACCCTGAAGACTATGCCCGGCAGTACGCCCAGGACTATTACGCCAATCTAGAAAAGAAGTAGCTGGATAATTTCACTGAGGAGTGAAACCCGTGGCCCAGCGGCGCTGTACGCGCTGCCCCTCGGCAACGATTCTGCTATGACGTTCTATCCATGCCGGTGGCCTGTATTTCAACATCGATTTGTGAAGTCTGCCTTCTCTGATATTCTCAGGTATGCACACCTTGCCGGAGGCCATTTCTATATCCAGTGCGCGATCCAAATCTGTCGCATTCCTGTTCATCCATCTGAAAAGAGGCTCAGACATGCGAGTCATCGTAAAGAATGCAGTTAGGATGACCAGGAATGTGGCCACTTGGCCCTTGGCACCATATGGGGCAAGAGCAGCGGAAGCAATGAATCCGAGTACGAATACAAGTGGTGCAATCATGAAGAATAGAAAGTATGTCTGAGATACTGGTTTCTGATTTCGATACCTCTCAATCTTCTCCCAACGTGGGTGATTCGGATCTTGAGGTCTAAAGACGTCCTTCTGTCTGAGTCTAAGCGCGTCTTTCAAACTCCTCCCCACATCTGCAGTCCTACGTTTCTGAGATTTAGTCAGCGTATCCTGATCTAGATTCACAATCAAATCCATTATTCTGGATGCTGCAGCGTATTCTCCATATCTTGCAAGAATTGCCACTTGCTCAATCATTGGAGCAGGAGATTCTGGTTTTAGAACGCGATATTCCTCCCACCACTCTAGCGCATCCTCCATCATACCTAGGTGATCGACAAGAATAAGGCCTCCAAGAGCCCATGCTTCTTCTAGATCAGGATTGAATGAAACCGCTGAACGAAGACATCTGACTGCATTGGCACATTGCGAGAGATCAGGATCTATTGGCCTACCCCTACTTCTCGGAGGGAGGTGCAAATCTGCAGCCTCAAGCCACAATAAGCCATCTTCAGGATGATCCTTCAGAGCAGCTTCAATAGCTTCAATGGCCGCTTCTCGACCTTCTTCTTTCAGAGTCTCACGAATACTTCCGAGAACATCCTCAGGCTCACTCATCGAGCGAGGCACAGGGGCATCGAGGATGAATCCTCCTATTCATCTTGGTCTCCGATTAGTACGGCCCCTTCTGCTACCATGATCCTCTTTTCTGCTTCTATCGCTTCGATTACGAGCATTATTGCCTCTATTATTGCGTTGCATGGAGCCACTTCTGGGACGATGTCCACTTGCATCCCCGCGTCTCTTCCCCCTGTCTGAATGATTTCGCGGAGTAGCCCCAGAACCCGGATTCTTATGCGGTCGAGGACTTCCACATTTCGAACATTTTGAAGTTCTAGAATTCATACTTCTACATGCTGAGCAGACCCATGTAGGCAACATCTTTCCACTGTTGGTTTTACGTGGCTTCCTATCTCCGAATCTCTCTTTCCCCGTATTCCTTGATCTCGGCCGATCCCTCCTCTGTGCCCCTCCTTTCGACACATTCCTATTCTTCCTGTTATCATTTCGGCTTCTTCTTCCGATTTCGATAGGGGCGCCTATTGCGGATGATGAATCTATTTTCTCAGACAGAGAAACATGTACCAGTGCATTTTCTATGCCTCCAATAACGGAATCAACCCTGCCTATCGTACGGCCTCCTTCGATACGAACCTCCCAGCCCAGACCAGGCGCCTTATCTTCGAATTCTGCAAGTAAGCCGCCAACATGGGATAGCGACACGACTCGCCCCTTCACTGTCATGATGCCCTGCGGGCTCCCCTTCTATACATGAATGCAGCAGCAAGAATTCCAATCATGGACGATGATCCTGGGAATGGCAGGAGGCCTTCTGCATCATTTTGGTCGGCCTTGGGCGGTGGCTCTGTTCCTCTGGGCGCTTCCAACGCTTCCGTTGAGTTCAAGCTCCGATCAGCAGATGAACACATCCCTGAGGCATCACAGACACGTACTGTAACGGTATGCTCCCCCGGATCGAAGAGTGCAAAGTCGATGGGTCCTACCGACCAAGAGTTGCCCAATGCATCGACATTCCCCAAATTATTGCCATCAATCAGCATGCTGAATGACACATCCTCCCCATCCGGTTCTCCGAACATTCCATTCATGCTCCATGTGGTACCTACCCACTCGCTATTCAAGATTGAAATGATCGGGGGGTCGCCAATTTTTTGCAATATCAAACTGCTCTTCTCAACACGTTCTTGGATTCCATCGCCACTTATCTTGAACCAGACATCAACAGCGCCAGGAATTAAATTCAGGGAAGATTCACTGAATATCTGTTGTTCTCCATTCTGTAGAACGATCGCGTTTTCATAGTATACGGGTTCCTCATTATTTTGGCTCAGACCTATTTCCAGAATGATCTGTTGTGTAACTCCGTTATCTGTAATCGGAAGTTGAACACCATAGAATTCCATATCCACCGTCTCATGGATAGCTGGGGGATCCTCTGACGAATTACTGCTCACTGTGAATCCACTCGTCGCCATAAAGCTCCTCTCCGCTGATTGCTGGCCGGAGAGATCGACGGCTGAACAGCTGAATTCGAATTGCCCCGTATCATCCGGGATAGTTGCTCGTATCGTCCTGTCTTCTCCAAATAGATTGGATTCCATGTCTTCGTCGTTGTAGCAATTTATGTTTAGTTTCGAAACGGCCATATCATCGATAAACCATCCAGCGATTTCATCCCAATCTTCGATTACCACATTGGGATCAAAAACCTCTCCTTCAACTATACCGTAGACCCACAATGTACCGTTTTCAGGCGCCTCTAACGTCCATGAAGGAGGATCGTCTACGGGAGGAGGAATGGTTGTGAGATCAAAGAATAGATCTTCTCCAGAAGGCCAATACGCATTCGGCCGATCTGGCTCGATTTGTAGAGTGAGGCCCCCCAGATCATTGTAATTCGTCACCACTGAAGAAGAACCATCCCCTATGCACGAGCCTCTGATAGGTGTAGGCGAACCCCCATTAAGCAGGTCACGCCCCTCACATTCTTCAAACAGAGACAGCCTCATCCCTTCTACGTAAGGCGCATTTATTGTATAGGTAGCACGAGAGATATTTGAAACATTCATCGCGAGAGTCAGCGTCTCAAGAGACTGAATGTTGTACAAATCAACTTCTCCGCTCAGATACAATTCAATTCTACATTCATCAG
>DATW01000028.1 GCA_002504845.1 Euryarchaeota archaeon UBA250 | reverse complement strand
GCATCCACTATGAGCGGGATAAGCGCGATACTACTGTCTTGGGTCCTCGGACAGCACCACTATCTCCCATTCGATGTCTTTGAGATGGTGGATGATTCCGATGAGGGTGATGATGATGTGTCCCCACCCTTCCCGTGACTCGTGGTCCAACAGCATTTACCCTGGCTAGAGGTTGTCAGATTGGGGCACCGTATAGATCGAGACAAGAGAATTACGTCCCATCTCGGCCTCACTGCTAGGGCGCTCGGGGCTGATGGAATTGTTCTATGCGGAGATGAAGATCCGAGCATCATTGAAACTTGGAATAATGTGTCAGAACGTTTCGGCGGGTCCTTTTCAGCAAGATACGAATCAAGACCGATGGCATATCTGAAATCTTTCAAAAAAGGAACAAAAGAGAGGTCTCCGGGAATCATAGTACATCTCACCATGTACGGGGAGGAAGTTTCAGAGGCGCTTCCGAAGATTCGGCGAGATCGTCCAGTGGCATTAGTCGTCGGCGGCGCGAAAGTGCCCGGGGAGCTATTTGGCATCTCAAACCACAATGTGGCCGTTGGAAATCAACCACATTCAGAAGTTGCAGCTCTGGCAGTCGCACTCTCGCAGTGGCACAGTTCTGTTGCCATACAGAGCCGATTTGAAGGCGGTTCAATAAGAGTCATACCCTCAAGAGAAGGGAAGAATGTCGTCGATGAGAAAAGTACTGACGTGTCGTGAATGTATAAGAATCGCATTCAGGCATCATACTCGATGTCGAGGCCTCCTCACCCCGGTGGATTCAGCCCCGGCCTCAATCAGAAGGGCGTTATAGACCCCCCATCATTCCCTGATGCTGCTGATAAACTCCTCAAAAATACATCCGAAGAACCGTTTATGGGGCCACCAGGGGTGTTGCTTCTAGCAGACGGCACTAGGGCGGAGGGGCGCCTCTTCGGCTCTTGCTCTACAGGGGAAGGAGAACTCGTCTTCACTACCGGTATGTGTGGATATCAGGAGAGTATGACCGACCCGTCCTTTGCTGGCCAGATTCTAACATTCACTTGGCCATTACTCGGCAACTACGGAATACACCCCGGAACAAGCGAATCTTCCGGAATACATCCTCGCGGGATAGTATGCAGAGAACTCATGGTCAATCCAGATCACAGGGACTCGATTGGCAGCGTACACGATTTCCTCAGATCCCACGATGTCCCGGGCATATGCGATATCGATACTCGAGCTTTGACTCGTAGAGTACGGGAACATGGAACGCTTCTAGCAATATTCGGCCCCATCGACCGTGAAGATGAGTTGAAGAAGAGACTCGGAAGCATGCACCCTCCTGATCAAGAAGATCTGGTGGGAGAAGTAACGCTGAACCATGCCGCTATCCTCAATCCTGGGGCCAGCGATGAAGAGGGCAAGCCACTCCCCAGACTTGCCGTGTTAGACTGCGGAATTAAGTACAATATTCTCCGAGAATTATGTAGCAGATTCGAGGTCGTGTGGTGCCCAGCGAGTTTACCATTCGAGAACATCGTCTCAGATTGGAAGCCAGTAGCATTGTTCGCCTCAAATGGGCCCGGGGACCCTGCACATCCCGGTGCTGCTAGTGATGCCAGAAACACTCTGGCAGAGGCTGTTAGGGCAGGACTCCCAGTCATGGGAATATGCCTTGGGCACCAACTAATGGGATTGGCAGCAGGCCTCAGGACATACAAGCTCAGATATGGGCACAGGGGTGCGAATCAACCTGTCCTTGATCTACATTCCAACAAAGTGCATATCACCAGTCAGAATCACGGCTTTGCAGTCGAAGATCCAGCCAAGGGAATGCTCGCACCACATCCTTCTGGAGCCCATTCAGACTCGAATGAGAATATCTTAGAAAGTAAATTTGAGGTACGATACGTCAACGCAAACGACGGGACCGTAGAAGGCCTAGACCTCATAGATAGGCCATGCTTCACAATTCAATTCCACCCCGAGGCTTGTCCCGGCCCTCATGACGCGTCCCTGCTCTTCGACCGGTTTTCAGATATCGTTGACGACCATTTGAATTCCACCCTGGAAGTCAGGAGTAGAGCCTAATGCCTCGGAGAGATGATCTGAAGAGAATCGTGATACTTGGATCGGGGCCCATCAGAATAGGTCAAGCTGCAGAATTTGACTTTTCAGGCTCACAAGCATGCCGAGCACTTCGAAATGATGGTTATGAGGTCATACTCATCAATTCCAATCCAGCCACAATACAGAATGATCCCGAGATGGCAGATAAAATATACATTGAGCCACTTTTGCCCGAAGTCGTCGCAAGAATACTGGAAATCGAATCGCCGGACGCACTTCTCGCCGGGATGGGCGGCCAGACAGCACTCAACATAGCCACAGCATTAGCCCACGAGGGTACACTGGCAAAACTTGGTGTGGAATTAATCGGGTGTGATCTACAGGCAATAGATGATGCCGAAGACAGAGATCGATTCAAGAAAGTCTGCGAAGAAATAGATCTCCCCGTGTGCCGTGCGATAGCTTGCAGCTCGATAGACGAGGTTCTAGCTGCAGCAGAAGATCTCGGAGCATACCCCCTGCTAATACGCCCAGCGTTTACGCTAGGGGGCCTTGGGGGCGGCACTGCATTCAATACGGGGGAACTCGTTGAGATAGCAAGACAGGGCATACTGCACTCTTCCATAGGGCAGGTTCTCATCGAGGAAAGTATCCTAGGGTGGCAGGAGCATGAGTACGAGGTTATGCGTGACACATCAGATAATGCAATAATTGTCTGTACGATGGAAAATCTGGATCCAATGGGCGTCCATACAGGGGAATCTGTTGTAGTTGCACCCCAACAGACTCTGTCAGACAGGGATCATCAGAATCTCAGGGATGCAGCACTCAAACTAATTAGAAGATTGAACATAAAGGGAGGCTGCAATGTCCAGTTTGCTGTAGAACAGTCAACAGGCGAATATCGAGTTATAGAGGTCAACCCGAGAGTCTCAAGGTCCTCCGCCCTGGCATCTAAGGCGACTGGTTATCCGATTGCTAGGATGGCGGCGTTAATCGCTGTTGGCTACACGCTCGATGAGTTACCGAATCCTATCACCGGAGAAGGGACCACGGCTGCGTTTGAGCCAACATTGGACTATTGCGTTGTAAAAATACCTAGGTGGCCTTTTGACAAATTCAGAACCGCAGACAGGACCATCGGGACATCAATGAAGTCCACTGGCGAAGTAATGGCAATAGGAAGGGGCTTCGAAGAAGCATTCCTGAAAGCATGGTCTAGCCTAGAATACGGCTCACCCCACCCACGCCCACTTAC
>DATW01000086.1 GCA_002504845.1 Euryarchaeota archaeon UBA250 | reverse complement strand
AGGTCCCAGTGCGTAGTGCTTCGCAGGTTCGAATCCTGTCCCCTGCACCAAATCAGCTGGCTAATTCGAGCGAAAGCCGCCAACGGTTTGATGAAGTACCTGTGGTATGGAATATCGTGGCGACCGAGGGCAAGTCCTCTCGACTGGATCTAAACAACGACGGCCAAGTAGATCTTGGTGATGTCTCCCATATCATCTCTGAGGCTGAGAAAATACGGCTTGATCGCGATCTTGACTCAATAAGAGAGAGAAGATTGGGAGATACGAGGTTCTTTCGTTGGGCCATCGAGGATTATGTACTCCTTTTCGGAGTTATCTTCGGTGGACTATTTGTGATACTTATCACAGTTGCAAGTACTGGTTTGATAGCCGGTGATTCGGTCGCTATAGATCAGACCTTATCCAGAACCCCTTTGGACACAGGAGGGGAATGTATGGATAAACAAGGCGAGATATGGCTATCAGTATTCGAAGACCACCATGACCTGCGTGCACGTTCGTATAACGTTCCGGATAGCGATATGGCAATGCGAGTTATCTATCTAGATTCGAGTAATAACTCCACTGCAGAGTTACGAGGTGGCTTAGGGGACCTGTCTGTAACAATTAACGGCGAGAATATTATGATTGGCGAGCAACACGTAAAGGTTTCAATTCATGAGATACCACCTGATTCACTGGAGGAAGGAAATCTATCACAAATCGTCGATTCTTCCCCAGCTATCTTTGATCAGGAATTTCGAATTGAAGTGGAGCATAAGAGGGGCGGGGGATTATTCTCAAGTGGAGAGGTAATTGACATCGATGTAGAAGAGACTGGCCCACGAGCATGTATGACGCTCAAGAATCTCGGAGAATGGGGTTGGTTATTGATGGCCGCCGAATGGGCAGGCGGGAGAGAAACTGCTATGTTAACGGGAGGAAGTGGCGGAGTACCTGCTTGGTGGATGGCCTTTGTCTCATTAGGGATGTCAATCGTTTTCCTCTACATACAGTATCCTTTGATGCACAAAATGTATCATCGTGAAGGCGAAGAAACTCTAGATCAAAATCAGATTAAGCGACTAATCGTCAGAATTCTAGAGCATTCTCAAGATGAGGCCTCAATTGAGATTGATTTTGAACGCCTCCGTATGCAAGAGCGCGCCATATCAATCGATGTCTTTGTCCCATACACATCGAAAAGTCAGAGCATCATGACTCTAACAGAAGTCCGCTCAATCTTGATGCGAGATATGCTATCCGAATTCGCCATATTCGGTGAAATGCGGCCATTACAGCTACGTGTTCAATCCACTGGCGCAATCAGGCCAGAAGAATCGATAGTCATGGATTCGAGCCTGTCTCTGGAAGGATTCGACCCATCGGTAATAGATGCCGACTACAGGCCATTCTTTGATTCCATTTCCATAGTAGGAATGATTGAAGATTCTGCAAGACCGGTAATATCCGAGTTACTAGAACAGTATGATCTGGCAGATGAAGGCACACTTGTATCTGCAGACAATCAGGCCGTTTATGTCAGGATGATTTACAGGCCCTTGATGAGATTCAGCTACTTCTTCTTCCCAAGGAACTTCATCGAAATCGAGGAGAGCCTGTCTGAGCGTCTAGAGGATGATCTCGCCGATCTCTTGAATGGAAGGAAGGTGATAGTCAGCGCCAGGAACCTAAGGCGAACTCTTGCAGACCAAGCAGTTGCAGGACGTGTGGAGCAAGGCGGTTCGAATTTCTCTGGAGAAGCACTTGTTGCTAAACAGCCTGGAATAACGGGAACACTGCTCCAGACTGTTGGGGGCGATATTCTTTCCAGTGTCGAATATGTGGCGCAGCGTAATAGAAAACGAATAGATAGGTATGGTTTCTGGGGCCTGATAGTATTCGTCTGGATCCCCTTCATGGCAAGTGGGGTATTAGTTGGTGCAATGCTGGGGCTTGTTGCGAGAATGAAATTTGAGCGGGTACTCTTTGCATGCACCTTGGGCGGAACCGCAGCATCCATCACATGGGCGTACACAGCAAGAGGAATAATCGAATTCATGGAAAGATATCAGGCAGAAGTCCTGATTCCTTTTTTGATAGGACTGGTCTTCCTATTCACATTCTTCCATCTGAGGAGAAATAAAAGACGGAGGAGAGAAGAACTCTTCAGGGAATCCATGGCATTTTTCAACCGAGTATCTCTGAATTAGTCACCTTCGAAATACGAGAGTAAATTAGCATCATACGTCCTCCTTTGACCATGGTGCTAGTGAACATAAAATCACTTGAGCGACATTACGTCATGCCGTCAGGAACCGTGAAAGCTCTTGATGGGGTCGATTTGGAAATAAAGGAGGGCGAGAGAATAATTCTCCTCGGACCTTCTGGGTCCGGGAAGTCCACCTTGCTCAATTGTCTCTCTGCATTGGACACACCCACTGGAGGTTCTTACGAATTCGCGGGCTTGGAGGTACCAAGGGCCCCGGTATTGGGGCCTAATTTATGGGAAAGAATATCCTCAATCCCATGGAATCCTCTTACCCTCATGCCACCACTTCGATTTTTATTCTATCCTATTGATTATTTCACCCATTCTAGACCTGAGGCGAAGGCTAGCGAACAGATGACTCGGTTTAGGAGGGATAATATCGGGTATGTATTCCAATTTTTCAATCTACTACAGGATCTAACCGTTCTTGAGAATATCTTGCTCATTCAAGAATTGGCCGATGGAAGGGACGAGGAGCGAGCACGACATCTCCTCAAAATTGTCGGATTAGAGGACGAAGTGAACAGATTTCCCGCAGAGATCAGCGGAGGCCAGCAACAGAGAGTTGCAATTGCTCGCAGTCTCGCCAAGAGTCCGAGGCTGTTGCTGGGGGATGAATTGACAGGAAATCTGGATTCAAAGACTTCATCGATGGTGATGGAAGTCTTGGTCAAGGCATGCGATGCGGAACGAATAACCTGTGTTCTGGTGACTCATGATGAATCATTGATCGAATTCGCTACAAGAGTGATTAGGATTGACAGTGGAAAAGTAATTTCTGATGAGATTGTTGAATGAGGTGGAACTCTTGTTTGGATTACTAACAAAGCGTTTGGCACGAAGTCTGTGGCGTACAAAGATACGACTCTTCGCAGTAGTGATTATGGTCATGGTCGGCGTTTTCGCAGGCATCTCTTTTGCAGCATACGCCCATACCGCTTCAAGCATGTACGAAGATATCTATGCCGATACAGACAAGGGCGTGAACCTTGCAGATATTTGGGTAGAAAATCCTAGCTCGACGTGGAATGGAAGTGTTGCCGACTCGATTTGTGATGAAATTGAGTATCAATGGCCCGATTCAGATTTGTCACTAAACGAATGTGAACCCCGTCTGAAACTAGACGGCGTCATGTTTCACATCAGCGATGACGGTGAAGAGGCCATCGTTCCTGCAGTGTGGCACGGAATCGATCAAGGACATGTCGACAGAGTTTGGTTCCCCGATCATGAATGTTGCTCTGGAGTGATGCCTAGCGCAGATGATGAGATAGTTGTGGATGTGAGGGTGGCCGAAGGAATGGATGTTGGAATCGGTGACAGCATCACTATAGGGGCAGGATCCGGCAGTATGAATTACAGTGTCGTTGGCATAGGGCACCATTCAAACCACCTATACTACGCTCAGAGCGGGTCATTATTCCCCGCTGACCCTGGAACATTTGCTACGGGATACTTGACGGCCGAGGGGCTCGAGAAGTTAGCGAATCTCAGCGACGGGTCAGCAAACCTCCTCCTCATCGACATAGTCGGAACTCCGGATTATGACTTGCAGTCGACTATCGATATCGAAGGCGAAGAAATCACAGTCGTCATTGGTAAAATCGACTCTATTTTGCAGGACATTCACGACTCTCCCTCATTAGTATACAGCCGCTCTGGAGTAGAATCTGTAGAATATCTTCGTGCCGACGCCGAATCTGCAATGGAGATTTATGTCCCAGTTACTGCTATGATTGCAATAGTCGCTGGAATAACCATTTTCTTGAGCCTTCAAAGGTTGGTACAGTCCCAGTCTAGGGAAATTGCGATATTGAGGACTCTTGGAATCCCAAGAAATGTCATAATCCCAGGATATATCCTGATGCCGATAATAATCGGTTTGGTAGGTTGTCTCTTCGGGGCGATATCTGGGATATTATTCGGCGCTCCAGCTATGTTAGATGTGTATGAAGGAGTGCTGGGAATACCAATTGTCGAATCTGCAGATATCAATCCAATCTTGCTGCAAATATCCGGGATCGCCATGCTAGTAGTCCTGTTTTCCGGTATTCTCCCAGCCATACAGGCTTCCAGGCTGCAGCCTCTAGAAATCATGCGCGGACAACATCAGATTAGACTCTCATCTAGGATGCTGCAGAAGTTAACTTCCAGACTCCCTTCCACCGTAGGCCTAACCATCCGATCTAGCATAAGAAAGCCAGCCAGACTAGTCTTCACGTTCTTCGCCGTTGGCCTGTCGATGTTAATTTTCGGAAGTATGACGCTGATGATGGGCACCATGGAAGATGCGATAGTTGGCAATGTTGAGGAGAACCAAAACTGGGATGCTGAAGTTGTAGTTCCATTTGGGGGAGAGGTAGCAGTTAGTGAATGGGCTGAGGAGCAGGGTGCAAACTACGAGTGGAAGTTAGCGTTCCCAGCCAACCCGGAGGGAGATACGAGGTATCTATCAGCCAATGGATTAGACTCAATATCAACCAATGACAATTCGATGATAGTTTTAGATCTCAAAGAAGGATCACTTCCTGTGGCCAATTCTGAAACTATTCAGGTGCTCGTCGATGAGGGGCTGCAGCACTTCCTGGATTGGCAAGTCGGTCAAACTCAGACAATCATGTTCGGAGCCACTCCAATGAATATTGAGATAACCGGAATCACTCAAGGCGAAATATCGAGAACCATATATCTCCATCGACAGGATTTGGTTCCCGTGGTGGGGATAGAGGCGACCTCTGTTTTGATTGAACTGCCACAGGGGGCGGAAGTCGACAGCGAATTGGGCGAGATTTCGCTGGGAGTGACTCAAAAAGAGGACTTAATATCAACTTTCGAGAACCTTCTCGAACAGCAACAGGGAATTTTCAGCTCTGTCCTAGCGCTTGGGATTATCATTGCGATTGTCGTTTTATTCAACACGCTAATCATGAATCTTGCAGAACGAGACGTGGAGATAGCGACACTGCGGGTGCTTGGCGCCCCAATCAACAAGATTGGGAGTATGATGCTGGGCGAACATATCGCCATTGGCCTAATAGGCGGAATTCTGGCCACCGGATTCACAATTATCGGCACTCAAGCCTTGGTTTCTACATTCATACAATGGGCATTTTATCTGACTGTCAGCCCCGATTTCATGATTATAGCGCAACTTATTGGCATTGTTGTATTCATATCCGTAATGCTCACTCCCTTCGGAATGTGGCGAATTAGTAGGTTAGACCTCGTCGAGAAAGTCAAAGACCTATCTCAGTGAGCCCGTCTCTATGCGGGTTGTTACGTGGAACCTGAATGGCATTCGAGCCGCTCATCGAAAGGGACTTGATGATTTCATCAAGAAGATCGACGCTGACATCATGTTATTCCAAGAGGTTAGGGCGCTGCCTGAACAGATGCCAAAGGAATGGTCTGAGCCAGAGGGATATGAGTTGATCTGGCATCCAGCCGATAAGAAAGGATATTCTGGAGTTATGTCATGCTCGAGAATCGAAATGAAAGAGATTGAAAGGGGTATTGATACCAATTTGGACGAGACTAGAGATCCGGAAGGTAGGGTTTTGGTTACAAAGCATGGTAATCTGAGTTGTATCAATATGTATCTTCCAAATGGCTCTGCGAGGCAGGAGCGTCAAGACTACAAAGATCAATGGCTCGAAGATATGCTCGATTGGAGTAGGAAATTCGTCGAATCGAAGGAACCCGCCCTACTTTGCGGGGATCTGAACATAGCCCACACTGAGAACGACATATGGGATCCAAAAGGAAACAAGAGGACATCCGGATTCCTTGATCATGAGAGGCAATGGTTCGATAGACTGATCGATATCGGTTGGGAAGATTTACTCAGAAAGCATCTTGGGCCAATAAAGGGGCCTTACTCGTGGTGGTCTAACAGGGGTAGGGCCAGAGAGCTCGACAGGGGGTGGAGAATAGACTACGTCCTCGCCAACCCTGCAGCCTCTGAAATCTTCATCTCAGCTGAGATAATACGGGAAGGCGGCCTTACGGTTTCAGATCACGCGCCAGTAGTTGCAGATTTTGCAGACGAATAGCAGAGATTCAAACGCATCGACCTGTTAGTCCACTGTATGGCAGATGACGTCAACGACGCTCTCTCATCGCTGTTGCCTGGTGGCAGAGGTGTGTGGATACCCATGGATCACGGTTTAAGCTCGTATCCGGTGGAAGGTCTCAATGACATTGATTCAGCCGTAGATGATTGCATATCTGCAGGTGCCGACGCGATTGTTCTCCAGAAAGGGGTACTTTCACATCAATTATCCAGGACACAATGGAAAAATTTCGTAATGCACGTATCAGCGTCTACGATACACGGCGGGGAAAATGCGGATAGAAAGATGCTTGTTGGAACTGCGAAAGAGGCCTACAATAGAGGTGCAAGTGCTCTTTCATGTCAAATAAATCTTGGAGATAGAAGAGAATACGAGATGATAGAATCTGCAGGCTCCCTCACCACTTCTGCATTGAAATACACATTCCCAGTTCTAGGGATGGTATATCCAAGAGGCCCAAACTTGGTGCTAAATGAGGAGGATGCGACTAATGGTGTTGCACATGCAGCTCGTGTGGCCTGGGAGTTGGGGTGCCATGTGGCCAAGGTGCCGTGGACGGGAGACGCCGAGTCTTTCGCAGAGGTTTGCTCCTCAGTCCCTATTCCAGTATTAATCGCCGGCGGCCCCATGGGCAAGCCGTTCACTCATACACTCGAGATTGTAGAAAGTGCGGTATCATCAGGAGCTTCGGGAGTGTGCATGGGCCGGCAAGTCTTCTCCTCATCCAATCGGGTTGGCAGGATTAAAGCCCTCAGAGCAATTGTGCACGAAGGCGCAACCGCTGACCAGGCTTCCACATTGCTGGAGTGAATGGCGCATGGATTTGTGGCTTGACATCACGGCCCTCGAATCCGAGGGGGAAGTAAATCAAGAATTGCAAGATCAGTTCAGTAGACTTTGGAATGGATCTTCAAGTGACGTGGCAGTCGTGCAACTCGATGATTTTAGAGGCCAAGAAGAAGCAAAGTCGTTGATCGGTATGGTCGAATGGATACTTGTTCGATGTTCTGATTGGACAATGATACCATTAGAGAACATCATCGCTGCAGCATCTGGATCCGGAACTAAGGTTGCAGCTTCGATTTCGAAGGAAATCGAGCTCAACGGCGCAGCCTTTGCCTTGCAACACGGGGTCGATGCAATAGTGGTGCCATTTGAATCAAAAATCATCCGTGCCGCGAAGAAAATTGTCGGAGAGAAAATCTCGAAATATGCCGAATCAACCTACGAAGAAGCACGCCTTTCAATTGCAGATGTGACATCAATACAATCTGGCGGAGTCGGGGAACGAGTTTGCGTAGATCTGACGGAAAGGCTCGATTTGGGGGAAGGCATGTTGATTGGATCATCGGCCAATGCAATGGCAATGATACATGGAGAGACTATCCCCTCCGAGTATGTCCCGACACGTCCGTTTAGAGTGAATGCTGGTGCTGTACACGCATATTGCTTGATGGCTGACGGCTCCACAAGATATCTCAGTGAGCTTGAAGCAGGACATGAGGTGGCTGTAGTAAATTCGGAAGGAAAACTACGCCCAGCTACAATCGGTCGTCTAAAAATCGAGAGAAGGCCATTTCTGATCATTCATTTTTCATCAGGACATGATGTTGGACAGATACTGGTCCAGCAGGCAGAGACAGTCCGCCTAGTCAAACCAGGGGGACATGTAAGCGTAACATCGCTAAAGGCGGGTGACAAGATACTCATTCGAGGCGATTCAGGCATGCGCCATGTTGGTCTTGAGTTGGCAGGGGAGATGAATGAAAGATGAATTCTGAAGCTTCTACACGCGCTTATGGGGGTATGAGCATCCTCCATGCATCCGGTTGTGACTGGGGCTGTACAATTCCGCTGGAATTAACCTGCGAGGCCTTTGCATCCGACTCATGGCCAAATATCGATCAAGATCCGCATGTGTTGTTGGCACAATTACGCCCCTCTCTCGTGGACGTGACTGGGTTTGATGTAGGAAAATCGTTCTTTTTCGAAATAAGGAGCAATATACCTTCTTCTATGGGTTTGAAGTCTTCATCAGCAGCTTCAGTCAGCGCAGTCAGATTCGCAGCAACAATGCACGACATATCCCTTTCAGACTCGGAGATCATCCAAGTAGCAACTCAGATGCAACTTCGCGCAGGGTGTTCGATGACGGGGTCATTCGATGATACATGGTCAGCGCTAGGTAGGATGGCGGCGGTTATTCGCACTGATTCTTCAAATCCGTCTGAGCCAGTAGCCTCGGTTGATATCAAATCGAGCATGTGCACATTATTGCTTAGAGGGACAAGGAAATCAACTCCTGAAAAGTCGGATTTCTATGTGAATAGGTCAAAATTTAAGACGGCTAGAGACCACTTGATGTCTGGAGATATCCGAGGGGCAATGAGGGAAAATGCAGATGCAGTAGCGTTGTCGACGGGCGATAGACTTGCAACTGAGATTATTGATAGACTGTTTTCTTTGGATTACACTGCCAATATATCGGGTTCTGGGCCCGCTATAGGCGTGTTACACGAACAAGACCAGGTAAGCCATCTTTCTGAGGTTCTAGGCGCATACGGACCAACAATAACTACGAAGATTGCGCATGATCCATGTCAAACGGAGGCAATACAGTGGGCATGAGTCTTGGCGATAATATACGCGTAACTCTCTTCGGAGAGAGCCATGGCCCATCCGTAGGCGCACTTCTCGAAGGAATACCTGCGGGAACCAACATTGACAATGATGCTCTAGTAAAAGAGTTGGAACGTAGAAAGCCAGGGAGAAAGGGGATGAGCAGGCGTCTTGAGGCAGATCAATGCGAGATTCTTTCTGGGGTCTACGAGGGCCGAGCAACTGGTTGGCCGATATTAATCGTAGCAAGAAACAACGATGCCAAATCAAGCGATTATGGTTTTCTTCCAGATCATCCACGCCCAGGCCATGCAGACATGGTTGAGATAGAACGCTCAGGAGGCGCAGCAGACCTTAGGGGGGGAGGGTCGCAATCCGCCCGTCTCACTCTTGGTTTAGTAGCAGCAGCCAGCCAGACTAGACCACTGCTGTCTCAAAGAGGAATTCACGTGAGGGCCCATCTTTACTCTGTAGGCGAATCTCAATCGCGTTCGTTGCTTGATTTGAATCAGATCGATGAAACCCAAAAAGAGTCTATGCAACGACTCAATTGCCTTGATTCAGAGGCTGCAGATTTATTTTCAAGCGTGATAGAGAGCTCTAGGAAGGATCGCGACTCCTTGGGATCATCTGTCGAATGCATAGTCAGCGGACTCCCGATTGGAATGGGAGAGCCTTGGTTCGATGGCATCGAACCTGCGCTTGCACGTGCTATGATGGCAATACCCGGTGCACGCGCAGTGGAATTCGGCAGAGGTATACGTGCTTCCAGGATGAAGGGTTCAGAGCACAACGATTCATGGACTCTTCAAGACGATCGTCCAACACCTGAGCCATCTGCCGGCCACTCTCCGGATGGGGCTCTTGGAGGCCGTTCAACAGGGGCGCCACTTCGTATAGTCGTACACTTCAAACCCCCCAGCAGCATCCCTCGCCCTCAATCTACTCTTCACCTCCCCAGTGGGGAACAACGGATGTTGAAGGTGACAGGGAGACACGACCCAGTAATCGGCCCACGAGCCGTTCCAGTGGCGGAGGCCGCTGCAATACTCGTAATTGCCGATCTTTTGACTCTGTCCGAGCAGTTTGAAGATAACTCTGCATGACTATTCTGCACGGCCTTCCTGGAATTTCTGTATTCTCGCTGGAAGGTTGACGCTGAATGATATTGCTATTATGCCGAAAACCATGGCCGTTCCCAGTGCGACACCATAGACACTAGTCAACTCAACACTTTCACTGAGTCTGTTTGATGCAACTTCATCGAAGAATCCTACGAAGGCGGGTATTATGACATTGATGAGGAGTGTGATCAAGGCGACAAATCCTGCAATTGCAGGGGTAGTCCCGAGAGATAGGTTGTACTTCTGTATTATTCGTTCTTGACCCATGACGTATACCTCTCGGGTTCTGATTGATGTATCAAGCATCGAGAAACGTATCACTCCGGATGAGAGTTCAATATACATGACTAGGAAAAGGGCATAGAATATCAGCAGAAGCTTCTGTATCAATTCGCTTCCGATGTTCAGTGCCTCCATTGCAAATTCCACTTTGCTCCCTGCGAATCTTATGGTGACTAATATCACGGCGACTTGAGACGCCAATATCATGCGCTGATCCCGTTGTAGGACTCCATAAGCCCCCACGACAACTCCCCCTATTAACAAAAGATAGTGAATTATGCCGCTAAACCAGGGTACTCCTATGATATTTGAGAACCAGAACCATGCAGTTCCTGAAGAGGGGGTTATCATGAATGTCACGAGGCCGAGCAATAGTAGCACAGTCACGGATGCAGTTTGCAGACGCACCACGGTCTTATTTGGTGCTAGGAATCTGACTGAGGGGACAAGCGGGCCGCCGAAAAATGACTCTACCCATGTGGGCACCTTAGTCTCGGGAACTGCGTCCTTTGGAATTGCGGTCGATTGAGACACTCTTCCAGCAGCCTTCTTCCTGCT
>DATW01000034.1 GCA_002504845.1 Euryarchaeota archaeon UBA250 | reverse complement strand
CTTGTAACCCCTTACGAAATACTTGGACATCTCCCTAGTCCCTGCGGCATAGTCGCATGAGTCGTCTTGCATGTCATAGACGAGATCGCCATCGTTATCTACGCCATCCGAGCAAGAATCCTCATACTCGTCATCAGCAAAGCCATCAGGGTTATCTCCGCCTTCTAGACCTCTGAAATCCAGATGAGAATTGGAAGGCAACGATACCCACGGGGTCTTACCATCGCTAAGCGTTTCGAGAGAATACAGATCGTTCCCCACCCCGTCCTCGATGAGTATATTGGTACCGGGCACAGCTGTACCTTTGGATATAGCCTGAAATCGCACCAACTCGGCTCTCTTTACCTGTACGGAGTATAGAGTTGGTTGCGTGGCTATCTGTATCTTTGAGAGATTAAGATTGACGACGTTTGAAAATGTGAAGACTGTGGAGTTGTTATCCATGTTGAGAGCCAATGGGAAGTCTCGAGGGGTGTAATCGGGGCATATGGCGCAGCTTGTGACTTGATGGGGGATGATGTTCGTGTCCCAATCACCGTCTGGTTCCCCATCATTGTCATTATCAACTACGCCTGGCCATGCTTCCTGGTCGCTCCATGATAGTTTTACAGGCACCTCTCCGTCACCTGGATTCGGTATCGTCTCAGACTGTACGGTGACAGAGGACTTGGTGATATTGTACGTACTCGTGACTCCATTCCACTCATTTTCGCTGAAGAATGCTAGGCTACCATACTGCTGAGCCCCTGCAAATCCGGTATTGTAGTTCTGGATGACAGCGCCTTCGGCATTGAGATTCCATGTATTTCGCTGTACATTGAGCAATGCTCCAGTTGCTCGGATTCCGTCTGCTGATCCTCCTGCTGTGAAAACATTGTCAACAATTGTTGCACCTGCCCTGTGGACTTGTACGACCGAGCAGGGGAATTCTCCTCCCCAATACGTGCTACTCACGCACATCCCCGTGCCTGGCACGGTTACTTCGTTGTTAGCGAAATACAGGCGACGGACGTCGGGGTTGTCCCCTGCCCAGTAATCTCCTGCCATGACTGGTTCCTTTGCCGTATCGCTAATCGTGTTGTTCTGGGCGTCAACATCGAACGACCCATACAACCAGATTCCATTCCAGCCCCCTATGGGGCCTATCGTATTTCCATGGATTGTCACTCTGCTCGACTGAACTCCTATGCCGGACCCTGCTGAAGCGCCGGACACGGTATTGTCGTGTATCTCTGCTAGTGCCCCGGCATATGCCGTTATTGGCGTACCTTCAACAGTCGTAATCGTATTGCCAGAAACATTAGCAGCGTATTCATTGGTTCCAACGGATATCATGCCGTTGATATCTATGCCATTACAGTTCACATTGATAGTGGATCCAGACACCTTGCCGGCAGAGGACCTGTAACTCAGTCCGAAGTCCCCGCTTACCACTGTTATATCTTTGAATTCCGCAAACGATTCCTCGATCCAGACCGCGGATCGGCCATTGTCCTGATTACGGCACCCTCTATCCGTAGAGAAGAATTCTGAATCCTCGAACAGGATCGGGATACTGCCCGTGCCGCCTCCGTAAATCTGTACCGCATTTCCAGTGACTCCGCTCTGTTGGTCATTTCCGACGGTGTACGATCCTCCGATGAATCTTGGTTGTGCGAGTTCTGTGGCAAGGACGCTGGAAGTATTCGTGTCCGTAAATTGTAGTTCAATGAGCTCTGGCGATGCTCCCTGCAGAACTAATGCACCGTAACGAAACTGATTCACGATAGGCACAGGGAATGGGACCCCCCATGCAGAATCAATATCGAGATGACGAAGTGCAGTCTGAGCGAGATCGATTGTGCTTCTAATGATGATTCCCTCGCCGCATGAAGGATCCTCTATCCCCAAGGTCGAGGTGCCGAAGGTCATGCCGTCGCA
The DNA here is from genome assembly GCA_002504845.1 of Euryarchaeota archaeon UBA250. GTDB lineage: Archaea > Thermoplasmatota > Poseidoniia > Poseidoniales > Thalassarchaeaceae > MGIIb-N1. The sequence goes on along the minus strand of DATW01000034.1, from coordinate 1,800 downwards.
ATCTCCCGAGGCAGAGGCGTTTTCAGGGTCGGTCCAAGTCATGGATATTCGCGTAGCGGAAGTGGCATCTTGAGAAGCGCCGCATGATACCGCCCCGATGCATAGATTCCCCCTTGCTTCCAGGGAAGTCCCATTCGAGAATATGACCTCGGTAGATGGTTCGATTATGAGTTTAGCACCGGGTGAAATGATGATATCTCCGGCGACGTTGTGCGTTCCAGACCACACTTCAACCGCATTGATGTATCCTGAACTCGTCTCATTATCAGCGGCTACCGGGGCTGCAGGGCCAATTAAAGCTGAAAGTGATGAGATCAGAAGTATGAGGACAATTGCGCGGCTTCTGGAGGCGGCACGGTCATGCATGCCCCCACTGCTAGCGTACATGGATATAAGACGAAGTGTGCCAAGTTTATCCTGACGTCAAGGAAAGGGACTACCATTGGTCAGCTGAAGACTCTACTCGGTCGCGCCACTCAACTGCGTCGAGCATGCCGTAGCCCGATCTTTCGTCATGTCCGATTTGTCCTCCCATGGGCTTTGCACTCTCCGCGAGTGCTTGCTTGACAATGTCGATTCTGTTGTCATTGAGTGAGGAGATATTCACCACATTGCGCTGCGACAGATCTTGGAGAATTAGGGCCAGAGAGCCAGTCACAAACAAAGTTGCATCGCTCGTTCCAGTTGAATATGCGTATGGAGGGGATTTATCACTTGACACCGTTGAAAGAATATACGACCCGGGGGCGAGTATCTCGGGTTTCTGATTCGGCCATACCCTTGTTGTCTCAGAATAGGGGTCAATCTGAGACCCTACAGAGCTATTCGACCATGGCGTCATAAATCTGTCATATGCGCCAACACTAATCACGCGATCGACATTGGCGGGCGTGGAAACATCCGAATTATGGGGGCCAGCATTTCCAGCTGCTGCAACGACAAATATGCCTGCATCTAATGCGTCTTCGACCGCTCCCGCTACGGATCTTGATGCGATTTGCGAGGTTGCCTCGAAAGGACCACCCAGGGAGAGGCTGATGATATTCACCTGTTGAGATACCCTGCACCATTGGATTGCGTCTGCAACCCTTACGCTGTTGCCTGTTGTTCCTTCTGGGCCGAGGCCGACTGCTACGCTCAACTCAACATTGGGCGCCATGCCTCTCATTGGCCCCGATCCTTTAGCCACCAGTAGGCCGGCCATGGCAGTTCCATGGTTGGATTGGCTTACGTCCCTCACTGTGCCATGATCGAACGAATAAAAATCCCGGAAACCCGCCAGATTCATATCTTTGAAATCGGGATGTTCTGGATCTATTCCTGTATCCACTATGCATACCTTGATTCCGGACCCGTCCAGTCCTTCATCTCGAAGTTCGTCGACCCCAGAGGACTCGTAAGCCCATCCAGAAGCGGGGAGGTACGCCGTTATGAGCGGTTGGATCATCGGCCACATGAGAATCATGATGATGATGCTCGCAGAGGCACCTACTGCCCCATAGGGCCATATGAATGGCTGGAAAGAGGTGACTGGCCTACGTAACTTCTTTGCGGCCTCGTCAGATACGCCATAAGCATCCCCCGAATAGCCCTCGGCATCGGGGTCGACTGCCGTTAATATCGCAGAGTCTTCAGGTTCGGGCATCAGTTCGACGCCGTCTAGGGGCATTGTCGGTCACACCCTCCTCGCACACGCTTTCAGAATGGAGCATTTGGTCTCCGGCCCGGACGCCTCGTGAGCATGATCAGAAGTCCTCCAAGGAATATTATGAGGATGACCATGAGCACCTGGGTTGCATT
>DATW01000088.1 GCA_002504845.1 Euryarchaeota archaeon UBA250 | reverse complement strand
TCCCTGAAGAAAGCACCATCACAAGTCGCACAGGTGGATATGCCTCTACCCTTCTGCCCCTGCTCCCCCTCTGCACCGAGCCATATCGCTTCAGCACCGGTGCAAATAATGACGGTCTCGGCTCTGAATTCTTCGCCTTCGACCCATATCTTGAATGGCCGTGAGGAAAAATCAACCCTCTCAACATTCTTGTCAACCACTTCAAGTCCAAATCTTTCCGCCTGTGAGCGCAGATCAATCATCATCTCCGGACCGCCTATGCCTTGGGGGTACCCTGGAAAGTTTTCAATGTCCGAAGTGAGCATCAACTGTCCTCCGGACATGTACCCTGCGAACATCATTGGTTCCATCATGGCTCTAGCCGAGTATAGGCCCGCAGTATACCCTGCTGGGCCTGATCCGATGATGATGACGTTGTGTACGGTCTGCGACATATGCGCTTCTGAATGCTAGGAGTCCCTTCAACATTGACCATACGAATCGAGGATTATGATTGCCAGAACCGTTACCCGATCATTGCTTGAATTGCCTTTATCGCTGCTCTGGCATGAGGCTCTAGTCGAGATTCAATATGTTCGGGCTCTGCACCTGGACCGATAATTCCTAGACCAACCGGTTTGTCATATCCAATCTGAAGATCAACGAGACTCTTGATCACTGCTTGTCCCATTGCAAGCCCGTGGCTTGTTTGCCCCTTCTCTATGATGCCAAGACAGGCCACGCCTGCAATCCGCTCATTTTCAAGTAGACGGGCAGTTGCTAGGGGGGCTTCCATCGAACCGGGGACCCATACTACATCCGTTATTTCTAGGCCGCATTCAGCTGCTTCCGATTCAGCATGGAAAATCATCTCTTCAACTTCCTTTTTGTGGAATGAACCGCATACAAGAGCTATGGAATTCATTCAGAGTCCCCCTCCCGGTTCGACAGTTGATCGCGGTTGTTTAAATCTAATAATGGATTTCCACTTAGCATTTTCTTGACAGTATCGACAACGGCCTGGGTCGACGATTCTATTTCCACATTGACTGTAGAGCCCACTTCCTTTTCAGCAAGTGTCGTACGTCGTATTGTTTCTGGAATAATGTGGAGATTGAATTCTCCCGATTCATAGGTCTTACCGACTGTCAGGGAGATTCCATCTATTGCAATATACCCCTTCTCGAAGATATATTCAGAGACTTCAGGGGGCACATGGATTTCAATATCTAGCGTCTTCGATCCATTGCTACCCTGCTCGGGAACATCTATCCTGTTTATTTTTCCAACAGCCATTACATGCCCCGATACAAGATGCCCCCCCACTTCATCACCATATCTGAGAGCACGTTCCATATTCAACCAGTCACCTGCTTTTCGAACACAGAGAGTCGAACGTTCCAGAGTCTCTTGTATGAGGTCGAAGGACACGGAGTCACCATCTATCTGGACAACAGTAAGGCAGACACCATCTAGAGCGACACTCGCCCCAATTTCCAAATTTTCTCCATGCTTCGGGGGCAGTTCAACAACCCATCTAGTGAATCCATCGAATTCCTTCACCGAAGTAAGTTCCGCTTTACCCTCGACAATACCTGTGAACACTATCAATCACTCCTCAAACGGGCCGCCCTCTTCATTCGGCCAAAGACTCAAGATTTTGGCGATTATTTTTCTGGTCCCATCAAGATCGTCTGAAAGGCCATCTACCCTAATCACGTCGACATCCCCGTAACCATTCGAATCCAACCCCTCCCGGATGGCATCTATGGAATGTTTCTGATCATATCCGAGAGCAATAATGTCTGGTGAGATGTCGCCCAATATATCGAATATGGGTGTAGAAGGGGGATTCCCTACAATTGCTGAGTTTACTGGTTTCAGTCCCTCAACCATCCTCTTCCGCAAGTCATGTGATGTCACCGGCTCATGCTTCCGCTGACGAACTGTGTCGTCATGTGCAACTACGACTACGAGATCATCTCCCAGCAGTTTTGCCTGCTCCAAGTAGTGCAGATGTCCTGCATGTAAAAGATCGAACACACCTACAGCCATTATCCGAGTCATCCAATCACGTCCTAATCTCCAAGTCCATGGGCTTTGAGCAAATCATCGCCTGTAAGCATGGGTATGGAGTGGCGCATCGCATAGATTCGAGCCTCTTCAACAGGAAGTGCCCCATCCCCATCTGATTGAAGCATCTCAGCTCCAATCGTACAAGGCCTCAATCCGGCAAGCCTCGCGATGCTCACGGCTAGCTCTGTATGCCCCTGTCGAGAAGTCAATCCCCCTGGTGCCTCTCTACACACGGGGATATGGCCGGGCGTTCGAAATTCCTTTCCCAGAGCGATACGAGCCTTTTCCGGCGTCGTATTGGAGCGCATCAACTCGTCGCATAGCTCTCCAAATCTTCTCGTAGTAAGCGCTCTGTCCCTGTCTGTAATGCCTGTGTACGTCTCTCTGTGATTGATTGAGAGTGTGAACGCGGACCGGGTATCGTACTGCAAATCGTTGGTCTTAAGCAGATCAAGAACAGGGTGAAGGGCAGTCAATGTCGGATGAACATGTATATCCTGAAGCCAAGGCAAATCGAACATACCCCCGATCTCCTCGCCTATCGCAAGAAAGAGTAGCCCACCACAATCTTGTCTAAGTTTTCGTATGACTTCTGGGCTGGCATATTGCGCCGGCCAAAGCAGATCAGTCTCACTCTCTCTGAAAGAAGAATCGAAAACCATCACAGGCTTACCTTTGCTGAATGCATCGACTGCCAAGGCCACTTGATCCGGCTCGCTCGGCGCATCCATGAGCCTTCCTCCCGATGTTCTGCTAAATAGGGTGACGTTTCGCCCCCACATGTTTCCAATTGAGCGCAAGTAACATGAGGTAAGCCTCACCCGGGAACTTGATGACGACATCGCGTCGAGCAGTCGCGCTGCTAATATTGGCAACATTGCTCATCCCGCTCACCGCTTCTCAGATCAATCCTCGAGATGGTGAAAGAGGCGGTTACGACCATGCCGGCGAGTGGCAACCAAGGCATGCTCTCGAGATCCATGACGAGTGGTGGAATGATTGGTCCAGAGACTCCGATCAAAACATGATTGATGACAGGCTCGAGTGGCTACTTGAACAACCAACTGAGTTCTATTCCAGTTGGTGGAGGATGGCAGATGCCGGCAATGCAAGAGTCTTCATTGATTATGATCACCATCCCTCCTCAGCAGACGTCGAGGCGGTTGAAGAACTGGGTGCGGAAGTTACAATGCGCCCGATATATCTGGACAGTCTGATCGCTACAGTCCCGATTGATCTTCTTCATCGCGACTCCCCAATCCTCGATCTATCTGGAGTCGTAATGCTGGAGGATCTGGGTTTGGCTGAAACCCATATGAATGAAGCAGCCCCGAATATGGGGGTTGATCAGGTATGGTCCCAGTATGGCTATGATGGAACAGGAGTCACCATCGCTGTACTAGATACAGGGGTGAGAGGAGATCATGAGGGACTCAATGATTTGGATGACGAGATTACTTTAGGTTGCGATCAGCCTGATCCAGATCCATTCAACCCAACTCCGATTACAATTGATTGCGACCCAAAGATTTCGGCTTTCTATGATGCTGTAATCACCGACTCCGAGCGACCAGCAAGTGAATCATACGATTCGGGGACTCATGGTTCACATGTTGCAGGTATTGCTGCTGGCACAGGCGGTGGACAAGAGGCGCCTGACGGTTCGAAGTATGTTGGGGTCGCACCAGGTGCATGGGTCGTCAATATCCTCGCATGTTGTGAGGGCGACATCCAAGACGTGATAGAAGGTGCGCAGTGGGCAATTGAGAACAAGGATTCCAAAGGTATAGACATCCTAACCTCTTCACTTGGCGAGCAGCAGTTTGAGATTCATTTCGACAACGACGGCTCATCAGCATGGAGCCAGCAGATGGATGCTGTCGCAGCATCGGGAATCATAACATTCCTCTCAGCTGGAAATGAATTTGGTGGCGCAACATTGGCCGGTTGCAATACCATTGACAGCCCAGGCGATGCAAATCTCCCCATCACAGTCGCAAGCCTGGACAAGGATCTGGGTTTGGCCATTTATTCAAGCAGGGGCTATACCTCTGATGGACGTGTCAAGCCCGACGTTTCGACGATAGGGTCGAACATAATGGCCCCTGATGCCGCTACTTCTGATGGTTACACGAGTAAATCTGGAACCAGTATGGCAACTCCGCTCATGGCGGGTATTGCTGCATTGATGGTCGAGGCAAACCCAGATATCGACCATGAACAGGTCAAGTCTATCGTAAGCGCTCTCTCGATAGAACGCGATATTCAACTTCTCGACGATCCTGGATTCAATGACTGTAGTGTTTTGGAAACCCGTCCAGATAACGAGTTTGGATACGGCCAGGCAGATCCTCTATCTTTCGTACAGGCAGCAGGCGCAATAGACTCTTCCTTGAACGTTTCAATGAACATTGAAACGTTGGAGCATCTAGGAAACGAGTCTAGGATATCAGGTACTTCGACAGGCGGGGTTCCAGGCGTCGGATTCGTAGAGGTTATGGTTGGAGGCGACGATTGGAAGCAAGCAGCCGACCTATCATCTGGGGGAGACTGGTCGTCTTGGAACATTAAGTTGGATCCACATACTCAGTCAGGCAACTCGACAGTGTATGCTCGGCTGGTGATCAGCGACGAGAGAATGTCTCCCGTGGATGCCCGAAGAGTCGTCCTCGTAGATGAGGCATCGGGCTCAAGCGGAGGCGCTGGGGGCCAGTCTTCCATTGGAGCATACGTGTTCTTCATCCCCTTCCTTGCCACTCTTGCACTTCTTGGATGGACCGCCCTTAGGGAAGACTGGTCCACAAGTCCCGTTAAGAAGCAAGAAAATGATGAGGAAGATAGCGAATCAACCCCCTCTTCAAATTGGCGAGAAGACCCATTCGGATCATTTACGGGCGGCTTTCGGAAATTCTCGTCCGAAATACGACGGGGAGGACCACTCACCGAGAATGGAACCAAGAGGCTTCTAACACTATGTATTCTTTACTTTGCACAAGGCCTCCCATGGGGCTTTGCCAGCGTCACATTTGCAGCATACCTGGTTGACAATGGAGTCCCGATTGGAGATATCGCCATACTGTTTGCCACAGTAGCGTTACCTTGGACATTCAAGTGGATATGGGGGCCAGTCGTGGATGCTGTGAATATACCTCGATACGGCGCTAGAAGGCAATGGGTGCTCATAGCCCAGGCAGGTATGGTTGTCACACTAGGGACGCTCCTCCTAGTGCCTGACTTGAATGCTGAGATAGACCTAGTAACACGCTTATTGTTCGTACACAATATATTCGCTTCCCTGCAAGATGTCGGTACCGATGCTCTGGCGGTGGAGATACTTGAGCCAAACGAGGTGGCGAAGGCCAACGGCTTCATGTTTGCAGCCAAGAGGGCTGGAATAATCGTAGGCGGTGCAGTGCTCGGAGTTTCAGTTACTCAAATCGGCATCAGTGGCGTGATTGCCATCCAACTCGTACTCCTTTCCCTCATATTGCTCGTTCCACTTACCATGGTCGAGAAGCCAGGCGTCAAATTGTTCCCTTGGTCCAAGCCGGATGAAAGTCAGTGGTGGGATGATTTAGACGGCCAAGGCGACGCACAGGGCATTGACGTTGACGGACCCCAGGTATCAGAGCCATGGCTGGAAGAGCAGAGATTCAAGATCGCTCGGAAAGTCGGATTGACGCTGGATAGTAGAAGAATATCCGTAGCTGCATTCTTTACGATAGCGGCTCTGTTGGTGTGGGTAGTCGGATTCGCAATAGATGTCTTCACCATCGATTTCAAGCTAGGCGATAACATCAGGCAGATCACCAATCCTGTGAGCTACCTCTTCTTCCTGATATCATTAGTCGCATTCGCTCTTTCCGCCAGAGGGATATTGGGATCGAGCGTTACGAACCCATTAGCACGTCTTCCCGAGGGGACGAGGCGAGGCGTCGCTGAAACCTCATTCTATCTTACGAAGGCATTCTCTGTCCGTTCTGCTTTGCTATTGATCGGGCTCTGCTTACTCTCCGAACTCTACATATTCGTGGGCCCAATTGTGATTGACATCTTCATCAATGAAGCAGGCTGGTCCCAGGCGAAGTACAATGGAATAGTCGGGGGAGTCGTGGTCTTTGGTGGGCTAATTGGCCAAATCATCGGAGGTCTGCTGGGAGATAGATTCGGCGTCAGGAGAGTTGCGATGGTCGGATTTACTGTACTGGCTCTTGCGAATGCATGTTTCGCACTCCTCGAGCCCCTTTGGTCTAACACCTCGATAATGACCGTCTACCTGATTGCGCAGGCGTTTGTCGGAGGGATGGCGTGGATATGCATCATTTCGCTGAGTATGAGGCTGACATGGAGCAAAGTGGGGGGAACCCAATTTACAGCATACATGTCCTTGTTTAATCTCTCAGGCGTCTTTGCATACACCCTCACAGAGAGGATGATTTCGGTATTCGACTACAAGTCTGCTATCTACATCGGTGCCGCTCTGACTCTCATAACGGTATTCATGCTTGTATTCATTGATGAGGATGAGACTGACAGGATCCTTGAGGGCGATGACACACATTCAGAAGATGAGCCAGAAATATTCGAACCAATCTTAGGCGATGTGATGATCGATGACAAACCCGCTCCATCAGTTTGAGGAAGTCGAAACCGACTTCTTAGTATTCTCAAAGACAGTATGTGGCTATTGTGTGGCTGCAAAGAGGCTCCTCGAAGCCTCTCGCATGTCGTACACTGAATTCAATCTAGATGACGATGTCCAACTACGATCTGACTTGATAATGGCGACAGGGCACAGGACTGTGCCCATCATCTTTGATCTCAGAAAGGAAGTAATATTCGTCGGCGGCTTCGATGAATTGAAGAGTTATCTTTAGCCATCTTCCGACATTATCCTAATCGCATCGACGAGGGAATCCTTCTGACTCAAGTCAATCATGTGTCCCTTCTCATGATGAAGACGAATTACATCCCACCCAGCGTCTTCGAACATCGAAGCCAGCTTCATGCCATCAGCAATATTGACGATATGATCCCTTTCACCGTGCATCCACACCACAGATCGGGGACGAATTGATCTGAGGATTCCTCGAAGCTGCTCGTCCCGCACAGACATGGTGGCTAGAAGTACGAGTCCAACAATACGTTCCTCGATACTCGTTTCAAGCATCGCCGAGGCTATAGCGCCACCTTGAGAGAACCCTCCGACGATTAATTTCCCTTCGGGGAGGCTTTGTTCGAGACTCTTCATCGACATTAGAATCTGATCAGCGGGCGCCACTGTCTCGGTCAAATCATCTCGAACCCACCAGGCCCGTCCACTTTTGGGGTGCACGTATGTGCCCTCGGGACAGACAACACCCCAATTACCCGGGGCAAGAGATTCAGCCAGAGGCCTCATTTTCGCAGATGTTCCAGTCATCCCGTGGAGCATTGCTAAATGATTCATAGGTGCCATTTCAGAGACTCCACGAGTACCCTATTCCTCCGGCAATCATTATGCTGAGCTCGGTCTGACCTGTGAAACTAGCTGTTAGGGTATATTCCCCGCTGGGCGAGGGGATGGTTCCCAATGTCCCGGACTCCGATGAGCCGGGCCCCCAGAATCTTTCGAGCACTGATGAGGAGGTATGATCTCGAAGGGTCAATGTGATGCTGGAACCCCCTCCGCCTGCAGATGCATCCATCAGATAGATCATCTCGTCCCATGATCCGTCATTGGGATGTTCTTGAACAAGAAAAGAGTCTTCGACATCCCCATTTGGACCATCGTTTTCATAATCCCTGGAAAGAAGATCTTTACCTCTCATGAAATGTACTTCCCCCGTATGGTCTGAGCCGTTTTGGGCAAGAGTGATCCTTAGCAATTCGAGGCCATCAGAATCTTTTCTGACAAATGATGTGATGAATCCTGCTGACTTATCGTATGTGTAGGTCAGGATGCCTCCGTCCGAACCTGTTGCAGTCACATACGCCCTTTCACCCTCTAGGGTCGAACGAGCTTCCCAATCTACGTCAAAAAGAGTAAATGTCCATGAGTTGCCTGAAAGCGGGAATGAGAGCACAGATTGTTCAAATCCATTTTCAAAGACTCCCAATGTTGAGTGAGTAATTCTGCCAAGGAATGGGTTGTGATTGAGAACAGCATGTCTTCTGGCCTCCTCTTCCGAAGATATTCCAAGCATATACGCAGTCCCATCCTCCTCTTCATCCACCGTGGCAACCACAAGGCGTGCAGAGTCGTCATAGAATTCAGGCGTGGTGAATGTGAATAGCCACCAGTCACCGATTTCCCATTCAGGGACTTCGAGATCTTCATTTCCTCCCAGTATGCTGTTTGTAGAGCCCATACATCCTTGTAGGACAATGGAAAGCACCGCTAGAACAGATACTAACTTACGCCCGACCATGACCCTCGGGGGGGCGCATGCCGGAAAGCGATTTCCCGTAATTGGTCAAAGAAGACCCGATATTCTCGCTTACGCGATGAGGCCAGCGATAACAACCGAAACGATCGACATCAACTTGATCAGGATATTCAGCGAAGGCCCGCTGGTATCCTTGAATGGATCGCCAATGGTATCTCCAACAACTGCTGCGGAGTGAGCTTCATCGCCTTTCTCGGCACCGGGAATCTCACCTTGCTCGATAGCCTTCTTGGCATTGTCCCATGCCCCTCCAGCATTTGCCATAAACAAGGCCATCAATACGCCTGTTGTTGTCGCACCAGCGAGAGTGCCTCCAAGTGCTGCTGGTCCGAGTACAAACCCAATCAAAACAGGGCTTGTGATTGCAACTAACCCTGGCAAAATCATCTCGCGTAGAGCCGCCTGTGTAGAGATGTCCACGCATGTGGCGCTGTCCGGCTCAACACCTTCTCGGCCCTCTAACAGGCCATCAATCTCTCTGAATTGTCGACGAATTTCAGTGATCATATCCTCCGCTGCGCGTCCTACCGACTTCATTGTCATGGCTCCTACAACGAATGGCAGAGCGCCACCGATTAGTAGACCGATCACAACTTCGGGATGAGCTATGGAAAGGTCCGCTGCCTCAAGCCCCGCACTGGTCTTATACGCAGCGAATAGTGCAAGAGCAGTTAGTGCTGCACTTCCTATTGCGAATCCCTTTCCTATTGCAGCGGTGGAGTTTCCAATCGAATCTAGACCATCAGTGATATCTCTAACTTCTTTCCCTAGTCCTGACATCTCCGCAATCCCTCCGGCATTATCTGCAACCGGTCCGTAAGCATCCACAGTCATGGTAACTCCAACTGTACCCAGCATGCCCATAGCAGCCATCGCAATCCCGTAAAGGCCAGCATCTCCGCCGCCCATTACGTCGTTAGCAAAGTAAATCCCACTAGCCATCAGAAGAACCGGGATGAATACAGATTGCATACCTACCGCTAGTCCTGCAATTGCATTTGTTGCGCTTCCAGTCTTCGATGCTTCTCCGATATACGGTATGGCTCGTACTTTGATTCCAAAGACAGGCTCGATTCCGGTGTAGTATTCCGTGACCAGCCCGATTAGGATACCAACCAGCGATCCGATTGCTACTGCTTGAATCACAGTTGTATCCAAATCCAAATAGTCCAGAGTAAGGTATCCCCCGCCGATGAATAGTGCAGCACCAATGAATGTCGTGTTTCGTAAAGCTGCACCAGGGTGCATGTTTTTCATCCCTCCAATCGAAAACACTCCGATGATCGAAGAGATGTATCCAACAATAGCCAGAGCGATCGGTATCATCAGGTAATCAGCACCGAGATCGTCGCTGGCTTGAGCGATGACCATTGCAGCGATGATTGAGCCTACGAATGATTCGAAGATATCAGCACCCATGCCCGCAACATCGCCAACATTGTCACCAACATTGTCAGCGATCACGCCAGGGTTACGGGGATCGTCTTCTGGAATGCCCGCTTCTACCTTGCCAACGAGATCAGCGCCAACATCTGCAGCCTTGGTATAAATTCCCCCGCCGACACGAGCGAAAAGTGCGATAGATGACGCACCCATTCCGAATCCAGCAACGTTCTCAACAGAAAGGAAACCTTCTCCGCTGACAGGATCGGTAAGATAGTACATCAAGGAGATTCCGAATAGACCCAGGCCTCCAACTGCTAGCCCCATCACTGCTCCACCGTTGTAAGAAGTGGTGAGTGCGGCTGCTTGGCCTCCGTTTGCAGCAGCCTGTGCAGTTCTTCCATTCGCACTTGTGGCGGATTGCATTCCGCTGAATCCGGCCGCTACACTACATAGGGCGCCGATTATGAAAGCAACCATGGTTTCCATTCCCAGACCGTTATCTTCGCCACCTGCGAATAACAGCGCAGCAACAACAAAGATGAATATCGCTAGCATTCTATATTCAGCCATGAGGAAAGCCATTGCCCCATCCTGAATTCTACCAGTTATGGTGGCTACTGTTTTGTTTTCAATCTCGATTGAATCTACTTTTCGATATAGCATGAAAGCTATGAGCAGACCCAATATTCCTGCTCCCATCCCCATGATTCCAATTTGTTCTCCGTCCATAATATCACCAGTTAGGTTGAGATGCCGACCTAGGTTCGGTATTTAAGCCGATATCCATTGATACACCAATTCGTCACCACAACACCTCAATTGTTTCATAGCCAACCCCTCTTCCAATGGATACCATGACGGGCATAGACCGCCAGACAGTTCTCGATTCTGTGGGTCCAGTTCAGGCTATCTTGGATGCCCATGATGGGGTGGTTAACGTCATGGACACATCTGGCGGAGTCATTACCATCTCTTTAGAGGGGGGATGCACAGGGTGTAGCTCCACACCGATGACTGCCATGCAGATATACTACTCTCTGATGAAACTCGATCAAGTCAATGACGTGATCTTTGTAAATGGCGAACTTCCTGCTTACATGAGGTCATTCATTAATGAGAAACTTGGCGTCGAACAGTAGTGCATTGGCCAATAATAAAACCAGAATGAAGCCGTTCAATCGTCATGTTCCTTTGCTCGAAGGCGACGAATTTGGTGAGGGTTAACTTCTCCCTGTACTTCTTTCCCCTTCAGATTGAGAATGGAAGCAGCGGCCAGAACCAGTGAGAAGACAGCCATCGGTCTCGCCGCATTACGGGAGCCCCACAGATCCCCTCCGAGGGAGTGGAGTGAGAATAGGAGGATACTTGCCAGTATACAGAATGACATTATCGCACGTTGACCCATGATTTCTGCTTTCTCCGAACGTGCGATAGTGCCAATACTCATCCACAAGATAACAGATATTCCACACAGGCTCACCGACAGAGTCTCAAGTGTGTTTACCAGACTCATACCACCCCCTAAAGCAGCATGTCTGTGAAACTTTCCGGGAGGGGTGTAATCCACACAACGATAGACGACCCCCCCATCAGCCGCTCATGGTGCGTGTTAAGGGATGGGGGTTACCATCCACTCGTCGTGAAGGCCCCCCATATTTCACAAAGAGTCAGATTGTGACAGTTTTCGATCAGGTGGCAATTCTCCTAGAACTCGACGGGGCAAATCCATTCAGGGTAAGGGCATATCAGAATGCAAGCAGAGCCCTCGGGCAGATGAATCGTCATTTGATGGACGTCATCGAATCAAATGCCTTGACCGATATCAAAGGAATAGGGAAAGGCCTCTCATCTCTAATAGCGGATGTTGTGATGACTGGTGAATGGGGGGATATACAATCTCTCTATGATAGAGTCCCTGCAGGGTTAGTTGAGATGGTGGGAATCCCGGGATTGGGGCCAAAGAGAGCTAGGATATTGTCAAAAGAACTCGACGTTTCATCAATAGAGTCTCTAAAATCTGCATGCGAGAATAATTTGGTTGCCTCACTGCAAGGCTTTGGGGAGAAAAGTCAACAGAGATACCTCGAGGGAATCGAACTTTTTCGCAGAAATCAAGGAAGGACTAGATTGGACGTGGGATTAAGATTTGGACTGGCTCTAGAAAAGAGAATTTCCGACATTTCCGGAGTTGAGAAGGCACAACTCGCGGGAAGCGCTAGACGCAGAAGGGAGACTATAGGGGACCTGGATATAGTAGTGGCAACCCGCCCCGAGAATCGTACTTCAGTAATTGAATCAATACTTGACTTGCCAGGGATTGCAGATATCAAAGGCCACGGTGAATCGAAGATCAGCCTCATCCTTGAGCAGAGCGTTTTGGATTCTTCATTCCCAACAGGCAGTATCGACAATGCCCTCAATGAGGCAATTCTTGACCGTTCGGAAGATGCGACCATAGACGCCCAAGTCAGGATTGTGTCGCCTGAGACATTCCCATTCACATTGGCATACTTTACCGGCTCAAAAGAGCATAACATACGTATGAGGCAGATCGCAATAGACAACGGATTAAGGCTCAATGAATTCGGACTTATCCCCGAGCATCTCGCTGGCGACTTGAAGGGTATAGATGCAGCCACACACACGCTCTCGTGTGAAAACGAAGCAGACATATATTCCCTGCTTGGCCTTCAATGGGTAGCCCCTGAACTTAGAGAAGATATGGGGGAGATTGAGGCAGCTTCGGTGAATGCTATCCCTGATCTAATAGAATCGGATATGATTAGGGGCGCACTCCATAATCACACAGTTGCTTCTGACGGCTCTTGCACTCTTGAGGAGATGGCGTCAGCAGCAATGAATTTAGGTTGGGAGTATCTTGGAATCGCAGAACATTCCCCTGCATTGAATATCGGGGGTCGAAGTATAGGCGTAGACCCGGTCGAGGTATCCGTCCAGGGCGATCTAATCCGAGCGTTAAATGAGAAATGGAGGGACGACAATGAAAAATTCAGGATATTCCATGGTACGGAATGCGACATACTCCCTGATGGGAAGTTGGACTACTCTCCAGATGTTAGAAATCAATTCCATCATGTGATAGGTTCAGTGCATGCCATCGGCTCTTGGAGATCAAGGGATGAACAGGATAATACTGATGCAATAATCAAAGCATTGGAAGATCCAACGTTCACAATATTAGGCCATCCTACGGGCCGTATTCTCCAAGCAAGAGATGGATTTCCCATAGATATGGTCCAGATTATTGAAAAGATGGGCGAGATCAACTCAAACGGTACGCTCAAGGCCATAGAAATCAATGCATCCCCATTCCGCCTCGACCTTGATTGGAGACTCTGCAAGATCGCTAAAGAAAATGGAGTGCCTATTGTGATCAACCCGGATGCACACAGTGCAGAAG
Organism: Euryarchaeota archaeon UBA250; assembly: GCA_002504845.1. GTDB lineage: Archaea > Thermoplasmatota > Poseidoniia > Poseidoniales > Thalassarchaeaceae > MGIIb-N1. Next base: position 1,548 of record DATW01000088.1, on the reverse strand, counting down.
GCCTCTCTGATGTCTCATATGGCGTAGACATAGCACGCAAGGGATGGCTTCGTGCAGAAGACGTCCTCAATACCAGATCTGGTGATGAGTTGGATGAGATCCTTGGAGAATAACGAATCCTCTTATCTCACCTCTCCTGTCACTCCACAATGGGACTTGGGCGAGCACTTGTTTTCGCATCCGTTATGGTGCTGCCTGCATTCGTAGCAGGACTAGCTGCGTGGATTCTTTTTGGAGGTAGCGAGTCTTGGCAAGATTGGCAGTATCTAACCTGCTATGCAGTTCCCGGGGCGCTGATCATGTCGGCATTCATAATGGGGTACAGAGGATCTAGAGAGGCAGAGCAATGAGGCGAATCGAGAAGGCCCAACGAATCAGTGAAATTCTTGAAAACCTGTATCCGCACACTCCCATACCACTCGATCACAAGGACCCATATACGCTACTAGTAGCAGTTATGCTTTCTGCACAGACAACCGATAAGAAAGTGAATGAGGTAACTCCCGGGCTTTTCGAACTCGCATCAAAACCCGCCGCAATGGCCTCTCTGGATGTGAGAGATATACAATCAGCAATACGGCAAGTAGGATTGGCGCCAACCAAGGCAAAAAACCTCAAGAAAATGGCTGAGATTATCGTCGATAGAGGCGGAGTAATTGAACCAGATTGGGACTATCTGGAGTCTCTTCCGGGTGTTGGTCATAAGACTGCAAGTGTCGTCATGGCTCAAGCCTTCGGGGTGCCCGCATTCCCTGTCGACACCCACATACACCGCTTGGCTGCCAGATGGGGCCTGTCCAGAGGCACTACGGTCGAACGAACTGAATATGATCTGAAAGCCGTATTCCCGAAGTCCACATGGAATAAAAGGCACTTGCAAATAATCTTCTTCGGTAGAGATTACTGCCCGGCAAGGAGGCACGACCTGTCGGATTGCATGATTTGTGGCTGGGCCGCTACAAAGAAGAGAATGAGGGAGGAAATGAGGCGTTAATCTAAGATCTGAATAACACCATCAACCCTAGAACTGAGACTGTCGCCCCTGAAGCAAGGATGAACGGCCTGTAATTTTCCAACTTCTCCATATTCTCCCTTGCGTCGTCGCATCTGCCTTCATCCCAATCGGTAATTTGAGCTATCGTCCCAACAGTCGTATCGCAGTTTTCTTCAATCCCCTCCTCGTAGAGACCGATCGCGTAACCGCTACCCGCCCAAGCAAGAAGCAATATTCCACCTACCAGAATTAGGATGACTGAGAACACCTTTGACAGTTTGCCCATGCCCATGCCCCTAGTATCAATGATTCAAACGTTCTTGCGCCTTTGCCGTAAAGCCTCGGCTGCTACGACTGCTAGTGGGGCTTGAAGATTGTATGACGGCACAAAACCTTGCATCGGAATTTTCACTATGGAATCACACTCTCGGAGCAGGTCTGCTGAGATGCCATGTCGTTCCCCGCCTATCACGAGCATACATCGTCCTGTCAAATCGATATCCCATGGTTCCACATCTCCTGAATCTTCAATCCCAATTATGCGATAGTTGTAA
>DATW01000082.1:9320-10354 GCA_002504845.1 Euryarchaeota archaeon UBA250 | reverse complement strand
CGAGGCCTCTTCTCTAGGCCAGGACGGCACATGGACTGTGGACCTCACCCTCCCTGATAGGCCACCTGTATACCCTATCATGGATGTCATAACAAATATCGTGAATGCACCAGGATCCGCAATCTCATCCGAGAATACAGGCACCTCAATCACAGTTGACTCTTCCGCGCCAACAATACTCTTCGATCAGACAGCATATCCCGACAGCTCTTTGTCGGTGGAGGAATCAGATCGGCTGAATAGGGTGAAGGTAACTCTGCAGATAAGCGATTCAGTGGGCATGCAGCAGGGGGACCTCGAAGTCGCATGGATATTCAAGCGAGGAAATGATCCACTTGGCGCCGAGGGGAGCGGCTCTATACCGCTCATACTCGACCAGGAGCAATTCGACGTGTATCAAGGCGAACTGGATATGGGATACCTTGTGAATACGAAGCTAGTTGATGGAGACTACATACTATTCTGGGTCGTTTCAACGGATCGTGCAGGAAATGGGGTGAACGGACTTGGGAGCGAGGACAACCCCAAGCGAGCTGATATCAGAATAATGGAGTTCCTGCCGACTCTGACGAATACCGTATTCGAACCAACAGACAGGCCACTTCCAGGAGAGAGAGTCACTGTGAAGACATTCTGGTCCAATCCCGGAAAGCGTGGCGGCTCCGTTGATGTCTCATTGTGGCAGAACAACGGCGGCGAATCATGGTCTCAATCACCACCATCTGGCTCTGTTGAACTATTCCTTGAGCCAGGCTCTACCAGCGTAGTGGTCGATATGATCTTCGAACCCAGCCTGCCCGGTGTCCCTGTGCTCTACGTGATTGATGGAGGAGACTTCCAGAATCTTGCATATCCCGTGGAGGGGATGGTAGTCTCTTCAGCCGATGTATCTGGTGTGAGCTCAGGCGACTCTACTCTGGCCTACACCCTTATCGGGGGAGTTGCAGTAATCACCGTCGGCATAGGCATCGCTATGGCAATGCGCGCAGGCGGAGCAAGGGACGACGACTACGATGAAGAGTACGAGGATGACG
>DATW01000082.1:2198-8970 GCA_002504845.1 Euryarchaeota archaeon UBA250 | reverse complement strand
CGATGAAGAGTACGAGGATGACGACGATTGATTCTGACCCCGTACTAACTCGAAACCCTCGAAAACGTCATGCAGGACATGTCCAGCCTGTCTTGTTTATTAGCCAGAAGTGGTGAAAAGCGCTTCGGAACGCTAGTCGTTTCGGATGGGATGCCGATGCAAGAAGTAGTTGAACTAAGGAAAGAGATCGAAGATCTTAGGGTGCTCGTACACACCTTATTGACAATAATAATGGAAGAGTCTGATGGTTCAGATCAGGCCATGAAACCCGCAGGCATGGATGGCATACCACGTGGCTACTCGATGTAGTCAGTAATTCACTGGTTCAGGGTCTACAACCCTCCAGAGATACCACGTCGCCACTGTTCTGTAAGGAGACCAACCAGTCGAGATATCAAGTATCTCCTCGACCCCAAGGTTCGATCCTCCCGCATATGTTTTCTCAATGGCTCTAATCAGCCCGATATCCCCCAGGGGGAGTATGTCTGGTTGACCCAATGCAAATATCATCACCATGTCAACAGTCCACGGCCCCACGCCGCGAATCTCCAGCAACCTGCTCCTTACACCGTCGCCATCCATTGAAAACCAATCAAGATCGCTCAGAGAATCTACCCACAACCTACTGAAATCTAGTATATACTCGGATTTACGCATCGAAAGACCACATCCTCGTAGATCTTGAAGATTGTACAAAACAATGTTCTCAGGAACTACGGTGCCAAGAAGACCCTCCATTTGGCGCCAAACAGAGTCTGCAGCCTTTACCGATATTTGCTGCCCCACAATCGATTTGATCAGAGTGTTGCCAACATTTCCATTTGGAGATAGGAAGGGGCGTAGATTTTCATCTATTATGTCGGATAAAATCGGATCAGCCAATCTGAGGTGCTTCACTGCCTTTGTCCAGTAGGTGGGTTCGGACATATGCTTGCGAATGAGTGAGGAGGTTTCAATATGGGGTGATAAGACGCGAGACTATGGATGCAACACGAGCTGCAATGATTGGAAGCATAGCATTCACCGTCATTTTGGTCGGCGCCGTGTTATGGGATGAGCACGCACCGCCACCTATTGCGGACAATGCTCAGGAGATAGCAGACTTTTGCCTCGGCGACCATAGCAACATCGGTGTCCATTACCATCCGATGTTGGAGATAGTCATCAATGAACAGCAGGTCAGCATCCCCGCCAATACGGGCATTAATCACGACGGTTGCTCGATGAGGGGCGTGCACACACATGATTCAACAGGCAAGATTCATGTTGAGATGGATAAGAAATACAACGTACCAATCGAGTCATTCTTCATTGTATGGGGCGAGACGTTCAATGAGAATCAGATACTAGACTATGTGGTCGATGAAGACCATGAGATTATCGTGACACTTGATGGTGAAAGGGTGTATACCTACGAAGACACTGTCGTCGACGATCAAGAGGTTCTCAGAATCGAATACCGTGAGAAGTAATCACCCCTTGATCACGCCAAGTGGTCTAAGCCTTGCAACCGGCCTCGCTAGACCAGCATCTTCAGTCAATCTGACTACATCATCCACATTTTTGTAGGCTTCAGGGGCCTCTTCAGAGATCAGGGACCTTGTCTTCGACCTCACTTCGATACCCTGTTCCTCGAGCCTCTTAATGAGTAGTTCAGAATCGATTGTCTCCCTGGCAGCAGTTCTTGACAATCTTCTGCCAGCACCGTGACAAGAAGAAGAGAATGCATCATTGCTGCCGCTCTTGGGGCCGGCAAGAACCCATGAAGCGCGCCCCATGTCCCCGGGCACAAGAACCGGCTGGCCCACATTCTCGAATTTACCTGCCATCTCCGGGTGATCGCCTGAGAATGCTCTCGTAGCACCTTTTCTATGGACTGCACAGGTACAATTTTTGCCATGAATGACGTGGTCCTCGATCTTAGCTATATTGTGGCTTACATCGTACGCCACGCCAATATCGGCATCACTTCCAACACCTTCTCGAAATACCTCCCTCACTCTCTGCGTCAGAGCAGAACGATTCGCGAATGCAAAATTGCCAGCAGCTCTCATTGAGTCCATGTAGGCCTGTCCTTCTTTGCTGTATATCGGTGCGCAGGCAAGCTGTCTGTCTGATATCTCGAACCCCCAACGATCAGATATCCATCTGCCGCCTCTCTCTGTATAGTTTGATTCAATTTCTCTCACATGATCGGAGCAAACTTGGTGCCCCAAACCTCTCGAACCTGAGTGAATCATGACTGTTACATCCCCCTCATATATGCCGAAAGCCTCAGCAGATTTTATGTCAACAACTTTGTCAACAACTTGGATTTCTAGGAAATGATTGCCTGATCCTAGAGTGCCAAGCGAGGCACCTCCTCTGGACCTTGCCCTTTCGCTTATTGCCCGCTCTTCAGTTTCCATCAATCCTCCAGATTCTATCCCAATCAAATCTTCTTGAAGGCCAAGTCCCATGTCGGCAGCAGACGCCGCGCCTCCAGACAGTATCGAATCGAGAGCGGCAGAATTGAGCCGGACACCCCCCTTGGACGATACACCTGCTGGAACATGCTTAGAAAGTAAATCTACTAATTTACTGATATCGGTACCACGTTGAGAAATGCCCGTCGATAGCAATCTTACTCCACAATTGATGTCGAAACCAACTCCACCTGGTGAGATGCCTCCTCCCTGCTCGCCATATTCAGTCGAAGTAGCAACGACCCCCCCTATGGGAAAGCCATACCCATAATGCCAGTCGGCCATGGCCCAAGCGTCCCCCACTATGCCTGGAATTTCTGCAGTGTTGACGAGTTGCTGCGGTGAACGATCATCAATCCCCTCTCCTAGCATCTCGGGTTCTGCAACCATCATGGCATCTGCAAGCATACGTCCATGCTGACGTATCCTGACTCTGCCGGGTCCAGCTGATTCGATATGGTCGCGCCAGCCGTTCGTCATGTTCGCTCGTCAACGCCGTACACAAGAACACTCGTATTGTTGAGACTTGTCGAATAAGGAGTTTAGGGGTCCACGCCGGGAATCACTAAGTCCTCGTGCCTCAACCCACGGCCATGATCGGGTTTGAATTGTCGGAAGAGCAAGAGATGCTTCGGGAACTTGCTCGCGATTTTGCCAGAGATAATGTCAGGCCTCATGCAGAGAAATGGGATCTTGAAGGAGAATTCCCGCTAGATACTATTGCTGAGGCACATTCTCTCGGACTTACAAACCTGCATATTCCCGAAGAGTATGGCGGTGCAGGGATGGGAATTCTAGAGGAAGCCATTGTTTCAGAAGAAATGTCGTGGGGAGATCCAGGATTCGGAACTGCCCAGTATTCCAATGGTCTAACCGCCGCTCCGATCATCACGGGGGGTACCGAGGAACAGAAGCACAAGTACCTCGGCATGCTTGCCAGAGAGCCTCTAATTGCAGCATACTGCGTAACTGAGCCGGGCGCGGGAAGTGATGTTTCCGGAATCATGACCACTGCTGTACTGGAGGGGGATCACTACATTCTCAATGGGAGCAAGATGTGGATTACCGGAGCTGGACATGCAGAGTGGTTCTTCGTCCTGGCATACACTGACCGATCCAAGGGATATCGCGGCATGAGCGCTTTCATAGTCGAATCAAAATGGGACGGTGTTGAATTGGGGAAGAAAGAGACAAACATGGGCCAAAGGGCTTCAGACACACGAGGCATCACATTCACCGATGTTCGAGTACCTGTCGAGAATTTGGTGGGCGGCGTAGAGGGGCAAGGCTGGATGAATGCGATGAAGGCCTTCGACTTCTCAAGGCCGGTAGTAGCCGCTCAGGCAGTTGGAACATCAAGGGCGGCATACGAACACGCTTTGCAATACGCAAGTGAGAGGGAATCATTTGGTAAGAAGTTGCACGAGCATCAGGCGATTCAATTCATGCTTGCAGATATGAAGACAAAGATTGAGGCCAGCCGTCTGCTCTGCTGGAAGTCTGCATGGGAAGCAGACCATGGAATCAGAAACACCGAAAGTGCCGCACATGCTAAGCGATTTGCAGCAGACTCTTGCATGGAGATTACAACTGATGCAGTACAGGTTTTCGGCGGGTACGGTTATTCGGAGGAATATCCTGTTGCTAGACTCATGCGAGGTGCAAAGGTTTTACAGATATACGAAGGAAGTAGCCAAGTCCAGAGAATGATTATCGGAAGAGAGATGCTAAGGCACACTCGCACCCCCTGAATTCCGCAACGCTTTGAAGTGCGATGCTGGGCACGCATTTGTTATGGCATTCGGCGAGATCGACATACCGTTCTGGCAGGAGGCCGGATTCCGACTCGCAATTTGCGAAGTAACTGGCTCTCGCTTCAGGACTCGAGACCCTCAAAGAAAAACATGCGGGGACACCCATCTCGATTCTTACACCTTCATCGGAACTCCCATCATATCTGGATACGAAGAGAGAGGCAGTGCACTCAAAGAAAAAATGAGGGAAGCATTTCTTGATTTCTATGAGAAAAAGGGACATGCTCGTCTGGAACCATATCCCGTCATTGCGCGATGGAGGGATGATATACACCTCACAATCGCTAGTATCGCAGATTTCCAGCCGCACGTAACTTCAGGAAGAACCCCTCCACCAGCAAATCCCCTGACCATAAGCCAGCCATGCATACGCCTCACAGACGTAGCCGCAGTAGGTCGCAGTGGACGCCATCTTACGACTTTCGAGATGATGGCCCATCATGCCTTCAATCGAGACTCAACCGGAGAGTATCACTATTGGATTGATAATTGCGTCCGATTATGTGACGAACTCCTCGTTGAAACATTCGGCATTGATCCAGCAGAGATCACTTATGTTGAGAATCCGTGGTCTGGAGGCGGTAATGCAGGCGCTGCACTTGAGGTGATAGTCGGAGGGCTCGAACTTGCTACGCTGGTCTTCATGGATCTGGAGGAGCACCAAGAAGGGGAAATCGAAATCAAAGGGCTGAGATATCGTCAAATGGATCAGAAAATCATCGATACGGGATACGGTCTCGAGCGTTTCTGCTGGGCTGCTGCTGGTACTCCGACTATCTATGAAACCGTATACCCGGAATCCGTTCAATTTCTGAGGAATCTGGCCAAATTTGATGACATGGTCGACTCGTTGGAGATACCGCTCGATGTAGACACGCTGTTGGGCGAACTATCTCGGCTAGCAGGAATTCTGAATATCGATGTCGGAACTGATGCAGATGCATTATACTCATCTTTAGCAGACAGGATTTCTCAAAACGAGGCACCCATTTCCGTATCTCAACTGAAATCGATAACCGAGCCCCTTGCATTGATATATGCAATTCCAGATCATCTTCAGGCGCTCTGCTCAATGCTCGGAGACGGACTCGTCCCGAGCAACTCAAAGGCCGGATATTTGGCTAGGATGTTGGCTCGGAGAGTTTGCAGGATGAAGGATGAACTAGGAGTCGACATCAAACTTGCCGATCTCGGAAATCAGCATTTGGATCTGAATATGGCGAATAAGAAAGACATCGATAGAAACGGCATTATTGACATGCTCAATTCAGAGGAGAGAAAGTACACTGCAATGTTGGAAAGAGGGAGGTCTGCAGTTGCAACAGCTCTGAAGGATACTCCCTCGAGCTCCAGCACAATCGATGATGAGATACTCTACAGGCTTGCTGAAGAGAGGGGAATACAACCTGACATGACTTTAGCCATAGCTCGAGATTTAGGGTGGAAAACACTCGAGATTAGAGTCGGCTTCGCTGCCGATATGGCTGCTAGGAACGCTCAGAGAACCAAAGAAGCAGCCTTGAAGTCAGAGCCTTCTTCTTTGACATCCACATACCCCCCCACAATTCGTCTGTTTGATGAGAATCCTGGCATGGCCGTTTTCGATGCACAGGTCATCGACTGCGTTGAAATAGAATCTGTAGATGAACAAGGCACCTCAAGAGCTTCATGGATATTAGTCTTGGACAGCTCAGCCTTTTACCCCGAGAGCGGCGGACAACTCGGTGACAGAGGGACCTTGGGGCCCGCTGAGATATACGACGTAAGGATCGAAAACGGAGTAATATTGCATTATGCGGATCGCCCAATTAAACCTGGACGCGTCTCAGGATCAATAGACGAGGAAAGAAGGCTCCAGATATCTCAGCACCATAGTTCCGTACATGTCGTCGGAGGATCAGCACGCCAGATATTGGGCCCCCACGTGTGGCAGGCTGGATCATTCAAGAATGAGTCACTTGCAAGATTGGATGTAACTCACTATGGCAGACTTTCGAGAACTCAATTAGATCAGATAGAGGACCATGCTAACGAAATAGTATCTCAGAATAGGAATATCGAAATCACAGTCATGCCTCGGGCAGAAGCCGATTCGACACATGGCTTCTCGATATATCAGGGAGGCCCTCCTAAGCACGACATGATTAGATTAGTCAACATTGAAGGGCACGATCTGCAGGCATGCGGCGGTACGCATGTGAGTAAAACCTCCGAGATTGGCGAGATACGAATCGTTCGTTCCAGTCAAGTCCAAGACGGGGTAGAGCGTCTGGTGGTCATGGCGGGCGAGGCGGCTAGGGAGCACGCCCGCGTTCAATCCGAACTTCTGAGCCAATCCGCCGACATTCTCGGCGTACAGCCTCAGGACCTCCCCCAAGCAGTTGATCGCTTCTTCAATGAGTGGAAAGACCAAAGAAAAACAATAGAACAACTCAGGGGCGAAATCGCTCGCATACGGGCCGGAGGAGAATCCTCTGCCACCACAAAAGATGG
>DATW01000082.1:0-1804 GCA_002504845.1 Euryarchaeota archaeon UBA250 | reverse complement strand
ACCAGGGACCCGAATAATCCCACAGTCGCAGTAATCGCAAGTAAAGAAGGAGGCGGTAAGCTAGTGGTTGCAATTACCGAGGATTCAATAGCCTCGGAAAAGCATGATGCATCCAAAATCATTCAAGCTATCTCCCCTGCAATCAGCGGCAGCGGGGGGGGAAGGCCAACCATGGCTCAGGCAGGGGGAACAGACCCTAGCGGCATCGATAACGCACTCAAAATGGCGAGATCGGAATTAGGGATCTAAAGTCGGCGCCTTCATGTGCCTCGGTGCAATCCAGAAGCATGGCCGGCATCATGCCAACGAGAAGGGCTGCCGCCATAGAGTACGCTATTCGCGATGTTGTCGTGCCTGCTCTGGAACTTGAGAAGATGGGCCATGAAATCATCAAGATGAACATAGGCGATCCGCTGGCTTACCCCGGGTTACCCACCCCGAGTCACATGGTTGAGGCGTTCAAACAGGCCCTTGATCGACAAGACAACGGCTATGGCCCATCGTATGGAATTCCCGCTCTGAGGGAAGCGATAGCAGCAGATGAGAGATCAAAAGGATGGGAATGCCAGGCTCACGATGTCTATGTCACGCATGGGGTAACGGAAGCACTCCAGATTCTCTTCGCAGCGTTTCTTCACAGGGGCGATTCGATACTCGCTCCAGGGCCCCATTATCCGCCATATCTTGCATATCCCCAAATGTATGGCGCCAAGACCGTCGAATACGCACTCGACCCAGAAAATGGTTGGGCCATCGACGTAGAAGATATACGCTCCAAGATGGATAAAAATGTCCGATTTATCGTTCTGATTAATCCCAATAACCCAACTGGGAACGTAGCCACTGCTTCTGAAATTCTCGAGGTTCTTGATATTGCCAGGGAGTGGCCCGATTGTACAGTAATCGCTGATGAGATATACGACGGATTGGATTTCTCTGGAACGCAGAAGTCGGTCGCTTCACTTTCTGTCAACTCCCCCGTCATCACCTTGAACGGCGTATCAAAGGTCCATTTCGCACCCGGCTGGAGAATCGGCTACATGGCATTCCATGATCCAACAGATGTACTTGGTGAAGCACGAGATGGAGTGGAGAGATTACTCAGGAGCCGTCTCTGCGCATCTACCCCAGCCCAACACGGGTATCTCGCGGCCCTTGGGGGAGACAAGAGATGGCTACATGAGAGGCTAGAATCCATCAGAAGTAGAGTAGACCTGTGTATGGACAGAATCGACTCGATTGAAGGTTTGTCGTGCAACCGACCAGGTGGCGCATTTTATCTATTTCCGAAAATAATCGACCAAGAAAGATTCCCGTCGGACAAGGATTTCGTATTGAAACTTCTACATGAAGAACATGTACTCTTAGTCCATGGTTCAGGATTCTCTCCAGTCCATGGTTCAGGACATTTCAGACTCGTAGCCCTACCTCCTGAAGAGGTGCTCAACGATGCATTCGATAGAATCGATCGATTCATGAGGGCCCGTTCATGAAGTTTCTTCGAAGATTGTTAGGTGCGACTGTCCCGAACCCTCTGGAACGTTTGAGGGTTACAGAAACGGGATCAATAATTGACACTTTTAGATCCAATTCACCCATTTGGCTTGTAAGATCCGACACCATGGCATCAATCGCCAACGAGATGTCTGAGAAGCTCGGCCCAGACGTTTTGCGCACGCTGCGTTATGCGGCAAGAGATGACTGGGCAATGATGCTGAATGAGTCGAATATAACTTGGAAGGGTACTGATCCATCTTCATGGAGAGACTTCGATCGACTGTGGAAAGGCGACGGACACCTACAT
>DATW01000046.1 GCA_002504845.1 Euryarchaeota archaeon UBA250 | reverse complement strand
AGCTAGTCAAGGCAGCGAAGACGGGTATGATGTCGAGTACATCGATCCCTGTCCTGCTCACTATAGAGGGGCTTGGTGCGGAAAGTGAAAGCAATCTTCTCGGCATTGCAATATCCGCACTATCTTCGATTCTGCTGCTATCCTTGGTTGCAGTTGTGGCACGCAGAGTCTTATCCAAGAGAAATTTGGACGAATCAGAAATCATGGATGCAGAGATTGTGGGTTGAAGACTCTCCGCACCTTGTAGATATTTACGAGCATCCGGGATCCGAGTATCCTGATGAACGAGAATATCGGACACCTCATCGCCCTCATTTATGGCGTTCCATTCATCTGGATAGGGGTAAAACACTTCATTGATCCGGAGTGGTTTGAACCCATAGTGCCCGAGATACTCGGTAGCGCTAGATTCTGGGTCTATGCAAGCGGAGCATTTGAGATATTACTCGGAATCGGCATCATCCATCCAATGTACAGGAGCGAGGCCGCTCTAGGCATGGCATTGATGCTCATAGCACTCTACTGGGCCAACCTCAACATGTGGATCAACGACATACCTATCGGAGGCAATACTTTCTCAAACAGGGCCCATGTTCTCAGGGGGATAATTCAGGCTGCACTAATCGGAGTAGCATTATGGATCGGCGATTGGATACCTTCGAGAAGATGATTGGGAAGCGAAGCCCCGCTCAATTGATAGTCAATTGTTGTCAGATACTGGGACCCATTCCACAGGTTGAACCTTTTCGCGCTTCGACGAGAAGCCGACTATGACTCCTGCAACAAGGAAGACGATCGAGATACAGCACCCCCCTACTCCGAACAGTACACTTACGGACTCTTCCACGAAGAAAGGTACCTTGAATTCCTTTATCCTGAGATCGCTGTCTCCGACCACATCTCCGGAGAATCGAATTTTCCATGTGCCCCCATCACTAACCATAATCGTTCCAGCTAGATAATACCCCGGGTCCTCGGATGCGCCACAGCTCACCTCGCATGGGGTGAATGTGTTCGTTTCCCCGTCGTCCCCAATCAGCTCGACATCGACCTGACGCCCATCTTCTATCAGCACGGCGTAGATGCTCATTGCAAGGAGATCACCTTCGAATGTCGCGGGAGAACTCCCCTCCCAAATGACCTCGCCACTCTCCTCGAAGGAGTCTTCCATCTCAGTAACCTCAGTAACAAGATTGTCCACGCCAGATATGGTGAGTAATATGCTGATAACAATCCCGATTAGCCCCGCTGCTACAAGGGTTACAGTAAGTTTCTGCATGTATCTGGAACACATTAACCCATCATCAACATTTTCACGACATTCATGAATAACCTCCTCTGTTCAGACACGTGCTCAACGCGTTTTCAACGGCCATTATCGTGACCCTGGCTTTAGGTACAGCATTCGTACTGTACTGTAGATGGCGTTACCCGGAGCCACATTTGAACTGGTCAGAGATAGATACCGAATCGACTAGTTTTCCCTCTGATTTCCTTTGGGGTGCTGCTACTGCGGCGCACCAAGTCGAAGGAGGATTGCACAACAATTGGTCCGTTTTCGAAGAATCCAGAGGGCTAGAAAAGAGCGGAGAGGCATGCGATCATTGGAATCGTTGGAAAGAAGATTTTGAGATGCTGTCCGAACTGGGTCTGACGACCTATCGATTTTCCATAGAGTGGAGCCGCCTCGAGCCTGAGCCAGGGAAATGGGACTCTGAACCCTTGCAAGTTTATTCAGACATGGTTGATGATTTATTGAATCGAGGAATACGTCCAGTGGTCACTCTACACCACTTCTCTCACCCCGCATGGTGGGAAGACCGTGGAGGATTTGCCAAGAAAGAAAATCTTCCTGATTTCATCGCCTACTGTGAGCGTGTCTTCGAGAAACTTTCAGATCGTGTGAATGTATGGTGCACCATAAATGAGCCAACTGTATTCTCATCAATGGGCTACACCCTAGGACAATTTCCTCCTGGCCATAGGTCCATCAGGCAGACTCTCCGCATCATGAGAAACCTGATGCACGCGCATGCGACTCTGTATGCATCATTGAAATCTAGGAGACCGGATGCATCTATAGGGGTGGCCAAGAATGTCACTCTTTTCGACCCATTGAACCGCTGGAGTCCGATAGATTGGGCAGTAGCGAGACTGCTCGAATGGCTCTGGAGCGGCGCATGGCAGAGAGGCATATTGTCTGGGCGTATGTTGGGATCTAGTGTAAGCGGATCAAAGAACTCGTTAGATTTCATAGGTCTGAATTATTACACTCATTTTCTAACAGGATTGTTCATGCCGACAACGGGGGAACTGGCATTCGCTCGGAGAGAAAATGAGGTGTCAACTGAATTTGGCTATCCTATGTATGCCGAGGGATTCAGGAGGGCAATTGAGCGCGTATCTGCGCTGAATGTGCCTATCGAAATAACCGAGAATGGAGTTGCCGACTCCAACGACGACCTTCGTCCAGAGCATCTGGCGAGGCATCTCTGGATCCTTTCTGAGGCAATCAGGGACGGATACGACATCAAGTCATTCCACCACTGGTCATTGATGGATAATTTCGAGTGGGCCGAAGGCTATTCGATGCGATTCGGGCTTTATGAAGTCGATTTTGAGACTCAAGAAAGAACACTCCGGAAAAGCGGTGAATTGTACAGGAAAATTGTCAAAGAACATATGAAAATTTAGTCAACTCCCGAATTTGTAAGAATGCTCTATGGCATCAGAATGGAATCCAAATTTCACAAGTTAATACGCTTGAATAAAACCAGTCGTCAACGTTTTGACACACGACTGCTTCGAAAGAACATGAGAGCAGTCGTTTCTGTCGCAATGGCTCTCTCAATACTTTTGCCTGCTCTATCGGGATGCATGGGTGCAGGATCTTCAGACGGTGCTTCGAAAGAAGAATTCTACCCGCCCTTGTGGGACAGGCATGCCTTGGACTGGGATACTTCCGGCACATTTAGCAGAGTTCTGGACCCTGGTCCATTTCACGCATTGGAAGTCCAAGAGGCCCTCGTAGAGGTCGATACATCATCTGTGTGGGAGACCGGACCGAGCACATCGGAGGTGCACCTCTCGTACTGGCTCCCCAGCAATACTCTCGATGGCGATAAGGTTCCTGTCATAGCTGTTATCTCACCGTACTTCTCCTACGGGACTCAAGGCAGTGAATCAGTTCCTACAACCACGATTAGTGAATGGAGAAGAGGGGACTTTATTTCAGAAAATTTCATTCCTCACGGGTATGCTTATGCTCAAGTCGCGGTCTTCGGCACCGAGGAAAGTAGCGGATGCTTTGACTATAGAGGTGCAGGAGAAGGTTTGGGCATTCACTCGGCGATAGAATGGCTGGGCTCCCAGGAATGGAGCAATGGGAATGTGGGGTTGTATGGTAGATCATACGACGGGGCGACCCAGTGGGAGGCTGCAGCGATGGGCAGCGAGTACCTGAAAACAATAGTCCCTGTTTCTGGCACTACTGCTCTTCACCCCCTCTTGTACAAAAATGGGAGTGCTGAGGCTAGATCACAGATAATGCATATGAATTATTTTTCCAGCACGGTTGATTACAATCAAGACGATTTGGATAATGTTTGTCCGGATATCGCAGAAGGGCTGTTCGCTGGTCCGGCCACATACATTGGGGGAGAGCTCGACCCCTACATGGCAAATTATTACGATGAGAGAAGCCACATAGACAAGGCTTTCCAGAACTGGAATGGTAGCGTATATTGGGTTCAGGGCATGCAGGATTGGAATGTAGATCCTCACCAGGTGTTCGGGGGGCCTCCCGGCACGAATTGGTACACCACTTATTCTGAAGCAGGGTACGAAGTTCGCGGGATGTTTGGGCAATGGGGGCATCACCATCCAGACCAGATGGATGGGCACGAGGGAATTGATTCCGGATATGGCTTTGAAGCACTTCACAACATGACTAGGTGGGACTGGGGGCAGGATCTTTTCGAGTGGTTTGAGTACTATCTCCAAGAAAGGGGTCCAAAGCCCACTTCGGACGCTCAGATACAGAGGAATGATGGACAGTGGAGAGTAGAGGAGATTTGGCCTCCAAGGGACACAGCGAGTTACAATGTGCAATTGAGCAGTTGTTCCAATGATGGTGCATTCGTAGGAGGGATATCCGTAATCGGCGGCGGCGCTCCAGTGGTTGGGGGCGATCAATCGATTACAGTCGAATGCCCGGACATAAATCTCGAATCAGATATGCACATTTCCGGTTTGGTAACCCTTCATCTATCCGCTGTTCCAACTTTCGATGGGGGCCAAGTGTTCGTCGAGATGCAGAATATGGCCACGGGGGTGAGGATCGGGCACGCTACTATGGATGTCAGATACCACGAGGGCGGATCAGAGCCTCAGACAGTCACACCGGGGCAGGAGGTAACGATGATGATGGAATTTCAGGCCATAGATGCGATAATACCTGCAGGAGATGGAATACGGCTAATTATGACTGATACAGGGGAAGATTATCTCGCACCTGCCTGCGGGAACGCGTGCGTCATGCACGTATTGCCCACTCTGTCTGAAATTACAATACCTCTGCTAGAGAGGGCCGATTACGACGTCTTGGTCGTCCCTCTGTCTTCTTGACCGAGTCTTCAAGATCAGATATCGCCTCTGGCCTTCTTTACGAGGGCAACAATCTCCTTCCGTGCCTCTTCGCTGTCAGTGGCTTCATTCTCAAACCCAATTCGAATGGGCCTCGGGCCTTCAGCAGTCATTGCGGACATTTCGAAACCATATCTGTCTATCCCAGTCATTGTTGCACTAGTGGTGTCCTTTGCCTTGCTCATTTCCTTGCAAATTATCACCATGGCGTCCTCATGGTCTTCATTCATGTGAGATATTATGTCGCCCGCGCTTTCGAAAAGTGGATCCGGTTCCGAGTTTTCCCAATCTGGTCCATCGACCCACGACATTCTTCCAAAACCACCGATATACCGCGCCTCAGAAATCTTGAGCTTGTAGAACGAGAAATCTTCGAAATCGATATAGAATGATGCATTCGGATGCCGCCTAAGATATACTTCCTTGAGACTCGGGTCATCATCTTTGGACAGCTTCTCACATTTTCCCAAGAGAGTCACTCTGCCAAGAGCAAGCGGATTCCCCTCTCCCGATTCGGAAACCATGAGTGATGCACGGGACTCAGCCTCCAGATTCTTGGTGTGCTCTGCTAGAACACTGATCAGGAATATCGGATGCCCGTCATGTATTGCATATGTCACAAATGAGCCATATGGGCAGCCATCAGACCTCTCTGAGATGGTGCAAAGCGTCGCAGTCGACATCTTTTCCGTCAGGGTTCTTGCCTGTTCAGCGTGGGTGCTGGTTGCAACATTGACGTCATAAAGCAACTCTTGATTTTTGGTGCGGGACCCCTTTGGAACACCGTGTCTGGGTATTTTATCCCCCTCTTTCTTCTCACTCATATCGTCACACATCCTGCATTATGTTAAGAGTTGACTCAATCCACTCTTCCACATAGTCGTAGTAATCTGTGTCGCAGTCAATTCTTTTATTCACCCTGGTCCCGCCTTTCTCTTCCAAGATCTTATCCCACTCTTTCCCTGATTCGCAGAATAGCTCGAAAGCCGTATCGCCAAGTGCAAGGACCGCGTAATTCACTCCTTCCATCGAACCACCTTCGGACTCTTCGACTTCATCGTACAAGCCTTGAGCATTGTCCGGTTGTTCACCCTCGCCCCAGGTGCTCACGCTGACAATCAGCCTTTTCGAGGATGCCAAATCCTCGGCAGAGACATCTTCCATGTCCATCACTTTGCCCACAAGGCCGTATTTGCTTGCCATATTTCCTATGTCATCGGCCAAGTCTTCGGCATTACCAGTCTCTGTTCCATAAATAATCAGTATTTCATCGCTCATATCTTACACCTCATTTTTCAATTTCATCTTTAACCAGAACCTGGAGGGAACTACTAAGCCCGTATTCTTCTGGAATAACATCGCAACTGACTCCGAACACATCAGCAATATTAGCCTCTGTGAGAACTTCGGAGGGAGTCCCGTCCGCCTTTATGCTGCCACCATCAAGAAGGACCACTCTATCTGCGAATCTGGCTGCCATGTTGATGTCGTGAATCGCCACTATCGCCGATTTCCCCGATTCAACATCAGATACAATATGTCGAATCTTCTTCATTATGGACACTTGGTTCCGCAAATCAAGATCGCTAGTTGGCTCATCTAGGAGAAACAGCATCGGGTCTTGGGCAACAGCCTTTGCGATGACTACTCTCTGTCTTTCTCCTCCTGAAAGCCTATCGAATTTTCTAAATGCAAAATCCTCGAGGCCAAGGAATCTTATCGTTTCACTCACTCTTTCATGGTCGTCATCTGAAATCCTCCAGCTAATGTGCGGCCTCCTCCCCAGCATAACTACATCAAAAACACTCATTGAGAAGCTAGTTCTGACGGATTGAGGCACATACGAAGTAGCTTTTGAGAGGTCCATGAGACTCATATCTGCAATATTTCTTCCAGAGATTTCTACCGTTCCTTTTGCTGGGGCGAGTATCCTGTTGATACATTTCAGGAAAGTAGACTTGCCTGCGCCATTCACACCTAGTATGGCAACAAACTCGTTCCCCCCGACGTCCAAGTTGATATCCTTCAACACTTGATTGGAGCCCCAACTAAATTCCAAGCCTTCAATTTTCAAAAGACTCGTCATCAACTCACCCCCCTATTTTGTAGTAGTAGATACATGAAGAAGGGCCCACCAATTATTGCTAGCATGATGCCGACTGGAATGATCACTGGCGCGAAGATAGTCCTGCCCACGGTATCTGCGAAAAGCATTAGAAAAGATCCGAATACTGCTGAACAGGGAATTAATTTTCGATAGTCGTTGCCAATCACCAGTCTGCTCATATGCGGTGCAGCGAGACCCACAAATCCAATCAATCCAGTAAATGCAATCACTATGGAAGTCATGAGAGCAGACAACACCAGAATATTCCTTCTTGTAGACGAGGGGTCGACACCAGAGGAAATCGCAAAATCATCTCCACCTAGCGAGAGCGTATTCAAGTCCCAGGCCCATTTCATGGCCGAAGGCATGAGGCATATTATCGCGGCAGATATCCATACAACATTTGAGAGACTGGGCCTTGAGAGACTCCCAAAAGACCAATGAGTCAATTGAGAAAGTTGAGCATCTGTAGCGAAATATGTGAAGGTTGAGACAATTGCCCCTGAAATGAAAGTTATCGCGATACCGACCAAAATATATGATTCAGCAGACACGGATCGCATATTCCCCAATTGTATTATGATCCCAACAACTACGAGGGAGAAAAGAAATGCATTTGCCACAATTGCTAAACTTGGAATTATCGAAATTCCGAGAACAATAGCGAATGCGGCCCCTAATGCTGCTCCAGATGCCACTCCTAGGGTAAGGGGGGATACGAGGGGGTTCCCAAGGCAGCCTTGCATGAGCGCCCCTGCCGTAGCCAGTGCTGCACCTCCAATTACCGCCATCAATACTCTAGGGAACCTCAATTCCCATATGATGGCAGATTGCAAATCGCTGCCACTTTCCAATCCGAACATTATCTTGATTGTGGAAATCGAATCTAATGTTGAGGATGATCCAAGGCCCATTGCGATAACCGCGGACAATAGGGTCGCTGCGCATACGCTGGCAATTATGGTAACCTGTGTCCTTGAATCTTCGATATATTTCTTAGATATCGAATCCATTTCTCTCAACTTCCCGCTGAATAACAGACAAATTTGCCCGTCATCTCAACCCCGTGATAATTCTGGAAGAAATCTTGGATATAGGAATCTGAATCAACATCTTCAAACAAATCTGGATGAAGAATTTTCGCCAAGCTAGGCAGGCCATGTATCATCATAGGGCCTGCAAATTCTCCAGACATTATCACCATCCGATCATCTTCTATGGCTACCATGTTCTCGAAACCGGGTCGAGTTTTGATGAAATCCATGTGCGTGGTACATTGCCCCTCATCGTCAAAAGAGTTGAATCCTATATCGAAAACAATACCATCGAACATCAGTACATCTGGATTGGCATCCAATATGGCTTCCATGTCCACATGAGTCGTATGCCCGGGGAGATCTGCAAAAACGTTGATCCCGCCTGCCATTCCGATAATATCGGTCCATTGCGATGTTCCTGTGAGCACCACGGGATCCCTGGTCAGCGATGCATGATGCTCCATGACCACATTCGGTCTATCTTCTTCATCCAGGCCGGATATCCTGTCCTCAACCAATTTCTCAATCGCATCAAATTCAGCAAATACGTCCAAGGCTTCACTTTGTTTTCCGAAGATCTTTGCCAGTACACTCATCTCCGTCCTTAGCGAGTCGTATTTGTAGAAGTCAAAAGCGAGAACTTTGATGCCTATCGGCTCAAGTTTTTCTCTTATTGAATTTGTATCCACCATCCCATTTGTCGCGAATACGATGTAAACTTCAGGCCGAGTATCCAGAAGCGCTTCGAAGTCGATTTCTGAATGAGCGGATTGTTGAATCAAATCCCTACTCGAAAGATCCGGCCATAAATCCTGATCGTAGAAGTCCCCAGACACCCCTACGACGACATTCATATCAATTCCAAGCATCTTCATCACACTTGCAGCATACGTATTTGTTATGGCAACTCTACTGGGCTCCTCATCGAAGTGGTGTACTTTCTCATTCGAGTCAATAATCGAGAATGAGCCTGCTCCTTCATCCGTGGAGAGGTTATCTGAGATTTGCCAAGCACCGAATGCACATATGATAATCAGCCCTGCCTGAAAGAAGGCCAGCCTCGTTCTTTGAACCATATGTTAGACCTTCTTTTCCATTAATCGAATACCGGTTCGAAGAGAGTTCTTCGAGAATGAGAAACCGCCAACCACGAGTATTATTGCCGATATTGCCCCTCCCAAGAGAATGAGGGGGGAACTGGATGATGACTCTTCCACGATTACGAATGTTGAATCGGAATAATCTGATTCAGCCTCATTCAAACTTGAATATGCCTTCACCCTTAGGCGATATTGCCCAGGTTCCAGATCTATGACTGTAGTCGCCTGACTGCCATTGTATATTTCACGTACCTCGCCATCAATTTCACTCGTTAAGGAGTACCAACCAATCTCTGCCATTGTTTCATGATCAGTTGAAGCATCACATTCACCACTTATGTTACAATCGCCTGTCAATATGTCACTGTCGTGTTGATTCAGCAGCACCCATGAGATGGATACAGATTCGCCCTCATTTTCTGAGATATATATCGGGGAATCACTTGGTGTTATGAAGACTGGAGCAGAGAGAGTGAAAGCCACATTTACAGAGAGGGAATCACCTGATACAATCTCTCCCGAGGGCATAGTAGCTACGATTTGATAGGTATACTCGCCATCCGGGCGCTCTTCGAGCTCGAAGCTAGTGGCATCTCCAGCGTATACAACCTCGCCATTCTCGAATAACTCGTACTTCGTAGCGCCTTGGAAATCTGCCCATTCAATATGGTAATCATCATCGCTAAACTGTTTACCTTCTTCGGTTATGAATCTAGGTGTCGTGGGGACATCATATGAAGTGAGCTCGTAAATCACGCTATCTGAATGAGAACCTGGGAGCCTGTCGATTATTTTTACATAGTTCCTAACCGTCGAATTGTACCACAATTCCCATGATGTGAAGTCGTCATTCGTATCGACTATGGATATGTACGTTGTCTTGAAAGTTCCAGCTCCGGTTGTGATTTCCACATCCTTCTCGATAAATACGGAATTCATGGTATCGTCGTACCCGTTCGGATGACCGGGTACGCCAATGATGTTGGTTCTGTTGAAATGAAGAGATGTCGGCGGATTCTGTGAAAATAATCCAGCTTCTACACCAGACGCAGTGAAATTCCATCCAAGGTGTCCTTCTTGGTAGTAGGAAGAAACTTCCGGCGCATCTGACCAGTATGTCTTGATGTTCAGTAGGTTGCTCGATTCTACCCATCTGAATGCCTTTTCACCTTCGCCATATTCCTCGTCAGAAACTCTGACAAGATATGCATCGCGCTCATGACCAAACGCATCCTGAAGTTTCTCAGAGCCTATGGCTGTGTATGTCTTGTTCTGATGATATTCTGGTGTTGAGAGGATATAGTAGCTCCAACTCATCCCGGATGACCATAAATCGGATGATGATTGCGGGGGGAGCACTATTATCTGCAA
>DATW01000075.1:882-7580 GCA_002504845.1 Euryarchaeota archaeon UBA250 | reverse complement strand
TCAGACAATTCTTGAGAAATGTTCCCCTCTCTCCATTGTTGTCTTATCTCTCTTGTCTTCAATACCTCTTGATGAAGATCAACAACAGGGGTTTGCGATTTTCTGTGTGCCATGAATATCCATGCACGATATGTTTCCCAATCAGGAGAATCTGGAGTTGCTTCTTTGAGAATTGAGTATACTGAATCACGCATGGCGATGACTTCCGATTCCGGTGGTTCGACCCATTCTCCATTCAACAAAGACTGGGCTTGCTCCTGAGAATACGGATTGGGAATAGGTATCGGATCAAGATATTCGACGTGGTGGTCTGTTCTAAATTTTGTATGATTTCTCCAATGGAGACCAGCAGGTTGCAGATGCGGCTGAGGTAGATTTCGAAGTTCTGCGAGTGCAGCAGCAGCGAAAACCGTACGAAATGGTCCGGTTTTGAAACCGTGTAGAACTGAATCTTGGTGTGAGGTGCCTTCAGGGAATACAACTGCAGAATAACCATTAGAAATGCAATTTGAAACAGTTAACATGCTTCTTCTATTGATTTCTCCTGCGAAGTCTGAATTAGTTATGCCTTCATCCATTTCCGCCTTTCTCAGAATTGGTTGTATGCCAAGACCTCGTGTCCACCAGCCTAGTATCGGTCTTGTAACCAAATCGTGACGTCCGAGTGCTGTGAATCTTCGATCTTGGCTGTGAACTATGACTAAAGGGTCCACTAGTCCGTTAATATGGGTTGAAACAGATATTCTGCCACCGCCTATTTCAGGTACTTTATCGGCTTTTGAATTCCTAAAAATAATTCGATGGCCGATGAATATCATTGCTCTGAATAGCCACCACACAATTATCGATCCAGGGTGTTTTCCTGAGTGATCCCATGGGACTGAGTTGAGTCTGCTTGTATCTATTCGCCTCGCGCTCCTAGAAAGTTCCGGAGCCAGAGCCTCGGGTTTAGAGTCCATGCTAACCCGTCATGGGCCGCGTGGTGTTGTAAGCATTCACTCATTCAAACTGAGTCGGATAGCGTCGACGATTGTTTTCCCCTCTGACGTGTCCAGTGATTCTGGCTCCCACGTGAATGAGTGTTTGGATTCTGCATATTTCGGAATTATATGAAAATGGACGTGTGGAACGGTCATGCCAGCTTCTCTTCCGTTATTCTGGATGATATTGTATGCAATGGCTCCCGTGGCCTCTTTGATTGCATGGGATAGGATGGGCAATGCCTTTCCGATGGCTGCTGCAGAGTCCGGGCTCAATTGATCAATCGAGGGTGCTGGCTCTTTGGATACAAGCAGGGTATGTCCTTTTGAAAGGGGATTTATATCCAAAAAAGCGAATACATGCTCGTTTTCATACAGTTTGTAGCAAGGAATCTCGCCCTCTATTATTCTGGTGAAGAGTGTGCGCTCACTCATACGATCACATGGCAAATGATGCTGCGATGGTGCCAAGATCTTGGACTCTTAAGGCCCCTACAATCTCCTGGTTCATGACTCGCGTGTTGGTTGTAGTTCTCACTGCTTCAGCGGTTTTTTCAGCGATTTCGATCAGAGACTCCATAGTTGCACTACCTGTTAAGAAAGACTTTGCTTGTGCGGTTAATTTTGTCTCGGCAGCGCCTACTGAGTCTCCTGATTCCTTGTATAAATCTTCAATTCTCCTATTCGCTGAATCTAGACTTTGAAGGATATCCTTGGATCCTCCAAACTCGCAGTTTAGTGACCATTTTCCAGCCTCTTTACCTGCTAATGAGCCGGTATAGAGATTTTCCAACATGGTGTTTCCAGGTAATATCGATGAAGTATGAAACCCTGTGCTTGCAGAGGGGCCAGCTGCGTAAACACCTGTTGCCCACATCTTGCCTGACTCGATTGTGACTCTCCCTTTTTCATCCACAGGAATCCCACCGGTGGTCTCCATGACTTGATGTGTTACTGGAATCACATCAATCGAAACGTCCAATCCTGTAGAGTCTAGAATTGTCTTTCTTATCGAGTCGAACCAAAGTGAATGCTGATCATCTATAAATCTCATATCGACTACCGCATCCCCCCCATGGTTCAATGGATCGATATCTTCCCCGGATTCCGACCTGTATCTTCCACCGGCGCCTAAAATCTCGAAGGGGATTGGGATGTTCGTTCCTCTGATGACCATTGGGTGAAGGGGCACCTTGTGCAAATTCTGTGGGTTGATACCCGCTCTTATTGCCATTGCAATCGCATTTCCTGAGCCGATTGATGGGTTGGACCAAAGCCCTTGATAACCCTCATCAGCCAATATTATTGCTTTACATTGGTATGGCTTTACTTTGCCGTCGAGTAAGTCCAGCGCCACAATTCCTCGGATCTGGCTATTATCCATCACCAGGGATAATGGGACGTGGTTCTGTCGTCTCTGAATCGATCTCTTGAGGACCTGTTCATCGAGAATCTGGGTTAGGTATCTGCTAGTAGCATCTCCTGCGCCTGAAAGTCGAGGGGCGGCATGTCCGGGCACCGACGAAAGATGCGGTAATCCACCTTTGTCCCTACGAAGTATCATCCCCCACCGCTCTAGCTCAGAAAGAATCTCTACTGAAGAAGAGCATGTTCTTCTAACAGCCTGCTCATTCGTACTCTCATCTCCTAACGCAATTGTGTCTTTGATATGCGCTTCAGGAGTAGTTTCCCCTAGCGATGCGGCAAGACCGGCGGTAGATGGGCTGATGATTGGGCCGGGCGACTGGTGAATTATGACGGTATTAGCGCCAGAATCGCTAGACTCGATAGCAGCGCGAAGCGCTGAAGGTCCGGTTCCTATGACCAATACATCCCACGACTCCATGCTGCTCAGTCATCTCCAGATGCATGTTCTGAATGAACATGACGCTTCGTTCATCATCGGATAATAGTTCGAGTGATCATAGAATACACTTCTTTGATTGCATTTCGAATTGTGCTGAATATGAATCCATCTCCATCTTCCATGATGGTCCATAGTACGAGTGACTTGACTGTGGTTTCGTTTTCCGTGAGAAGGTTGACTTGAACTGAACGGCCTTCGTGTCCAGATTTATTCCAAGCCATTCCGATCCAGAGAATGTGAGAATTGTCAATGATTGCGTTGAATCTATTCCATCCCTCTGTACCGCCAGTTCTGCCGGGCCTTACACTTCGATCAATGGGGGGAAGGCGAATTATCTGAATCTCGGGTTCGCCTTCGACGGTTATTATGTCAATTTCAAATGGCTTGGAAGAGTTCTGATCTGGGCTTGCTAGAACGAAGAGGTCGCTCTCACCGTGCATTGCTCTCGGTGGGAGGTCTGCATCTAGTACCCATGTCTCAGATTTACGAAGTCTTGATGCTCTTTGTATCGTTCTAGACAAGAGTCGGAAAAGCCCGGGTTTTCTCTCAATGACATGAGTCAATAATGTCTGAAGTTGTTCGAAATTGAAAGGTTCTTGCTTTTCTCTTAGGCGTTCTACGGATCTGGTGTTCAGGACCTCGGCACAAATCCTGTCTTTTTCATTATTATCGATTGCTCCGATCATTGAGAGGTAGATGGCTCTCAAAACTGTTTCAATAGCATCTTCTGATTGCTGTTGGCGTCTTACTCCTTTACTGATTTTTTCCATCCAAATGTTCCACCTGCTAGAAGTTTCAGGATCGAGATGTGCATAGACTAGATCGACTAGCAGGGGTTCAGCAAGAGTATCATGAAGAGATGGCGTATGGAGTTTCAACAAGGGGGTTTTTCCAGTATCCATTGATTTTTGTTTTTCAATTGATAGCGTGGCAAATAGAATGACGATGGAGAGGATGGCGGTCAGACTCAGAAGAGTTAGTGAGAGATCTGTTTGGAGAGGAGTGGAAGAAACGGTAGATGCGAGGATGAAGCCGACTATAGCTGCAGAAACCCTGGTTCGCTCTCTGAGCTTGTTTTCTTCGAGTTGATTCAAGATTCTATCAACACCAACATATGATTCTCTGAGTGAAAATCCCTGTCTCCTGAGTTCTAACCGGTCTTTAGCAGCCATTCTTGCATAAGAAGATGCGATTAGCGGAGGGATGAACAGAATGATAGAGGCCAACCACATTATTCTAGAAATATTGAGGATGGCTGAATCTAGGAATGCTGATGCGGCTATGATGGATGCTGGAAGGGCAAAGGCAAGGGAGTATCTTGTAAAGCGAAGAGCCGGGTTCGTGGTGAGATTTGTCCATCTTCCCCTCCATTTGTCTCTCGACAATATTCTTCGTTCCATCGCTGATGAAATCGAAGATTGTTCTTCTTCGGATTCGGCATAAGGTGTTGGCAGATCCATATGTCGTTCGTTCGGCGCTTTTGCTGGGTGTGTTTGAGGTCATCGCTTGATGAGGCGAAAATATGGCATTTCGATAGGAGGCTTTCTTGAAGGGGGCGGCCTGGGCGAGATGGGCGTGTAGCATAGCCTGGATAATGCACCGGCCTCCTAAGCCGGGGACCGCGGGTTCGAATCCTGCCGCGCCCGCCATTATGTTGTGACGATGCGGTTGCGTCCGACTTCAGCAACGCGGTGGAGAAAATCCTCGAAATGGATACGTGCATGGGTGTGTAATTGGATATCTCGACTGCATTTAGCAAGAGCCTGTAGTATCTCACTTCTAAGTGAGTCATTCAATGGGAGTCGTCGGCCGACAAGAGCTGAATGTATCTGGTCAATCACATCCTCTGGCTCAAGGCCGTGATCATCTAAAAGACGGTCTACCTCAGCTACTGCTCCTGTTCTTACTTTGATTCTTCTTCCATTTCGATCTAGCCATCTAGAGCCGACGACATTGCCTCGTAGGGCCATCTCGATGATATCTCTGCCCGCCTTCATGGTGATTCCTTGGATTAAATCGTGAATTGATGAGCGATTGGATAATTTGTCATGTGCCCAAAGTAATTCGAGCATGAATATCGCTCTTCGAATATTGCCCTGACTGACGTATAGGATATCATCGATAATGCCGTCTTCCAGATTTATGCCCTCAGCGTCAATTATTCCTTCCAAGGTTCTCTTGAGTGTTTTATCATCACAAGCAGGAAGTCGGATCATCTGGGTTCTCGATCTGAGTGCGTCTATGATAGCAGATGGTGCACGGGCCGTGAATATGAATCTAGAAGCTGGGCCCACTGTTTCTAGCATTCTCCGTAGATATGCTTGCCATCTCATACTCATATGATCTGCATCTTCGAGGATAATCAACCGACTCAGAGGTTGCGCACTGTTTGATTCGGTTTCCTTGCCGGCTGGCGGCGGGTCATCATTGGAATTGTGTTCCCTGCTGTTTGAAAATGCTGCAAGAGACATTCTGCCAGCGAGAGTGTCCGACGATTCTTTTCCTTCCGGTCGGAGGAAAGTCTCGAACAAATCCATCGCGCCTCTTTTCCTCTTCATGTCTCTGATGTTTCTGACATGAACGGTGGATGACCAAGAGGGGCCCAAAACCTGACGCGCATAAAGACGCCATAGAGCGGTCTTACCGCAACCTGGGGGGCCTGTTATGAGAAGATGCGGTGGTTGGGGCAGGAGTGACATTGCAGTCACACGCTCAACAACGCGAGGAGGGGCTGCAAACTGGTCGAAAGTTCGAGGGGCATGATCGACAAGCCAACCGGACACGTACTGTGTATCGTGGCTAGGGTCTTGAAGTCCGCGTTACTCTGCCCGTAGAGTCTTGATGCCATCGGGGCCTTCTTTTCGGGGCTTCACAAAGATTCGATAGCCGCACTTATGGCACGATTTGCCTGTGGCGCCTATCTCTATGAACTCGATATGGCCGCATCGGACGCATCTATACCTGATTTCAAGAGGGTCCATTGGAGATGAGCAATGGTTGCAGGTGGCCGGTCCTTCTGCATCGAAAGGCTTCCTGTCGGTTCGGTTGCAAGAACGGCACTTGTACAAAGTCATGCGGTTCGTCATGAATTGGGCCGGTTTGGCAGCCTTCTTCAACCTGCCCATTATCTCAGACGGTCTTCCGCGCTCTATCGCATATGCTGACGAAGTTTCTGAATATAGTCTCGCCGAACTCGGAATCATTGACCTCTGGATGGAATTGGACCCCTAAACGATCGCCGGAATCGTTCTGCATTGCTTGTACACGGCAAGAGTCGCTGGATGCTGTTATTCTGAAATTCTCAGGTACATCTACTACCTCGTCATTGTGGCTTTCCCATACGATTTGTTCTGAGGGGGTGGATGAGAACAACGGGCCGGGGTCGTCGGACAGTTTCATCGTCGCGGCCCCGAATTCTGGCTCGTCGGCTTCTGCGGCTCTCCCACCGTAAAAACCAGCCATGAATTGAAGGCCTGCACATATTCCAAGGATTGGCACGTCCAATGAAAGATATTCGGCGCATCGGCCTAGCTCTCCTGTTAACCCCACTCGCGCTGCTCCACCGGAGAGAATCAGTCCGTCGACTTCTCTGAGTTCATTGAGCGGCGTGTCATTTGGGAATATCTTCGTGTCAACACCAAGATACCGAAGCATGCGCCACTCTCTGTGTGTCCATTGACCGCCATTATCAATGACGTCGATGATGAGGGGGGCATCGCTCATGATGAGGTGGTTATCTAGGCGGGCCATCAATACATTGCAGTGGAATCGGGGGGTTTGAACGAGGGGCAGATTGAAAGATAATCCCCAACTCGGTTGGGAAGCAAGCCCCGATGGTGTAGTGGCCTATC
>DATW01000075.1:0-531 GCA_002504845.1 Euryarchaeota archaeon UBA250 | reverse complement strand
AAATCCCGGTCGGGGCGCCAAAAATCACTCTCCAAGGTCTTCTCGCCTTGCGTTATTGTCATCTTTGGGTTATTGGATATCTGATGAGATAATATCGTTTATCACGGCTGATAGGCCCAGCTCGGCAGGACATAACAGGGATCTGACTCCGAATGCCTTTGCAGCCGCCATATCCGAAATCCTGTCACCCACCATTACAGAATCTGCCTCAGATGGTCTTTCGACCCAATCATCGGCAAATCTCATCGAAAGTTCAGACCATTCCTTGGTCGATTCTGCGTGGTTGATCAACTGACGAGCCGCCTCCAGCATGCCTGGATTGGGCTTTCTTGCCCATGCGTTCTGATTCGGGACATAGGGGCTGTGGAGTATCAAATCTAGTATCGCGTCTTTATCTTCAATCAAGAGCATTTTCTGTATCTGGTCGTGGATAAGTGCTAGATTCTCAGAATCCCAGTACCCCCTACCAATCGGAGACTGATTCGTCACAACAGCGATTCGTATGCCGGATCTGCGTAATCTAGCGACGCA
>DATW01000057.1 GCA_002504845.1 Euryarchaeota archaeon UBA250 | reverse complement strand
GAGAATTCAGATTGGGACCAAGATGGCACAGGGGATAATAGCGATCTAGACGATGACAATGACGGCTGGCCTGATGCGGATGAGGTTGCTTGTGATTCGGACTCAAAGTCGCCGGATAGTCTACCAGCAGACTTGGATCTAGATTCGATATGCAATGATATGGATTCCGACATGGACGGGGATGGTTTCGTCAACGAAATGGACGACTTCCCTCTCGACTCTTCTGATTGGAGGGACACAGACGGCGATGGAATTGGCGATATCGCTGATGACGACGATGATGGCGACGGATGGAGCGATTCTGAAGAAAGAGATTGCGAGTACGACCCCAATGATTCAGATTCAACGCCACCCGACTCGGACAGTGATGGAATTTGCGATCTTCTTGACCTGACGCCTATAGACACCGAAGGGGATAGCGGGCTACCAGGATTCGGACTCGTAGTTGCACTCACAGCGATTATTGGAGCAGGCGCGCTGGCTGACAGGAGAATTGAGGCATAGGTTGCGAGCAGTTCCGAAATTTTCCCCTCCTGCGCAACGATGTTAGATGAGCAGTTGCCCCTGACGCTCATGACAGCCCATCCCGACAATGAGCCGATCCTCTCCTACGCACAGGGGAGTCCCGAGCGAAGTATGCTGAAAGCAGAGTTACAGCGCCAACTTAGCGAAGTAGTAGAGATACCTTGCATCATAGGAGGCAAAGAGGTCAGGACAGGGAATATCGTCAAGCAAGTCGTCCCTCACAATCATGGGCACGTATTGGCCGAGGTCCACATAGCTGGCGAAAAAGAAATTGCAGATGCGTGTGATGCGGCTGTATCTGCTCAGCAGAAATGGATAGAAATGGGTCTTGAGGCTCGATGCGAGATATTCGAACGCTGTGCAGATCTTCTTGCGGGCTCTTGGAGGATGAAGTCCAATGCATCAACAATGCTTAATCAGTCAAAAACCGCATTTCAGGCGGAGATTGATGCTGCGTGCGAGCTTATTGATTTCTGGCGTTTCAATTGTCACTATGCGAGAGGTTTTCATGATCAGCTACAACCACTCGTATCGCCCGATGGAGTGGTAAATTCAACTGAGATTAGACCGTTAGAGGGGTTCGTTCTCGCCATCACGCCATTCAACTTCTCCAGCATAGCTGCTAACCTTCCAAGTGCCCCTGCGATTGTTGGATGCACATCTGTTTGGAAGCCTAGCAGGAATTCGTATCACTCCAACTATGTTCTGATGAGGTTGATGATGGAGGCTGGTCTTCCTCCTGGTGTGATTAATTTCGTACCCTCTTCGGGCCCAACGATTTCTCGTGTAGCGCTCTCAAACCCTGACTTCGCTGGCCTACACTTTACAGGTTCGACTTCCACATTCCAAGGACTCTGGAAGAAGATCGGGGAATCATTGGATGGCCTTCGTTCGTATCCAAGAATCGTCGGAGAGACGGGTGGAAAGGACTTCATCGTAGCCCACCCAGAATGTGACGAAAAGGGGCTAATCGTTGCTCTCCTTAGAGGGGCTTTCGAATATCAAGGCCAGAAATGCTCTGCAGCAAGTCGGGCGTATATCCCGTCATCTGTGTGGGCGAGGATAGCCGATCCACTTGCGAAGGAGATAGCGAAAATCAAGATGGGGGATGCCAATGATTTCACGAATTTCATGACTGCGGTTATCGATCAACGAGCCTTTGATAAGATTTCAGGGTACATCGATAGAGCTCGAGATAGGGAGACTTGCGATGTGTTCGTTGGAGGGGGTTCAGACGATAGCACTGGGTGGTTTATCGAACCAACCATCATCGTAACGGAGGACCCTCGATCCGAAACCATGGTCGAAGAGATATTTGGTCCAGTCCTTACTGTGAATGTGTATGACGATGATCGATTCTTGGATATTCTCGAAACATGTGATACGGGCTCTCCGTATGCATTGACGGGGTCGATTTTTGCTTCAAATGAGGAGCATGTGGATATTGCGCTCAAAAGACTCAGATTCTCCGCGGGCAACTTCTACATCAATGATAAGCCAACTGGCGCAGTTGTGGCTCAACAGCCGTTCGGGGGCGCCAGGGCTAGCGGCACGAACGACAAAGCAGGCGGGCCGTTGAATCTGCTAAGATGGATATCCCCCCGATCTATAAAGAGAACCTTGAAAACGCCACATGATTGGACATATCCATTCATGGAAGATTGATTTTGAGATCATTATTATCTCGCTAAATCTCGATGTATGCAAGTTCTCCGGGTCTCAAAAATGGATCCGATATATCTGAATCCGATGTTCTCATGATAGCATTACCATTATCAAAACGAAAATCTGAATCGCTGAAATTCATCAACACTCGGACTCGTTTATTTTCACTTTTCTTGACAAACGAAAGTATGCCAGATGATGATTCGACCTCAACAATAGAATCAGATTTCATCCAATTTTCGGTTCTCCTATGTTGAATCATGCTACGGTAGTAATTCAGCATGGAGTTGGGATTTTCATGCTGGATTGATACTGAATAATCATGCCACCCTTCGGGCATCGGAAGCCATGGCTTGGAATTGGTGAATCCAGCATTTGGCGAGTCTGCATCCCACGGCATAGGAACTCTGCATCCGTCCCTGCCCTTATAGCTCGATTCTGGTGTTTGGCGGAAGAATGCTGGATCCTGTCTATCTTCATCTGGAACATCGGCCTGAGGGAGGGCTAGTTCTTCTCCATTGTAGAGAAATATTCTCCCAGGTAATGCCATAATTAGAGCAAGAAGAGATTTGTAACGGATACTCGCTACTTGGCCATCTGGGAGTCCGTCCGCAAGTAGGGGCGCATAACGTGACCAATGTCTGATTTCATCGTGATTGGATAGAGTCCATACTGGGAGGCATCCTGTGTCTTTCCATAAGTCAAGATTGGCACCTATTCTATCTCTGAATCCATCGCTAGACCAATCTTGGTGAAGGAATGAGAAATCAAAGGCAGCATGGAGTTGGTCGGCCCGGAGATACTCTAGGAGGCGTTCCCGTGTTGCCGTATGTATCTCGCCGATGAGGAACCTGCTGGGTTCATATTCATCTACAATTTCCCTCCATTTCCGATAAATATCGTGAACTTCTGGCTGATCCCAGCAAGCCGACCAATTGTCACCGAATCCGGATCGATTGGGCAATCCAGGTGCCTTGAAGAGTCCGTGCGCCACGTCAATCCTGAATCCATCTACGCCCCTGTCAAGCCAGAACCTGAGTATATTCTCAAATCTCTCATGCACATCCGTGTGATGCCAATTCAAGTCAGGCTGGCACGGATCAAACATATGGAGGTACCATCTCTGCAG
>DATW01000010.1 GCA_002504845.1 Euryarchaeota archaeon UBA250 | reverse complement strand
ATCGAGGCATCTCCTGACATGTTTATTGTCTTTGAAATGGCCCCTGAAATGAATGGTTGTGCGGCTGCCATCATGAGAACATGAGCCTGCCAATCAATGGAGCGCTTTCCGTGTTTACCACAAGGTGTCGCACAGTCAAAGACAGCCAAATGCTCATCCTTCAAACCCGGTGCGCCCTCTATGCTACCATATCCAAAGACGACATCATTCGCCTGCTCTATTTCATCCGTTGAAAGTCCGATATGGGATAGCGTATCAAAGAAAACATCTCCGCACTCCTCTTCCGAGAGCCCCAATACTGCTGTGCAGAAATCAGTTCCAAGAACCGATGGAGAGAATGCAGATCGTATGTCAAACACATCGGGCATTGAAGATTCAATTTTATTGATCACTTCATCTGTGAACCCTTTCTTCTGTAAGAGACCAGTATCCAACCCAGGACACCCTGAAAGACGACCAGTTCCCATGATGTGCTCAACGATGGAGGTCACATCTCCCTCGGAATAACCAAGTCGCTTCAGCGCGCTCGGAACTCCCTTGTTGATGATTCGAAGGGTGCCGCCACCAGCTAGCTGTTTATACTGAACCAGTGAGAATTGCGGCTCGACACCGGTCGTGTCCGCAGCCATCACAAGGCCAATGGTTCCCGTAGGGGCAATCACAGTCGTCTGAGCGTTTCTGTACCCATATTCTTCACCACCCTGGACAGCTCTATCCCACGCCGACTTTGCTGCGTCTAGCAGAT
The DNA here is from genome assembly GCA_002504845.1 of Euryarchaeota archaeon UBA250. GTDB lineage: Archaea > Thermoplasmatota > Poseidoniia > Poseidoniales > Thalassarchaeaceae > MGIIb-N1. The sequence continues at coordinate 8,454 of DATW01000010.1, read as the reverse complement.
CACCAGGGCATCGTTTTGCATCAATTCCCATGGGGGTTATAGTGAGCCCTTCATACTCACTACCTTTGCTATCGTAAGCAGCCCTCTTGTGATTTCGCATTACACGTAGCATATGTTCTGCGTTCTCTTCATAATTTGGGAACGGTCCAAGAGCCCCTGCGAGTTCCGCTGAGGTTGCATACGATTCACCACACATGATCGAAGTCAGAGCGCCGCATACAGCATAAGCACGCTCATCGGCATAAGGGAGGCCCATATGCATCAATAAAGAGCCAAGATTGCAGTATCCGAGACCGAGAGTCCTGTACTCATATGATTTTCTAGCTATTTCTTCAGAGGGGAATTGCGCCATCAATACACTCACTTCGAGAGTTATGGTCCAAAGTCTGACACTGTGTTGGAATGAAGCGATATCGAATTTTTGAGCTCCCGTATCAAAATAGTGTAGAAGATTTATGCTGGCTAGATTGCAAGCTGTATCATCTAGGAACATATACTCCGAGCATGGATTTGATCCATTGATCCGTCCACCTTCAGGACATGTGTGCCATTCGTTTATGGTCGTATCAAATTGAACACCTGGATCAGCGCAGGCCCATGCTGTATACGCTACCTTACCCCACAATTCCTTCGCAGGCATAGACCGGCAAGGCGACGGCTCACGCCCTTCTTCACTAGCGCTCTTCAACTCGGTTCTATGATACAGGTTCCATATACCATCATTCTCTAATGCATCCATGAATGAATTAGGAACTCGAACGGAATTGTTTGAGTTCTGCCCAGAAACGGTCCCGTACCCCTCTCCTTGCCAATCAGTATCCAGTGTATCAAACTGTATAGATTTCCAACCCTGGCCAGCAAGATCGAGGAAGCGCTTCACATGAGAATTTGGAACATGGTCCCTCAGGGCCTTTGCTGCTGCTGTTCTGAGCGATGAATTGTCATTTACATCCAATTTATTTCCACTACCGTCATAACTCCAGATTGCATCCATTATTGCATTCGCATGTCCCTGTAATAGATTAGAGCCGATAACAAGAGCGGAAACCTTCTCTTCTTCAGAAAGCTTCCAGTCAATGTACTCCTCTATATCCGGATGATCCAGATCAAGCGTTACCATTTTCGCAGCTCTGCGTGTGGTCCCCCCTGATTTTATCGCACCTGCAGCCCTGTCTCCGATCTTAAGGAAAGACAGTAGACCACTCGATGTACCTCCTCCAGAAAGAGGCTCACCAGATCCTCGAATGTTAGAGAAGTTAGAGCCTGTCCCCGATCCGTATTTGAAAAGAAGAGCTTCCCGATTCCAGAGCCCCATTATCGAATCATTCCCTCCAACTAGCGAATCAGATACGGACTGAATGAAGCACGCATGTGGTTGGGGGTGTTCGTAGGCGTTTGTTGAAGTCATCAACTCCCCTGTGGTCGGATCGATGTATCGATGACCCTGCGCAGGCCCTTCGATACCATATGCCCAATGAAGGCCCGTATTGAACCACTGCGGACTGTTTGGCGCTGAACGCTGACTTGCGATTAGGAAGCACATCTCATCAAAGTAGGCCCTTGCATCAGCCTCAGCCTCGAAATACCCATGTTTCCAGCCCCAGTAGGTCCATGTTCCAGCCAACCTTCTGAACAATTCTCTCCCATGGCTTTCTCCAATGTATCTTTGATTTGGCTCAAGAGTCTGAAGCTTTTCATGATCTGGCTCACTTCGCTGAAGCCACTCTGGTACGCCTTCTTCTGCTACCTTTCGTAGAATTGCTGGAACGCCTGCCTTCCGGAGGTATTTCTGTGCCAGTACCTTGCCTGGGACGCCAGAATAACCAGAAGGCAGCCGCACCTCATCTATGCGATGAGCCAGAGAACCATCCGCATTTCTTATTTCGACATCCATTTCAATCCATTCAAACTGATCGAATGGGTCTTCGCCGACCGCTGTGAAACGACGTTCAATGACTAGACCCGTTCCAACTGAATCGTCCGAAATTGCTCCTCCTTTCTCAGTTCTTGTTTGCATGGTATCAACTCCTCTTCGCACTCGCCCCGAAATCTCAGAGCGAGGGACTCAACATCGACACTGGGGGGTGTTTAATGGTTCTCTAGAAGAATCTCGAGATAGGACAATATGACTCATGTTTAGAATATCAGCAGGCATGCTCTTTAGCATATAATTAAGCTTCAAAATCAAGCTCCCACGTGAGGTCTAAACCACCGCGAGTTAACATGATGCCCACAGAGCATAAGGACTCGTGAGATCGATGAATAATCCTCTCAATAAGTGTCTTGGGGACATCTCCTCTAATTACATACACAAAGTGAACCTTCTCGAAGACTCTTGGAGAATCCTCAGCTCTGACAGAGTCAATATCAACTCGCGCTTCTCTAAGGCTATCACGTCTTTCTTTGAGCCCACCAACCACATCGATGAGTGAGCATGTCGCATGTGCGTGAAGAACCATTTCCATGGGGCTGGGCGAAGAATCGTCATAGATTGAGAACTCTTTACCGCCCCCTGTTTTACCTTCATATCCGTCTCCTTTCCACCGCACCATGCCCTGCATGAACGAACCTCATCCAACCCCCGTCATGAGGGTTGGCTTCATGAGGGAGTCACCAGCCAACGGTAATGAGGGAAGAGCATGGGGACACAAATTGAGAAAGAAGGACAAACCATCATCGTGCCTGAAGACCCCATAATCCACTACATCGAGGGCGATGGAATAGGCGTAGACATAACTCCAGTCATGATACGTGTAGTGGACGACTCTGTGGAAAAGGCATATTCTGGTAAAAGGAAGATCACATGGAAAGAGGTATTGGCCGGGCAGAAGGCCTTTGACAAGACTGGAGAGTGGCTTCCTGAAGCAACACTCGACTCAATGAGAAACGGACTAGTTTCGATCAAGGGGCCGTTAACCACCCCCGTCGGTGGCGGAATTAGAAGTCTAAATGTGGCACTCCGTCAAAAATTAGATCTATATGCATGCGTAAGGCCCGTTCGTTGGTATTCTGGAACACCCAGTCCTGTAAGGGACCCAGCTGCAGTTGATATGATCATCTTCAGAGAGAATAGTGAAGATGTCTATGCAGGAATTGAATGGGAAGCAGAAAGTGAGGAAGCGAAGAAGGTGATTAATTTCCTTAAGACCGAGATGGGCGTGACTAAGATCAGATTCCCAGAAACATCAGGCATAGGCATCAAGCCAGTGAGTAAAGAAGGCACAGCAAGAATCGTTCGAGCGGCAATCAATCACGCCATTTCCGAGGATAAGCCGAATGTAACGCTAGTGCACAAGGGAAACATCATGAAATTTACAGAAGGGGGCTTCAGAGATTGGGGCTACCAGATTGCATGTGAGGAGTTCGGGGCAAAGGAGCTCGATGGCGGACCTTGGTGTGTTTTGGACAACCCTGAAACTGGAAATCAAATCATAATCAAGGATGTCATCGCCGATGCAATGCTCCAGCAGGTACTAACAAGACCACGAGAATACAGCGTCCTCACGACAATGAATCTCAACGGCGACTATATTTCCGACGCCCTCGCTGCTCAAGTAGGCGGCATAGGAATCGCGCCTGGTGCGAATATCAACTACGAATCTGGAATCGCTATATTTGAGGCGACTCACGGAACAGCACCGAAATATACAGGTCAAGACAAAGTAAACCCAGGGTCACTCATACTCTCAGCAGAGATGATGCTCCGTCACATGGGTTGGGGCGATGCTGCCGATCTGATCGTTAAAGGAATGGAAGGTGCAATCTCTGCGAAGACAGTCACCTATGATTTTGAACGGCTTATGGACGATGCCACTCTTCTGTCATGTAGTGAATTCGGTGAAGCAATTACATCACACATGTAATTGGACTGAAAGAATAGAAATTAGGGGAACCGGGGCCGCTGTTAGCGGCCCCGGCCCTTTACGTCTTTCAGGTATCAGCAGGACGATCCGATTATTCGGCGTCCATTGTTGCTGCGTACCAGACCATCATACCGAATGCGGTCTTGTTGACCAAGTCGGCTATGTTGTAGATGATGTTCATGTCGTCGACGTCGAAGCCGCTGATCATGTCGTTACCCATCATGTATCCGAGTGGGTAGATTGCCCACCCGACGGTAACAATCCACCTCATCGAGGTGAAGGCGAACTGGACGCCGTCGCTGCCGGAAGCAGATGCCTCCTTGACGTCGCCTTGCCATAGGGCATACAGGATGTAACCCCATCCTGCCATACCGATGACCCACCAGATCTCGGTGCTCATGTCTCCGAAGACATCCCATGCTCCTGACTCGCCGAAGAATCCGGCTACTAGCATGACGATCGATGCTCCCATGAGGTTCCTGAACATGGCGAAGGTTGCTGCTCCGATAGCTGCCATGATGAGGTAGAATTCTACTACCTGAAGAGGCACGGTGATCAGCCAGTCGATGTATCTGTAGACGAGTGGGGATCCACCGCCGTCCATCACAGCGACTTCTCGCATGTACGTGTAGTGGTACCATGCAACACCAGTAACAAGTGCTGCTACTGTCATGGATGTCTTCCACTTGTCAGGTACATTCTGCCTTTCTACCAGGAAGAATACAGTTGAGGCTAGCATCATTGCTGTTGCTATCCAGAAGCTGATTCCCACCCAGTCATTTTCTGCAAGGATCTGAGTCTCAGCAGTCACAGATGGCAGTGCTATCAAAGCCAATGCCATAGAACCGCCGAAGATCGCAGTCTTTCTTTTGTCAATACGTTGTTTAAGCTCCATGAACCTGCGAGTCGAGGATTTCATCTTTAACGTTTAGTTTCACATTAGGGAACCCTAAACAATTTGATGCCATCACACGACAACGCGAATCGAGGAAGAACATTTGAGCAAATGCCCTTTGAGTAGAGCATGGATGAAATCAGGTTCAGGCTAAAGGAGATGTCCGATGCAGCCGCATCTACAAATGAACCGCTCTCGTGGTTTGAAGAGCTATATTCGTCTGCGCAAGGTAACGATAAATGGATACCATGGTCAGATGGCCACCCAAGTCCATTTGTGGTCGACTGGGCAATTGGCAAACCCCCTGGCCGAGCGTTGGTTGTGGGATGTGGCCTTGGTGAAGATGCCGTTTTCCTAGACAAAATTGGTTGGGACGTAGTCGCGTTTGACCTCTCACCCACTGCGGTCGAATGGGCAAAAAAAAGACATGAAAAAAGTGATATCAAGTGGGTCGTGGCCGATTTGCTCAATCCTCCTGATGAGTGGAGGAGCGAGTTTGCATTGGTCCTAGAAGTTCACATTTTACAAGCAATTCCCGAAAATATACGACATGACGCAGCAAGCAAACTCCCCCTCTTTGTAGCCAAGGACGGACATCTGGTTTGTATCGGCAGATTTGATGAAGACGGCAATCCACACGAGGGACCCCCATGGCCCCTTAATCACGCATTCATCGAGAGCATAGGTGAGCCCCTTGGCCAAATGAGCATGGTCAAAGCTACTCTGCCAGACGATGATCCCTCCACAACACGGTATAGAGCAACTTGGTCAAGAACAGATTATTGAGAGGGCACCAATTTTGAGACTTCTCCAGCATCACTTACCACACTGAAACCATAAGACTCTTCCAGAGACCTTCTTATCATCCTGAAGTCAGAATCACGGGTCGCTACATGTACCGATCCGATCTTTTTCAGGTTGGACGAGAAAGCACTCGTATAGGATGCGAGACTAGCCGCATCAAGCATTATCTTTAGATCGCCTGTTTCAGGGTATATCGCACGCCCACCAATAACAGATCTTGCAGGCTCGTCATCTCTTAGAATACGCTTCCTTTCATCTATCCTCTCGAATATCCCTTCATGTCTAATTAGGAAATCACTCATTCCGCTTTCTAAATCTGGGCTACCTTCGAATGAAAGAGAAACTGTGTCGAACAATTCGATAACATCCTTCCGAATCTCTTGCAACACTCCCTCTTCAATCTTTGACCACATAACCTGATCCTGATATTCGCCATCGAACAAACTCTTGGCAGACTTCACGCTTCGAGTCCTATTGGCGAACTCCCCTTTTACGGCGGATGGGACGTATAGCATGATGCTTCCACTACTCCCCCGTCGCCGCAATTCCCATTGGAAAGCTCGTTCCATGGACCAAACAAGTTGTCCAAAACCATCGGTCGAGACTCTGTTGAGGAGCTCATCTTTGAATGCCTGTATGAGTATATTCGTATCTACAATGACCAGTGGCTTCAATCCGGATATTTCGAACATCTTTCGATCTCTTATCGGTATCGATCTCTCCAACTCTGTAAATTTGATTCTCAATACCCCTCGAAGTCTTTTGACATCTTTATCATCGAAGGATCCGGATCTAATCGCGGATTGGAATACTCTTAGCCCCGCAAGAGGCTTCATGTCTGCCTGCTGAGTTGCAATATCGTCAACATCGATGACAGTCTTTGCATCATTAAGCGCATCTTTCCAACCATCTTCTCGACCAACCCCTCTCCTACGACCAGAACGCTCCAGTCGCTTGACTGCTGCTTTCAATCTCCCTTCAAAAGGCTCACCCGGAAGTCCCAATTCGGAAGAGTACCCCTCCAAATTGGAAATCTCATCAGACATGTCCTGGCTTGAATTTTTGACGTAATTTACGATAAGACCTGTTGCCGCGTCCTTCTTTCCACTTTCATATTCATTGCAAACTCTGAGAAATAGTTGAAACTTGTTTGTTATTGCAGCTAGCAACTCTTCGTTTCTTTCAATTAGATCGACAGCATCTTTCCAAGCCTTGGCGTGAGCGAGTTGAATCAATGCCTTTCGATTCAATGCAGTCCGGGCTTCGAAGCCCTCCGAGCGATTTGCAGCTTCTCTGAATGATCTTCCTGCGTTTCGATGGTCTCCTTTGCCCAACCAAATCCCTGCCCTCGCTATCTGAGCAGATATTGCATCCGGAGCGTGTTTCCGATACCAATCATCCAATTCTTGAACCGGAAGACTATGCTCTTCAACAATTTCTGAGATGGACATTAGAATCTCCATCGAAGGAGGCCTTGCCGTCATAATTGAAGAAAGAGAGGATATCGCCGCCTTGCGTTTTTCATCGGTCTGCATGTGCAAGTCAACACGAGCACGATTCAATCTTAATGACATTATCAACGATCTAAAGAGACCTCTCTCAATCTCATTCATGTTAGCCGTCTCCGATGATTTAGAGAGATGCTCAAGAATGCTTTCTTTGACAATCCCGGAACCTTCTGAAAGAAGCGCTCTTCTTGTCTGATTCAACTCTATCACACCTTTACTTCCGAGCAACTCATGAAGGGCACTCAAGTCTTTTGAGAAACCATTCATCACAGATAACAGCGCTATGGATACATCGCTTATGCATTCATCTTCGATTATTTTTAGGGATGTTAGAGATGCCTTTCGTAGGGACAAGATTTCATCAGAATGACTCATACCAAGATGAGCAGGAAGTAGATGCCATACTAGCAAACCCCTCAAGGGAGATCCCAACTCTTCATTTCCCATCAGTATCTTAGCAAGCAATTCAATTTCACATCCCAATGTTAGAACATCCGCAAGATTTCCATCACTGTAAGAAACGTCTTTTCTTTCAATGAGAGCCCGTGCAGCTGATATTTTCACACTTACAGGCAACGATCCATCTTCGAGGATTTCCTTTAACACATCAGAACCCAAACGTTTGACTGAGTCTTCTATAATTGATTGAAGAGACGGGTCCTCCAGCGGAATGCTGGCCCCAAGAATGAGACATTCCTTGGCGTCGACCGTTCTCTCGACCAATATTTTGGCAGCCTCCTCATACCTTTCATTTTCAATTAGCAGACTTGCGATTTTAGATGAAAGACCATTGGGCCACACCTCCTTATGGATATCCAGCAAGCTACCTCCGGATAGAAGCCTCTCGATATCCAAATCAACCTCTTCCAAGTCAATGCGCTTCCAAGCCTCGAGAACTATGGAAGAGACCAGGGGATCAACATCTTCCTTTCCTATCCAGTTCGACGCTTCGTTTGATGCATTTCCATATCTCATTCTGTTGAGAGCAAGATGCATCTTCGCAACCTCTTTAACACCGTCATTTTTGACAGCGCGTTCAAGGCGTTCTACAACATTTTCACCTATCGATGATCCGATTATGCCGTATAGGAAATCTTCCAATTCGCCCCCTTCCTCAATATTGCTCAGATGTCCTTTGACCCTTTTCACGACGACTTTCGAGGAATATTCCTTTCTTAGAAGATTGAGCGCTCTCCTTTGACCACTCGACAGAGAGAATGGAGGCTCGATATTCAACCAAGAAGCCACTTCTGTATGATTTAGAGGATCAAATTTTGCAGATTCTGACCAGAAATTGATATCTCCTGTATTTTCCTCCTGCTGTTTAACGGGAAATCTGCTTAATTCGGCAAATATGGGCGCTTCGCGCGCAAGTCGCTCCCAC
>DATW01000031.1 GCA_002504845.1 Euryarchaeota archaeon UBA250 | reverse complement strand
ATAAGTGAGCCATCGGGATCTTCATCTCTCCTTACATTTACCCCATCTTTTCCATGATATCTCGCGCTTAGGGCTCCTTCGATAATGCCTCCATCCAAGGCATGGAGCGGAAGTGATTCAGGGGTATCTGAATCTTCCACAAGCATGGCTTTTATGTGGAATTCTGGGTCTATTCCATAAGATAATTCACCCAAACCGGCATGCTCCCACCAGTCCATCATTTCATTAAGGAATTCGATATCTCCATCGATTGTTCTCAAAGAAAAAGCCAGTTCTTCTCCGATTCTTGTGCCAACTTGCCTCAATATATCAGCTAGATTGATGCCGAATGAAGACATCTCTTCAACACCGCCTGTTGAAAGTTTTCTTCTGGCCTTGTTTATCTCTCCACTTGATGCTAAGAAAGCATCTGGATTGAAGGGCGTGTCTTCTTCTGGAAGGTCTTCTTCTATTTCCAAAACCTCTCTAAAGCGATCTAGGAAAGAGCCGCCCTCCAAAGTCACCCTAAGAGGGTCGACGATACGATCTTCAGTAAATCTCTTTGAAGCCGCAGCAAATGGTATCGCATCGTCCCAAATCGAATCAACAAGATTTCTCTGGGATATCCCAAATGGCTCTGACTCGACTATTAAGGCGGCATCATTTTTCCCCCTTCCGACGGGGTTCTCTTCCATATTCAGATACTGAATGGTTTCACTGGAGTCCATTATCGCACCTTGTGCCTCTAGATCCTTGGTGTGTCTGATTTCTACAGCATCATGTAGCTGCGAGAAGAAGCGTATGGTTCTCCTGTCTAGTTGTGCGAGTACTCTGACCTCTATGCCCCTCTCTGCAGCATCGTTTACACTTCCAAGGGCCTTACCCCTGCACAAATGAAGAATGCCGAATTTCCCGAGGACCAATGTTAGTGCCTGACTCGCTTCTGAAGCCATCTTATCTATTCTATTCATGATATGCGTTCTCTCTTTTAGAACTGCAAATTTTGGATTCGTTGAGTCTGTTTTATCATCCTGCGGCTGGTCTTGGGAGGGTGATGACGATTTGAGAGTCTCGTAACCTGACTGTATCTTCTGTAGTTGCTCACTTCGTATGCTGATCAGATGACTAACTGCATCGTGAATTGGCGGACAAGAAAATCGCATGGGCCTATCTGCAATTGTTTTGACTAGGCCAATGGACTGCAGACGTTCTAGTGAATTATAAGCATCCAAACGAGTTGTTCCGAGTTCTTTTGCGAGTTCACTAGCCTTCAGACTTGGCTTGGTCGACAGGACCATGACAGCATTTACTTCCCTGTCCGAGAGTCCTGCATCTGATAGAACCTGGTTCCATTGCATATTATTCACTCCGTGATTGAAGAAAGTGCATCTAGAATCTTAGCTACATGGTGACGTGGTCTAAATTGCCAATCGTAAACATGTCTTATGACTCCCTCGGGATCAATGACGAAGGACGACTTTGCGGGGAATCTTCCAAGGTGGACGGGCACGCCGAATGCATTGGCTACTGCTCTATCCTCATCTGACAGGAGTGTGAATGGTAGTTCAAGTTCTTCTTTGAACTGCTTGTGGTCTTCTGCTGTGTCTTGGCTTACACCTACAATCTCAACAGGGGGTTCCAACGAGCGAAATAGATGGTACTGTTCCTTGAAGCTCAAACAGCCTCTCTTACACGTTGGGCTGCCATCTTTTGCATAGAAGAATAGGACGTACCAGTGTCCTTTCATTTTCGAGGAGTCGAATTTGTCTCCTTCGCTTGAGTCTAGAGAAAAGTCAGGAGCATTGGTACCAATCAAAGACGACATAGAATAAGACACCTGCATGTAGGATATTAATTGTTCAATCTGTGTTCATATCTATGTTCAGGAGATGTCCCATTCGACGTCTTTTCGTTGCGAGGTATTGCATATTTTCGGGTCCGATGCCGCTTTGGTGCTGTAATCTCTCCTGGACCTCGATGCCGTGCTCTTCCAGGCCCTTGATTTTCAACGGATTGTTGGTCATAAGTCGCACCTTCGTCAAACCTATGTCCTTGAGCATTTCTGCCGCCACATCATAGGATCTACCATCAGCAGGAAGTCCCAACAAGAGATTGGCATCCAACGTATCGTGGCCTTGATCTTGCAAAGCATAAGCCTGTATTTTGGAATACAACCCTATGCCTCGACCTTCTTGACGGAGGTATACTATTGCTCCTTTGCCCTCTTCTTGGATTCGCTGCATAGAAGCTTCGAGCTGTGGTCCACAATCGCACTTGAGGGAGCCGAAGGCATCACCTGTTAGGCACTCTGAATGGATTCTAACCAAAGGAGGGTTATCATTGTCTGAGAAATCGCCCGTGTACAGTGTAGCATGTTCTTTTCCATCGGGGCTTTCGAACACCCTTATTCTGAAGTTCCCATACTCGGTGGGAAGTTCTGCATCAGATTCTACAGTATGCTCCTTGGAGTCGATTTGAATGGTCATTTCAGGTCTTTGGAAATGCTAACATCTTATGAAATACTGTTTGATATTTTCATTTTCTGAGAACAGTCGTTCATATCTGAAAACTGTTACAAGACACACATGTCAGGCCTGCTCAAATCGGAAGATTCGAGGTTAGAGCCCAGGATTAGGGTGTTGAAGAATCTCCCAGTAGACCTGTCTGGAGATTTTGTAGTCTACTGGATGACTGCCACTAGGAGATACAGATACAATGCAGCGTTGGAACGCGCTGTGGAGATTTCGCTCAGCATAAACAAGCCTCTTCTCATCGTAGAGGGAGTTTCTGTCCGACATCGCTGGACTTCTGAGAGAGTTGTGACTTTTATGGTGCAAGGGCTAGTGGAGAACATATCAGTCTTCAGAGATCTGCCTGTGAGTTACATGCCATGGGTAGAAAATCACAAAGACCCAGGGGACGGGCTGCTGCGTAGAATCTCTAAACGCTCCGCGGCGATGGTAATAGACGATTATCCTACATATCTGCCCCTTTGGGTGATGAAAAGGGCTGAAGAAACAACCTCGGTGAGGTTGGAGGCCGTTGATTCAACCGGAATTTTGCCAATGCAAATGTCGGAAAAGGAGTTTGCAACGGCGCATTCTTTCCGCAGGTACATGCAGAAAAATCTTCTCAGAGCCTTTGAATCGTCTCCGAAGGCCATGCCACTTGAAGGCGTAGAAACGGATTTAACTGTGGATCCGGCCAAATTATCAGAGATTCTAGAGGAAGTCAATTTCGAACATACCCCCCTAGAATGGATGTGGAGGGTTGCACAAGGTCGATCTATTGGAAGAAAGGCTCTAGCACCCCTTGACATAGATCATGAAGTTCAATCGGTACCCACGAAAATAGGTGGATCTTCAGAGGCTCGGAGAAGGCTTGACTCTTTCCTAATCAATCGATTAGGCAGGTATGACGTCGGTCGAAACGATACAGATGATGGGGCAGCGAGCGGCCTCTCGCCCTGGATTCACTTTGGCCACATATCTCCATATGAGATACTTCATGCGATTCTTGAACGTGAAGGGTGGACTCCGGCTGATTTGGATGAAGACTCTACTGGAAGAGGTTCGAGAGCGGGTTGGTGGGGCTTAACTGCCAGTTCAGAGGCATTCGTTGATCAGCTAATTACCTGGAGAGAACTGGGCTATAATTTCGCATTCCACAGAGATGACCATCATTCGATCAAATCGATTCCGGATTGGGCTAAGAACACACTGCATGATCATGCAGAGGATAGGGCAGAGGCGTATACATTCGAACAGATTGAGGCTGCTGAAACCGAAGATGAGGTGTGGAATGCTGCTCAGAGGCAACTCAAGGAAGAGGGTTTGATACACAACTATCTCCGGATGCTGTGGGGGAAGAGAATACTCGAATGGGCGCCTTCCCCTGTAGAGGCCGCTGAATGGATGATAAAACTGAATGATAGGTGGGCTCTTGATGGAAGAGATCCGAATAGTTACACTGGAATCTTCTGGGTCATGGGGAGGCATGACAGGCCGTGGGGCCCCAAAAGGCCGGTATTTGGCAGCGTGAGATACATGTCTTCCTCCAATACGAAAAGAAAGCTAAAGCTTGACGGATATCTGGAACAATGGTCTGTTGGTACGACTCCACGGAGTGGTAGATGATGACATCATACACTCACAAGACGTTAACTGAAGCCCCCATAGAAACGGTATTCGAGTGGCATGAAAGGCGCGGTGCGTTCCATCGGCTGACACCTCCATGGGAATTGGTTCTGGAAAAGAGGGCCGACCCGGAAATACCTGCAGTTGGGTCCGAGCGTGTCATGAAGTTCGTAATGGGTCCAGCGAAAATGACTTGGCACGCTAAGCATACGATATATGATCCACCTCATGCATTTGGAGAAACCATGCTCAAAGGCCCATTCTGGAAATGGGATCATGAGCATCTGTTTGAAGAAAAAGACGGAGTTACAACAGTGACGGATCGGGTCGATTACAAAGTCCCTTTTGGGTTCCTCGGAGAATTTGTTGACCGTGTTCTAGGTGGCCGACTTGTCACTCAAAGAATTGATAGAATGTTCAAGGCTAGGGAGATAAGGCTTCAGAGAGACATGGATAGGCATCAAAAATTTAGGTCAGAGGCAAGAAAGAAAATCCTGATCGCAGGTTCTAGCGGGCTTATCGGTACCCAGATGGTGGCCTTTCTCGATACTGGCGGTCATGACGTCTATCGCCTTGTTAGAAGAAATGTGAAGGATGACCATGAGATTGAATGGGACCCTGAAAAGGGAGAGATAGACAGCAGCATGATTGAGGGTTTTGATGCTGTTATCCATCTTGGTGGCGAGGGAATTGGTGATCGTAGGTGGTCAGCTAAAAGGAAAAATAAGATCATGACTTCAAGAACAGCGAGTACATCGCTCCTTGCAGAAACTCTGGCAAATCTCAAGCAGCCTCCTGAAGTTTTCATGGTTGCCAGTGCCGTTGGGTTCTATGGGCACTCTGACGAGAAAGGATTGACGGAAAAATCAGAACCCGGTACGGGCTATCTTGCGGAAGTATGTTCGGCGTGGGAAGAATCTGCACGTCCAGCAGCAGATTCTGGGATACGTACCATCTGGCTACGAACTGGAATCGTACTCTCAGGAATTGGAGGGGCGCTTGGAAAAATGCTTCTCCCATTCAAGATGAATGCTGGAGGGCCTATTGCATCAGGGAAACAATGGATGCCTTGGATATCAATGGATGACCAGATATACTCCATGCACGAGCTTCTGATGGATTCTTCAGCATCTGGAGCCTACAATCTGACTGCGCCGAACCCTGTGAGTCAGAGAGAGTTTGCGAAAACGCTTGGCAGGGTCCTCAAGAGGCTTGCAATCGCTCCGCTTCCTTCTTTCGTGGTGAAGATTCTCTTCGGTGAAATGGGCAAGAATCTCCTAACAGAAGGGCAACATGTTATTCCATCGAGGCTCGAGGAGCAAGGGTACGAGTTCACGCACAGTGATCTCGAAAGTGCATTGCGCGATACCCTTGGGATGTGGACATGAAGTGGAAAATCCATTTGACAGAATGACTTCGATCTGCATCGATAGGCCTCGTTCGGTATTGGCAATCGGCTTGGTTTGTACCCTTGCTCTAAGCTCAATGGCCATGTTCCTTGAATTTGACAATTCTGAAGATGCCTTTTTTCCGGACAACGATACTGTAAGGCTACTTGATGAAGTCGAAGGGGAATATCAAGCAAGTCTGGACTTTGTAAGAATAATTGCCAGGATTGATTCTGGGGGACTTTCAGATGCGGAAAATTGGATGCATCTTGCGGAAATGGAAGCAATTCTTCTAGAGGATCAAAATCTCTCAGAATACGGATACCCCCTATTCGGCACTAGAGCCAATAGCGGCCCTGCTAGTATTGCAATAGGTTGGGAGCTATACAGCGATCCGATCACAGCTCGAGTTTGGTCTGAGCCTATCGAGAATGCTCTCGTTGAGGTGGGGGCGGCGAGCGATGATGAGGAACGTGAAATCGCTCTGGATAATCTTGAGGCTGCAATGTTCTCAATTCCATCTCCAATTGAAATCGATTCTTCCATTCTTAGATCGTGGGTTCCATCGGATCCTGATCTTTGGGTGGATCGTCTTTCCAGTGG
>DATW01000008.1:17100-18465 GCA_002504845.1 Euryarchaeota archaeon UBA250 | reverse complement strand
ATAATCCATCGTCGAGACGTGTTTAGGGCCTCGAAGGTCATGCTCGAACGTGCAAAAAATCATCCTAAAATCGAGATAAGGGCTCATCGGCAAGTGAAAAAGTGGCTTTCTGACGATAAGGGGCTTACTGGAGCGGTTCTAGAAGACCCCAGAGATGGTTCTTTAGAAGAAATCGCGTGTGCTGGCGCTTTCATAGCCATAGGACATAGGCCGATAACTGAATTTTTGAGTGGTCAAGTAGACACAGATGAAGAGGGGTATATCATACATTCAGAGCACACAATGACCAGTGTTCCTGGAATTTTCGCTGCGGGGGACGTAGTGGATACACGATATCGGCAGGCGATAACTGCTGCAGGGATGGGGTGCCAAGCAGCCATAGATGCAGAAAGATGGCTAGAATCACAGCATTGAGGCAGTCCCATGGAACGAGGCGTTTTTGATCGGGAGCGCGAAGATGTTGCTTTTGTTAACAGGGCAGCAGCTTATTGCCTCTATCTGACACACATGGCAGTGACGTTTCTTGTTGCAGTGGGTTGGCTTTCCCCTTGGGATTCGGTTCTATGGGCAGTGATTATCGTCTATGCCATAACTGAAATTCTCTGGTTTACTCGTGACGGGTATTGCATCCTCACAGATTTGGAAAGGTGGTTTTTAGGCATAGAAAAACCTGAAAATGCTCTTCAACAAAATTTCATCCAACGACTGTTGGTCAAGTTGTTTGGAGTGGACATGACCCCTGCAAGATCACGTAAAATGACTGTCGCATGGGGGAGGTTCAGCTTCATTGTTTCATCCATACGATTGGTTTCCCCCGGGTTGTGAAATTATGGAAAAAGAACGTCTGGAAAGATATAGCAGACATATCGTACTTGACGAAGTAGGGTTGGGCGGACAGATTAGACTAGCCGGCTCAGTGGTCACTATCGTTGGAGCTGGTGGGCTCGGATCCCCTGCACTGCTGTATCTTGCTGCCGCGGGAATAGGGAAAATTAGAGTGATAGACGATGACGTTGTAGACGAGTCTAATCTCCAAAGACAAGTCATACATTCTGAAGCCGAGGTGGGTAGAAGCAAAGTCAAATCTGCTCAGAGACGCCTTAGCGCACTTGATAGTAAAGTCATAATAGAGCCGATTGAAGAACGAGTTTCTCCTGAAAACGCTGAACGTCTACTTAGTGGTTCAGACGTCGTTATCGATGGTACCGATAGTTTCGAGGCCCGGTATTCTATCAACGATGCTTGCAAAGCCCTCAGCATACCCTGGGTTTTTGCCAGTGTTCTCAGGTTCGAGGGGCAAGTTTCGGTTTTCAATTATGGAAGTGGCCCCAATTACAGGGATCTATTTCCTGATTCTCCGCCGCC
>DATW01000008.1:0-16709 GCA_002504845.1 Euryarchaeota archaeon UBA250 | reverse complement strand
ATTCAAGCAGCAGAAGCTATCAAGATCTTGCTGGGAATAGGGGAGACGCTTTCTGGTCGGTTGTTGATTTTGGATGCAATGACGATGAAAACTAGGATTTTAAAAATTGATTTTCCAGGGAAAGAGGAAGCGACAGATGTTACACAATTAGGACTCAGTAATTCGATTTCACCTTCCACTCAACCTATTCAACTGAAGTCGATGATTGATGATGGCGTCGAGTTCTTTCTCCTTGATGTGAGGAGGGCCGATGAAGAGTCGATAGCCTCAATAGAGGAGACAAATCTCAGAATCGAGCACTTCAATGTGCCCAATAGAATCGATGAATTGCCGCTCAGTGTACCGATTGTGGTATATTGTCACTCAGGAGTTAGATCGGCAAGTGTAGTGAAATATCTTGGGGGTTTGCCAGAATTCGACTCCAGAGTATCGAATCTGGTAGGGGGCATAGACCTCTGGTCTAGAGAGATTGATCAAAATATTCCACGATATTAGTTTTAAATTAATTCTTGTTTAATTTTTAAAAAATATTTCTTAAATTGATGTAAAATTATAATAATATATTTTTTAAAATTATGTAAATTTAGTTCTAGTATAACTTTTTTTTAATGTAAATATATTATTTTAAAAAAATATAATTTATGTTTATATTATAATCATGTTATCGAATATATCATGTGCTTTATTGTTTTGCAAGTACCATGATCACACTATCATCAGGGATATGGAGATGTCCTTCATGTATGCATCATCAACCATGGTTTTCTTCGAAAAAGGGCCTCAAAGCACTGGATAGGCGGTGCTCAAAATGTTCAGAGCGGACTCGAGTGCTTATCGAGCGTTCAGGCAGTGGACAGGGTAGAACCTCCGATGCAAGGGTTTGGATGCGTCCTGGAGCTAGCGAAGATTCGTTAATTCGAGAGGCTGATAGCAGAAATCATGCATTAAAGAGCATGGCGAAAGAGGGTGTGAAGGAACAATCTGATTTACCACCGATATGGGGAGTAAATTGGCGGCCAGAGGCTGCTCTTGAGTTTTCTAAGCCGCTATCCAGGGAAGTCATTCGATCGGAAATCCTAAGATTTGTTGCTGAAAGATGGGAGGGGCATCTCAAGTTAGTTGCATCCGCCCTAGAATCCAACTTACCCATTAAATCGATGGACGGGAACGAATTCCATAACTGGTCAGAATCATTTTCAAAGTGCCTGTACGAAGCTTTTGATGAGCGTCTGCATGATCTTGAAGTTGGAGACGTCCTAGAAATGGAGATTATGCCGCGGAGAGATGGTAGAACGTATCTATCAAGGCGTAGATCTAGATTCATATTGGATATTCGGCTAACTCTGAGAAGGTTGGCCTATTCTGCTGCAGTGACCCTCAAACAGCGTCTCAAATGGCATCGTTGGATGATCAGAACGAAGATTCTTGATGAGCATCTGAAAGACTTGTTCGTAAAAGGTGTGGAAGCCCCAGATGGAGCGAGATTTGGCGGGAAGGGATTCAGGTCGACTTGGCAGGAAGCCGTTGCTGCCTGTGGGACGGCTATTGAGAAGGGTACGGATTTTGCTGCCCCGATGATCAGGGATCTCGGGCTTGCCTTGGCGCTTGGCCAGACGCCCCTGTCAATAATGGCTGCACAAATGGGTAAATCGGAATCTAAAATGAATGGCGGACACATCGGAAGCGGTGGCAGGGACCTCCACATAGGAGATTGGAGCAAAGGAGTTCTTCCCCCCACTGCACCTTTACCAATTGCAAGTGCAACGATTACGGGAATGGCTCTTGCATCGAAGCGAATGGGCCTGAGGCGATTCCATCTCGCGCCAGTGGGGGAAGGGTGCAGCAGTAGCGGGGAATTCTGGGAAGCGATAAATCTGGCCGGGGTCAGGGGCCTTCCAATCTGCTATGTTATTCAAAATAATCAAATCGCGCTCGATACATTCTCAGGACGACAATCTGGAGCAGAGACATTCGGAGACAAGGGCGTTTCTGTGGGTTTGCCTTCTTGGACGATAGACGGGTCTGATCCATCTGCGTACCATGCTTCGGTTGCTGTTGCACGTGAGCTTGCAATTTCAGGAGGGGGCGGGTCGATAATCCATGTAGAGACCATGAGAGGGTGTGGACATGCGCATCATCATGATGATCTGTATCTGGGTGCTGAGAGCGGTAATCCTCCCGGATATGTTGATCGTAACTTACTGAATTACTGGGCAGAGAAGGAGCCGATCTCGAATCACGAGGTTTTGATCAGGAAGATGGGGGCTGGCGCTAGAGATGTTAAAGCGATTTATCAAGAAGAGACGGCTCTTTGCGAGGATGCTCGCTCCAAAGTAGAGGCAA
Source organism: Euryarchaeota archaeon UBA250 (assembly GCA_002504845.1). GTDB lineage: Archaea > Thermoplasmatota > Poseidoniia > Poseidoniales > Thalassarchaeaceae > MGIIb-N1. The sequence goes on along the minus strand of DATW01000008.1, from coordinate 14,366 downwards.
TGACTTGGCCTGACCCTGAATCTGTGGTGAGAGGTGTGACTAAGATGAGTGATGCAAGAACTCACAGCCAACAATTGGAAATCCTAGAGAAAGGATCCGATAAATCTGCATCCCCCATACTGACTCCAATGGAGTTCAGTGATGCATCTAATGCATGGACGTTCAGTAAAGCAATACAAAGCGCCATGGTCGATATCGCAGAGAAATATGGGGATCTCTCGATATTCATGGGCGAGGATATGGAGGTTGCTGGCGCATTCGGTCTTAATCTGGCTCTCAAAGCCAAAGGACACGCGGATAAGCTACTCGACATGCCTCTTTCGGAATCCATCATCATCAACAGCGCCACAGGTGCAGCGATGGGAGGATTACGCCCCGTAGCAGAAATACAGTTTGGGGGGTTCGCCGCATTGGCAATGAATGCTCTCGTGAATAATGCAGCGCAACTCCGGTGGAGATGGGGTGCCGATGTGCCGATAACTGTTAGAATACCACTTGGCGGGAAAACAAGAAGTGGCCCGTTCCATGCGAATATGATTGAATCTTGGTTGCTAAACGATCCCGGACTCTTGATTGGCTTCCCGTCGAATCCCCAAGATGCCTATGACCTCCTGCTGGAAGGGGCTGCTACCGATGATCCATTCATACTTCTGGAGCATATAGGCCTGTATGGATTGGGGGGCGGACTCACAGGGTGGGGAGATCGTATCAGCCAATCAGTGGACACTTCGATTGCTGAACAACGAATCAAAACGGGCGCTACGTCGATAGGTAAAGCGCGCGTAACTCGTCCTGGAAGAGATATCACGATAGTGACTTGGGGCGCGATGGTGCATGTTGCAATGAGTGCTTCGAGGATGGTCGCTCGAGAGGGCATAGAAGTAGAAGTGATTGATCTTAGAACCCTTCACCCTCTTGATTCGGCTACGTGTATTGAGTCTGTTAATCGAACAGGCCGGATGATCGTTCTTCAAGAGTCTCAATGGACCGGCGGTTTCGGGCATACTGTTTGTTCATCCATACTTGAAGGGTCATTTTGGTCCCTAGAGGGGCCTCCTGTAGTGATCGGTGCCCTGGATACCCCTGTGCCATTTTCGCCTCCTCTCGAAGATTACACGCTTCCAGATTCCAACTTGGTCGCGAGGCACATTCGAAGAATGGTTTGAATGGCTGATTGAGAAATCATCCGCTTCATATATGCCACTGAGCGTTGCGGGCATGCCATGATAGGGGGCCTTCCGGACGGGGTCCTCCTCTGTATTGGCCTCGTTGTGCTCGTATTTGGAGGAGAGGCGGTAGTTCAAGGGTCGATGAAAATAGCAGATCATTTTGGCATGCCTTCGTTCCTGGTAGGTTTCACATTAGTTGCAATTGGCACGAGTCTGCCTGAGCTAGGGGTTGTTTTGAATGCGCTAAGTCGAGGCACCCAAGAGTCTGTTGATTTGGCTGTCGGGGGAGTGGTAGGGTCGAATATCGCTAATGTAATGCTCGTTTTGTCAATAGCAATCATACTTGGTGCGACATCCGAATCCGACAAAAATCTTCGAGAAGACTCATTGATGCTGCTAGTCGCGACTGGAGTGGTCCTTGGAGCGACTCTGCTGGGTGAGTTCCCTGTATGGATGGGGGTGATGTCGATAGTTTCGATGGGCGTCTATTTCGCATATATCCTGAAAACAAGAGAAGATGATCAGGGCGAGGGGGGAGAATCGTGGATTCCAGGTGGCATAGTCAATGCTTCTATTGCATTTATTGGCGGTCTGGTTTTAGTGAAATATGGGTCCGACTTTCTGATAGAAGGAGGCGAGGGTGTCGCCATATCCATGGGTGTGCCTGAGGCTGTTATCGGTCTCACGCTGGTTGCATTTGGAACCTCTTTACCAGAACTTGTAGTCACGATTACCGCGTCATTACGCGGTGTGCAAGGTGTGGCTGTAGGCAATGTACTCGGGTCGAATGTTGCGAATGTGATGGCAGTACTCAGCATAGGTTCGATAGCCAGCGGAGGCATCGGAATTGCAGGCTCATTTGTGGATTTGGACATATGGATACTTGTGGCTAGCTCAGGACTTGTAGCTTGCTCGATACTCGTCGGAAAGGGTCTTTCCCGCCCTCTTGGGGGTCTCATGCTTGTTGGGTATGCAGCATACATAATTCGCCTCTTCGTGGGGTCGTGATACACTGGATAAATCTTCAGAAAATTATTGCATAATCTTAGCAGCAGGCTTCAGTCGAAGGCTTGGCAGGGATAAGGCACTGATTGAAGTTGGAGGTAGGCCGCTCGTCTCAGCAATGGCTCAGATGATGAGGGATCATGGATTAAGGGTCTGCGTCGTTAGCTCTACGCAGTGGGATGGAAGTGAAGTGCCACTCTTTGGCGCTATTAGTTGTGTTAATTCCAACCCTGATAGCGGTAGGACGGGATCGATAAAATGTGGTCTTTCGGCTCTTGGATGGCCAAAGCGTGCCATAGTAGCGCCTGTAGATCGACCAGGTTTCTCATCCAAAACTCTCAGACACCTTATTGGCTCTGAAGTTTGCACCTGTCCATCGAATGGTGGGAGGGGGGGGCACCCCATACTTCTCGACGAGGCAGCCATAGAGGCAGTCAGACATGCACTACCAGATATGCCCCTAAGAAGTCTCTGTACCCCTCTGAGGTTCGAAGTAGAGGACCCCTATGCGAGTCTCAATATAGACACAGAAGCCGATGTTCAAATGCTCAGATCAAAATGGCCCGATATAGAGTCTTCATGGAAAGTCGACGCCCATCCAGAGCAATATTAGGCCAGAGGCCAATCCAGGCAACAGAGTATGAACTGTGGCCCACAAAGACGCTGTTCGATGGCGCACTAGGAGAGGAAACAAGGCGTCGCCGTCCTGTGATATCGCATTTGCCACTAATGCAGGGAATGAGATGATTCCTTCTACGTACGACGTTATCGCGATTATCTGAGGCCCGCATCCAGGTATCAGCCCTATGGCGGCAGCGACGACGACAGCCATTACGCCATCGCCATTCGAAGCTAAATCTGACTCGGATACACCACCCAGAGACATAGCCACTTCGAATACAAGATACGCAGAAAGGACCCAGAAAGTTACGAATGCTGTCTCCGAGGCAGCATGAGTCAGAGTCTCATCGAGAGAATTCAACTTATCTCCAATTGTTGCCTCCGTGTCATCTGCAAGAAAGCTCTTGGAAGCAAGGTACAGGATAATGGAAAGAGTGGTGCCGATTATGCCGACCCACGTGAGTAGTCCATCTCTTGTCGTTATGTCCCATGCAATTTCTGGCGAGTAGTTTGGATCCTCGGCGAACCAGAAAATCAGCATTATGCCGAGTACAAGACCGACAGATGTGACTGCCCACCAAATTCTGTATCCACTATGTACAATACGATACGATAGGGTCCCTGGTTCTTCACGAGGAAAGCTGGAGATTATATCGAGGCTTTCATCGACGATTTCCTCTTGTTTTCGCGTCTCAGTAGTTTGTTTTGTATTCCCGGGACTAAGACGTCCCAATGGTCTAGAAGGCGTTATTTCAAGATAATCGGCACCATAACCCCATAAAACTCCAGCAACGAAGGATATCAGATGGACTGCAAGAACAGGTTCCAGAAGTGATGGATCTTGTATTGTCGCTCCGAAAAGAACGAAAGCGGAATCGCCGAGAGTGGCGATCAATGTAGATAGAACAGTGCCGTATGTAACATACCCTCTTGCATACATTGGCATCATTATGATGGCTCCACCACAGCCCGGAGTGAGGCCCATCAGAGCCCCAATAAGTGGCTGCCATTGTCGACTCGATCTTATCCATTCAACGAATCTTCCAGCAGTTAGGTACTGTAGCCAACTGAATAGGAGCACCATGGCGGCAACGAATACTGTGACTGCGAGGAATGCATCTCGCATAGCAGTGAGAACAATATCAAAAGCCGGACTCACGTTCCGGTCAGAAGCATTGTGGTCTTATTTGTTCCCGATCTTGGGACTTGTTATTTCCGTAACGAAAAAAGACAATGGAGCATACGTGATAGCATGGGTGCGAGGACTCTTGAGTGGTCTTTAGAGCGGCTCAAGGCGTTGGAAAGCGTCGCTATGGCCTCAATTGTAGAGTCGGATGGCAGTGTTCCTGCAAAGGTGGGTGCGAGGATGGCGATATCCTCCAGCGGTTTGGCTCACGGTACAGTAGGTGGCGCTGGGCTCGAGATGAAGGTCGAAGCTCGTCTAAGGGGTATGCTTGAAGGAGGATATGGAGGAGTCGAGACGTTTGTTCTTTCAAAGGAAAATGAAGATGCTTCCACCACTAACCTCAACAGCCTGTGTGGGGGCAGGGTAGTCGTGGCGTTCGAGAAGTTGGAGCCTAGGCCGCATCTACTCCTAATGGGGGGCGGGCATGTGGCACAAGCGATAAGCGAAGCATGTGGCCTCCTTGGTTGGAATTACAGCGTATTTGACGAAAGAAAAGAATTTGTCTCCGAAGGTAAATTCCCTGATGCGGAGGAACTCATTTTTCTCAAAGCAGAGGAATTTCTCAAATCAGAAAATCTAGCATCTTTAGGGAGATTCTCGGATATACTGCTCCTGGGGCACGACTGGTCGATAGATGAACAGTTACTTGTCGGCTTTCTGACCATGGAAGGCGAGAAAATGCCAAGAATAGGCTGTATCGGTTCAAAAACCAAATGGAGGGCATTCGTGAAATCTGCTAAATCTGCAGGGGCCCCAACACAGAAAATAGATGACGTCCGATGTCCGATAGGAGTGCCAATCGATGCAGTCACTGTGGAAGAGATTGCCTTCTCAGTTTGTAGCGAGATAATTCATATCATGAGGTCTGATCTCTGAATCCCTACAAGGCATCAGATAGATTCCTTGTGCATAGACAGGTGCCGTTATTGGACTACTAGTTTCATATCTGTGAGCGGACAAGATGGCATATGAGGCGAGTCAGACTTCGATGGGACAGGAGTGGACTCGAAGGGATCGAGGAATTCAGACAATTAATGGACAAGGTTGAGAGTTATGAAATTCTTGCTCATCTGAAATTGGGTGCGGATGGCATAGAGCATCTTGCAGAAATCAAACCTCATTCCGGAGTCTTGGATGATGTGATGCAAATCTCTACATTCGATCTTATCGAGGTTCATGAGAAGGATGAAGAGAAAGGGACGTTTCTAGCATCAGTGAACCTTACACACACCTTGCCCATGATGGTGCTTGATCTTGAAAAAATTCATCTTCATCCACCATATGGCCTCGATCCAGAGGGACTTGAGCTCAACTTTACTGGGCGTTCCGATTCGATGAAGAGACTGATTGAATTATTGAAGCTCATGATGCCATGGGACTCGATAAGCATTCAACCGGTTAAGGCCGACGGCCCGAGATTGTGGAAAGATCTGCTTACTGAACGCCAAGTAGAGGTCCTTCGATTCGCAATTGACAATGGATACTATTCTGAAGAGAGGAAAGTAAGTGTGAAGGATCTTGCAGAAGGAATGGGAATGGCTAGATCGACCATGGGGGGGCACCTCAAACTGATCGAGAACATCATCATGGGCAAGGTCGCAGATGACCTTGGTTGAATAGCCCTAACTCTCTTACACCACCGGCCCCGGGTGGTTGCATGGTCGCTCACCCCCTTCCTGTTGAAAATGGGGTTTCCACTAGGGCATGGTCAGCCTCTGTCAATGGAAAGAGTCGTCAGATAATCATCAGGGATCACGATATTCTCCTCGATGTATTGAGGGATGGTGTGGGTGCACTCGGAGCGAAAAGAGGCTGCGATATGGGCACATGCGGATGCTGTTCAGTTCTGATTGATGGGAAACCTAAATTGTCGTGCATGACTCTTGCAGTAGAGGCGGAAGGCTGTGAAATTACTACTGTAGAAGGGCTCGCAGATGGCCATCATCTTCACCCTATACAAACTATGTTTGCAGAATGTGGCGGAAGTCAATGCGGGTTCTGTACTCCGGGCTTTTTGGTTGTCTGCGCTGCGCTGTTGGAATCAAATTCCTCCCCTACGAGAAAAGAGGCCGAGGACGCCATAGAGGGGAATCTCTGCCGATGTACGGGATACCAGCAAATTGTAGATTCGATAATGGAAGCTTCTGAGATTATTAAATCTGAAGAAAGGTTGGTTTCGACTACTCATCCAGCAAGTAACCCGCATCCTGAATATGGGGGCTGATTTAACTGACGACAGACAAGAAGGAGATGGTCGGTTACAGACAACAACCCGGGAAGCTTGACTTTACGCGTCCGGGTTCAGGTGGTTCCTCGTCCGTCTCAGAAAAGAGAGAACCTGGGAGAATACCTGAAAGCCAGGGTGGCGATCTCCTCCAGCCATGGGGCCCTCATCGTCATGACGACCTCATAACAGGAAGAGTGATTGGAAAGCGTACCCCCCTGATAGATAGCAAATGGAAAGTGACTGGACAAGCGGTATATGGCGATGATATCCGCCTTCCTGGCGAGATAATCGGACGTCTTGTCCGTACCGATCGACATTATGCAAGGGTATTGTCAATAGATGCTAGCGAGGCTGAATCTATTCCAGGGGTTCTTGGCATTGCAACAGGAGAGGATGCACCCCATGCTTTCGGAGTTCTACCAGTCACGAAAGATGAACATGCGATGGCCGTAGAGAAAGTTCGCCATATTGGCGATATCGTTGCATGTGTAGCGGCCGAAGACGAAGATATAGCGCGCTTGGCAGCCAATTCTATCCGTATCGAGTACGAAGATTTGGAACCCATATTCGACATAAAGGATGGTTTGAAGGATTCAGATAACCCAATTCATGACAGGGGGCGGTACCATATCGGAGAGTCAAATGTGCAGAAGCGGGTGTTCCAAAGATTCGGTAGAATTCAAAATATTGGAGATTCAATCGCATCGCATGAAGGTTCATGGACATTCAAGGGGGTCAATCACGGATTTACTGAGCCGCATGCAGTTGTCGCACACTGGGACCCTCGTGGGCGACTAACTCTCTACACGCCTCAACAAGTTCCTCACTATGTGCATCGTGCATTGGCGGACGTACTTGAGATACCGATGCATCAAATTAACGTCTATAGGACGTTTGTAGGAGGGGGTTTTGGTGGTAAATCAGATCCTTTTCCCCATGAAATGTGTGCAGCCATTCTAGCCAGGAAGACCGGTCGTCCTGTCAGGATAACTTTTGATCGAGAGGAGGTATTCTGGACCAATCGAGGGAGACATCCATCAAAGATATCCATGGCCATTCATGCTGATGACGAAGGTCGGTTTAGTGGGATAGAGACGGATGCACTAATTGATGGAGGCGGGTTTGCATCTTTTGGCCATGTCACCACATACTACAATGGTGTACTCCACACAGCCCCGTACGAAATTGGAGCATTTCATTACACAGGCGCCAGGGTTTGGACGAACAAACCAGCGAGCGGAGCGATGAGGGGGCATGGCGCCGTTAACTCCAGATGTGCTGTGGAAGTAGGTATTGACGACATTTCAGAAAAGCTTGGAGTGGATCCCATAGATTTGAGACTTGCCAATCTACTACCCCCCCACTCAGCAACGATAACTGGTTTCCGAATCACTTCAATAGGGATGAGGGAGTGTCTCGAAAGGGTCCGGGCAGAATCGGGATGGGATGAAAAATTCAGGAAGATGCCTCTGGGAAAGGGTATAGGCGTGGGATGTGGCTTCTTCATCTCTGGAAGTGGTCTCCCAATTCACTGGGATCCGAACAAATTCCCTCACGCCACTGTTCATCTAAAAATCGATATGGACGGGGGAGTGACCATACACACAGGTGCAGCGGATATTGGCCAGGGCTCTGACACGGTTGTCGCACAGTCTGTGGCTGAAGTCCTTGGTTTGCCAATGGACATGATAAGAATAAGGTCAAGAGAATCGGATACTTCTCCCGTCGATCTTGGGTCATACTCTAGCCGTGTTACTTTCATGAATGCGAATGCTGCTGTATCTGCAGCCATGCAAATTCGTTCTGAGTTGATCGCGGCGGCATCAGAAATAACGGGTGTCGATGAGAAGAGAATCGTAATCGGAGACAGGCGAGTGTTTAGCAAAGACGATCCGTCGATCGGAGTTTCCTATCTGGAAGCTCTTCACAAGGCACAAGAAGATCGTGGCGCGCTTGTTGCGTCGGGTTCGTACAGGACGCCCCCCATGGGCAAGATGCATAAAGGCGCAGCAGCGGGACTCGCGCCTGCCTACTCATTCTCTGCATATGTGGCTGAAGTGGATGTCGATGTCGAGACTGGCAAGATAAAGGTGGAGAAGGTCTGGGCTGCCCATGATTGTGGCAAGGCACTCAATCCGCTCTCTGTTGAAGGGCAGATTATCGGATCCTGTCACATGGGGCTTGGCCAAGTGATCTCTGAGGAGATGCGTTATGGGAGGACGGGGAATCTTCTGAATCCTGATCTTCTCGGATACAAAATACCCACAGTTCACGAGATGCCTGAGGTTGTCCCGATAATTGTAGAGTCTAACGATCCAGAGGGGCCGTTCGGGGCCAAGGAAGCAGGAGAGGGGCCCCTGTTGCCGATTCTCCCAGCAGTTTGCAATGCTGTGTACGATGCCATTGGAGTCAGAATACAAGAGTTGCCCATGACTCCTGACAAAATATACCGCGCTGTAGAGTCTACTTGCAGAAAGGGAGGTTTTGAGAGTCCGCTAGATCTACCGTCGCCCAGACTGAATCAGACTCCTCTATCCAAGATTCTGAAGGAGAGGGGGGCTCAACATAGTATTCGAGACAGGGAGCGTCGCCTAAAATCTGAACCGAGCGCGTACCATAATGGGGCGCTGTTTGGGAATGACCCAGAAACGCCCCCGGAGGAATTAGATCCGAGTTGGCATGTCCAAGTATTGCCGGACGAAGAATACCTCGAAGAACCCGGGTTAGCAGGAAGTGCATGGTTACACACCGAGCGACGCCATAGGGGTGAGGGCAGATGAGGACTCCTGCATTCAGTATCCACACCCCCCATACGCTAGATGATGCAGTTGAAACTGCAAGAAAACTAACCGATGAAGAGATGGAATTTGATTGGATCTCGGGGGGTACCGATTTAATTCCGAATTACAAATGGGGTATCAACCCTAAATCTCATGTCATCTCACTAGCGGCCGTTGAAGAGATTAGGGGAGTTTCGGCGTTCAGAATAGGCGCTATGGCAAGACTACAAGATATCGTTGAGTCAGCGGAAGTTCACCCACTCATTTCTGAAGCGGCGGCAAGTGTTGCGAGCATAATGATACGTCGCTCCGGAACCCTTGGTGGCAATTTATGCCTTGATACCCGTTGCTTCTGGCTGAATCAAAGTGAAACTTGGCGCCGTTCGATAGATTACTGCCACAAATGTGACGAGGGGACTGGGGCTGACTGCAGGGTGATACCTAATCAGAATGAGCTCTGCGTGGCTACTTACCAAGGCGATCTTGCTCCAGCGTTGATTTGTTTAGGTGCGGTAGTACATCTTGCTTCCAGTGCAGGGCGTAGAGAGATGCCCCTGGAACAATTCTTCCAGGAAGACGGCATAACGCGGAATGTTCTGAAAAATGGAGAGATTGTGACTCATGTTGAGCTTCCAGAGTCGTCTTCCTCGATGGTTGGCTCATATCAGAAATTAAGGCAGAGAGAAGCCTGGGATTTTCCAGAAGGAGGAGTTGCATTTGCCGTCCAAGTGGACGAGCAGGGCAACATATCCGGCCTGAATATGGCGAGTACTGGATTTGAGAGCATCCCCAGGAGCCACAAAGACCTGGTTGATTCTATCGACATGGGTGCTGAATGGGGCTTGGAAGCTAAACGTCTGGGGGTAGAACTCAAGAGAACGGTACGACCCGTTCTGAATACGTGGTTCCCTCCGTCATATCGAAAGAAAATGGCATCTGTTCTCGCAAAGAGAGCAATGGAGGAAGCGGCAAAGCGCATTACATCGGCGTGATTATAGCTTCATTAATCGTATCCATATCAGCTATTACGGTGACCGCCCAAGACGGCGTTACAGGGTGGTCGACAACGATTGCTGACGAAGATGGCGAGATACAGAAAATCATGCTATCTAATGGAGGGGGGGCAATTGTCCCAATATTAATCCAGAATGATGGCATAACGAGCATAGAAGTGTCCCTAGACTGCACTGGACCATTCGAAGCCCAAGTTGCATGTCCTGCGGATGTTACTGTAGGTGCGGGCCAGAATGTAACTGTCGACGGGGTGATTAGCGGTGTTGACGTCATGGCTCATCCTGCTGGGACAACCGAAGACTTCCAAGTAACTGCTACAGTCACAGCCAGGCAGGGGATACCTGTTGCGCTTCCAGGGGATACAAATTCTGATGACGTGGCTATCGAGATTCCAGCAATACACATGCTATCGATCAAAATAGATGATCCTCTTGGCCCGATTAATGCTGGGGCTGACACCATACTCCGTATGACTCTCTCAAACAATGGTAATATTGCAGATAGGGCATCTGAGGTTGAGGTTTCGGTTGATTGTACGCTGATAACCGTAGGAAACCAGATTTCGGAACTCACCAACAAGGAAGTAGCAGTGGGCGGATCGATTAGTGCGAATGTGGTGTTCGAGGCGGCTCTTAGCCATCCTTCGAAGTATTGCGATGTGGAAGTCCAAGCAATATCCCAAGGATCCGGAGGTTCTCAGACATCTAGTGACGATACCCGGATAGAGGTTCAAGCTGCCACTGACGACAGAGACAATGATGATGGCGGGAAGGGGGACGATGGCGGTGGGACAGTAGAAGTTGTAACAACTGGTTTGCCTGCATTAGGGGTCATTCCAAGCATAATGGCGCTATTTTCAGCTGCTATGATATCAACAAGATTACGGAGATAATGTCGAATTAGTGCGTCGTATTTTGCAAACCAGTTTCAGCAACCTATAACACCTCGCGAATCTCGCAAAGACCTTGTCGGCTACTGTGCCGGGCGTGAAAAGAGGAAGTTCGGCATGGCAAATACGAGTGACGATGCAGAACGATTCAATAGAATCGTAATCTGGTCTCTTGCCATTACTGCAGTTCTTCTACTGATACTCCCCATGTTCTTCGTGCTCTCCAATGAAACATACTATTCCGCGTATGTTGAAGGGGGAGATACGGATGCAGAAAAATTCGCTCAGCTTTCAAGTATGCGCGATACTCTAATGGAAGATATATCCAGAGGCAATGGAGAGACTAACTACGGATATGACGTTGCCAACACCATTTCCACGCCTATGTTAGTTAATGACTGGAGAGATCCGCATAGAAGTATGCTAGTTATCGTAGGCCCAGAGAAGCCAATAGATCAGACTGAAGCACGGGCGATATATGACTTCGTGACTGAATCTGGAGGGAAGGTGATAGTTGCGTCTGAAAACTCGCATGCAAATGAGTTAGCAGGGCTATTCGGAGTCACATTCTTCGACGATCCCTTGCATGATGAAAATCAGCATTTTCTAATTTACAATGACGAGGGTGCCCCGTATGATCCTTCATGGAGGAATGTTTGGTCAGCGGCAGCAGTCGAACAAGACGTTCGAACGATGCAACCAGCATATCTGAGCCAGGTGTGTACGGACGATCAAATTAGAAACAATCTGATGTCTAACTGCAGACTTCCCTTGATGTTCAGATCTCCTACCGGTTTGAAGTTTGAACCGACTGAGGAAGATCAGGCTAATCCTGACCATCGTACCGTCAAGATCCTCGCAAGGGCCTCATCCGGGGCTTTCATCGATGTAGCTGGAACTGGCGACGCGGGAGACTATAGAAATCCGGCTCCAGGGGATTTAGCACTCATAATCAGGGCAGATTATCCCGTGAAAGCTTACGACAGGCCTCAAGAGAGTCAAGGGGGCTTTGTCGGTACAACCGAATTGGCTGAAGTGGATGTGACTGGCAGCATCACATTTGTTGCTGATGATGAAGCGTTCTCCAACATGTTGTGGGACCTCGAACAAGCGCAAACACAGGGGATAAGAGAGAGTTGCGATACTGTCAATTCATGTTGGCTCGACGTAATCCCAGAAGGACAATGGGTCGGTAATTCAGCATATTTCCAGTCGCTTATATTTGATATGATGGAGCACCGGAATCCAGAGTTATCATCCAGCTTTAGAGACGACAAGTCCCAGTATCAGATCGTCTTTGATGAAAGTCGACACTCGACTGGACGTCTTTCTGCTCCTTTCGTGGAGTCGATGGGGACTGTAGTTCTACTCACGTCAAATCCATTCCTGAAATGGTTAGTTGTACTGAATGTGGGACTTCTACTTCTTGTATCGATGATGATTGTTCCACAGAAAGAGAACTGGAGACACGTATTCGATTTGACCCGTTTCAAAGAAAGGCCCTCCAAGTTGGACCCCTCCACATACAAAGAACGTGTCCAACAAGCACTTTTCACAAAAGTAAGAGTCCACTATGATTTGACTAGGGACCAGTTGGCGCTGAAGCCTCCCGCTGAGGTCCAGACGATGATCAACGATCCCAAACTTGTCGAGCTTGCATATAGCCAAACTCGCGTCTACCAGTCCCAAGAGTTGCGACAACTAATGGTCGCTATACGTAAATGGGGAAAGCCAAACTGAACACATAGGAGAGTACAACATGTCAGACACACCAGCGCCGCCAGCCGGCATGAAAAAGAAGGAAAAAGACGCCAAAAAAATAGATGATGCTTATGCCAAAAAGGCTGCTGAAGCGCGTGGAGGCGGCGAAATGAGCGAACGTCTGACGGCTGTTGGGGCAATTGCAAAGGCCATCTCCGGAGAGGTTCAGAAAGTGATTATTGGAAAGTCGCATGTTATCGACAATGTGATGATCAATATTCTCTCTAATGGGAATCTACTGTTCGAGGATTATCCGGGTCTCGCTAAGACCTTGATGACGAACACATTCGCTGATGCCCTTGGGTGTGATTTCAAGCGTGTCCAATTTACTCCAGACCTGCTCCCAGCGGACATCACTGGCACTAACATATATGATGCGAAGAAGGGTGAGTTCACATTCAAGCCTGGGCCTATCTTCTGCAACCTGCTTCTATCTGACGAGATTAACAGAGCTCCTCCAAAGACGCAGGCAGCACTTCTAGAAGCCATGCAGGAAAAGCAAGTTACCATAGGAACTGTTACTCACAAGTTACCTTCTCCGTTCCTCACCATGGCAACTCAGAATCCTGTTGAGCAAGAGGGTACGTATCCGCTGCCTGAAGCACAATTAGATCGGTTCATGTTCAAGATGAGCGTTGGATACCCAGACAGGGGCGATGAGGATGAGATTCTTGCCCGGAGGATTGAGCGTAAGAAAGACGATGTCGATGTAGACGTAATTACCGATCCTGCAAGGGTTGTTGCTATGCAAGAAGCCATCGAAGATGTCTATGTGGATCCTGCAGTAAGAATGTACATGGTTGAGGTAGTAGCCAGAACTAGAGAGGACCCTCGAGTCTTAGTTGGTTCTTCTCCTCGTGGTTCTCAGGCACTTCTGAAGACGTCGAGAGCGGCAGCAGCAATGCGTGGACGAGACTTCATCACTCCCGATGACGTGAAATCTGTGGCAACTCTCGCGGTTTCTCACAGACTCATCCTAAAGCCTGAACATCAAATCAAGGGCCTGGAGACTGAGGAAGTCGTTCGAGACATCCTGAACCAAGTCCCAGTGCCTACGGTCTGAGGTCATATTTACCATTTGATTAGGGGGAATTGTACTGGCGTGGAGCAGAAAGTCAGCGATGTTCGCATCATTGGCGGTTGGGCTCTACCTCCTGGGGCTGGTCCTCAGAAATCAGCAGTTGGTTACAGTAGCCGTAGTGCTCCTCTCATTCTTGACATATGCCGCTTTCCGTACGACGCATGCTGATGTAGCCTCTGCAGGGCGAAGACTCGAGGACAATGACTCTGACGAGGGGATTCAACTTGGCGGAATATCCGCGCTCAGGAAAGTCTCATCTTCAAGAGTCTTTGAGGATGGAGAAATTGATGTTGTCCTAAGAATCCAGAACAGGACGCCTATGCCGAAGATTATTGAGATTAGGGACAGAGTCCCAGAAGTGATGAGGATCAAAAAAGGCGCCAATTATGTACTGATGGAATTGGGAGGCAGGCGTGAGACTGAGATATCGTATACAATTGAGGCCCCTCTGAGGGGATTCTACACCATAGGGCCTGTTTGTGTGCGGATTCAGGATACATTCGGATTATTTCACAACGAAAGAGAAATTCAACTCTATGACGACTTCCTTGTCTTCCCGAAAATGGAAGACATCAAGGATGCAATGATCAAAAGTAGAGTTCCGAAAATATTCACCGGTGCAGTGAATATCAG
>DATW01000021.1 GCA_002504845.1 Euryarchaeota archaeon UBA250 | reverse complement strand
CTCATCTACAATGAAGGAATAATTTCGGAACTAGATTCGATAGATACGCTCACTCTTGAAGACGATTTAGCAAAGATAAATCTCGCCGATGATTCACCCTACAACCCTTCCGAACACAACAGGAACATCATGGTGACGGGGTCATGCGGTCTTTGCGGACGTAGTGCCTTACACAGTCATCAACCAGTCAATTCTAACGACATATTCTCACAAAAGCAGATTCATGATATGCATGCTATGGCAATGCAGCAACAGCATATGTTTAGGGAAACTGGAGGCACTCACGGTGCTGCAGCTTTCAACTCAAAGGGAGACATGATTGGTTGCGAGGAAGACGTAGGGCGGCACAACGCGATGGATAAGCTAACTGGGCACCTACTGAGTGAATCACTGACTCCCTCAGTATGTACGCTATCTGGACGAGTCTCGTACGAATTGGTCCAGAAAGCAATCAGAAGTGGGTACTGCATTCTTTCCGCCGTAGGCTCTGCAACCACTTTGGCCATTCAGTTAGCTAGAGAATATGATCTCACACTGATCTCATTTGCAAGAGAGGATAGGATGACTGTTCTATCCGCTCCAAGACGCGTACGCTGAGTGGCAGTAATACGATGGTGAGTGACGAATCTTCAGACATGCATATACCCGTGTAACTACACACAAGGTCATGGGCAGAGGGGCTTCAAGAACGGGCCCGACTAATTTCAAACAGCCAACTCTCGGTCCTGTGAAAGAAGTTGCTGCGGGACTCCCAGCTGTAGTATCGGCTTGGAAGCACGGTATAGCGAACATGGGCCCAATGGATTCAGCCATAACGCTCAGTCGAGCAAACCAACATACAGGGTTTGATTGCCCCGGTTGCGCGTGGCCTGATCCGTCAGAACCATCTCCATTTGAGTATTGTGAGAATGGCGCAAAGGCCATCGCCGATGAAGGAACTAACAAAGTGATACAGGACCATTTTTGGAAGGAGAATAGCGTATTGTCTCTGGCTAGGAAATCCGATGTCTGGTTGAATGCACAGGGCAGGCTCTCGAGACCATTGATCATGGAGAAGGATTCGAACCACTACAAACCCATAGACTGGGACAGAGCCTTCGGCATAATCGGAGCCGCACTCTTCAATCTCGAAAATGAAGACGATGCATACTTCTACACTTCCGGAAGAGCTTCTAATGAAGCGGCGTTTCTTTGGCAATTACTCGCAAGGCAACATGGTACCAATAATCTTCCAGATTGTTCGAATATGTGCCATGAAAGCTCAGGAGTTGCCTTGGGAGAATCGATAGGCATTGGAAAGGGCACTGTGAGGCTCGAAGACTTCGACCACTCTGATTTGATAGTGGTCGTGGGTCAGAATCCGGGTACGAACCACCCCAGAATGCTTTCCGCACTCAGATCTGCAAAGAAATCAGGATCATCTGTATTGAGTATAAACCCAATCAAAGAGACTGGTATGCGAGGTTTTCGACACCCACAGAATCCCATCGATATGCTAGGCTCCGGAGTAAAAATAGCAGACGATCATGTCGACATCCGAATCAACGGAGATATGGCGCTGTTCAGGGCGATAGGTTCTGTGATGATTGAAAATGGATGGATCGATAAGTCATTTATCGATTCTAACACTAGCGGTTACGACTCGTATGCGAAAGCCTCAAAGAAAATAAATTGGGATGAAATCGAGAAAGCAACAGGCCAATCCGAATCCAGAATAAGGGACTTAGCCACTCTTTTCTCAAAATCAAGAAGTACCATCATTTGTTGGGCCATGGGCATAACTCAGCACAGGAATTCAGTGGATACGATACGTGAGATCGTGAACGTCCTATTATTGGGGGGCCACATAGGTAGGCCAGGGGCTGGGGTGTGCCCGGTTAGGGGCCATTCTAATGTTCAGGGCGATAGGACCGTTGGAATCACCCATGCGCCATCAGAGAAATTTCTCTTAGCCCTCGAGAAAAGGTATGGAGTCCATCCTGTGGAAAAACATGGTGCTGACTCAGTACACGCGGTTGAGAGGATGAGGGAAAGAGGCGGTGTCTTCCTCTCTCTCGGGGGCAATTTCCTTTCTGCGATGTCTGATACCGATCGAACCGCAGAAGCCCTCGAATCCTGCAGTCTAACAGTCCAGATATCAACTAAATTGAATCGTAGTCATCTGATAACCGGTGAAACTGCGATTATACTTCCATGCCTTGGCAGGACGGATGAGCAAATCACATCAAATGGTCCGCAGATTCTATCTGTCGAAAATTCGATGGGGGTGGTGCACATGTCCAAAGGCAGCAATAGGAGGCCCTCAATGTCGATGCGCTCAGAGCCCACAATAATAGCTGGAATAGCCCGCAAGCGTCAAGATATGGCTGGTGGCGCGATTCAATGGTCGGATTTAGGTTCGGACTTCTCGTTAATCAGGGAAGGAATCGAAGCCACAGTTCCCGGCTTCGAGGCGTACAATTCCAGAATTCTTAGACCACCGGGGTTCGAATTACCCAATCCGCCAAGAGACAGCAGAACTTTCAGAACATCCTCTGGAAGAGCTGAGTTTTCAGCAGCAGAAATCTCATCATTCGCCCCTGATGACGGCGCTTACACAATGATGACCATCAGATCGCATGATCAATTCAATACGACGATATATACCGATAATGACAGATATAGGGGTATTTCCGGTTCGCGGAGAATCGTACTCATGTCGAGAGACGATATGCATGAAAGAGGCTTTAGAACCGGCCAAATGGTACACATATCAACAACAGGAGTAGACAGAAAGATGGAATCTGGAGAATGGTCAGTAGTTCCTTATGAGATTCCGAAGGGCTGTGTTGCAACCTACTTCCCAGAGTCCAATCATCTAATTCCAATTGAGTCATACGCTGAAGGTAGCTTCACCCCGACATCCAAGTCAGTTTCAGTGCTAATTAACGGCTAGCCGCTTTTTTCAATGCCTTGACTTGCTTTATGAGTGCCTTAACAGTCTTCTTATGGGTACGATCCTGATTCATTTCGGAGGACTTTTTGAGGCATGTTATGGCATCATCGAACCTTCCCACATGGGTGTATGCATTGCCCATATTGAATATGGCAGCATATCCAAGAGCTTCAGGCTTCGCTTCATAGGTTTGGACATAGGCAGTTATCGCCTCTTCATACCTGTTCAGTGCTGAATAAGCATCTGCAATTCCAATCTTAGCCCTTATCCGCAAATCTTCAGGCCCATCGGACCTAGTGTAGAGCGTCTTCTCAAAGCAACCAAGTGCTTCTAGTGGCTTCCCGTCATGAAGTAAAACTAAGCCTTTGTTGTACCATTCAATCCCTTCATTTACTGTTTCCGCTCTTGTTGGCTCATTGGGTTGCCTGGATTCAACACTTCTAGCTAAAGCCTCCAAATCTACCCTTGAAGCCGCTTCTACTGCCTCCGGGGTAGATGAGGCTCTGAGCCTAGCCTTATTGGCACGATTACTGTAACCAAGAGCCTCGAGGCTTTCAGCGAGTCCGTTCCACCTTCCAGCAGACTCTCCGATCTTGATGAGGCGCGTCCATGCTTCTATAGCTCCGTTGTAATCTCCTGTCGACATCAGCATTATTGCTTCGCCGTCCTGCGAATAATCCGGTGTGGATACCACATTCGTTGATCTTTCCTCCATAACTGGATTGTCTTCGATAGAATCGATAGAAGCCCCCTCATCAGGATATTCTTGATTTTCCAATTGTTCTGCCGCATCATGCCCCATCGAATCTGATGACTCTTGATTGTACACTCCTTCTCCATCGCTGTCGCCCTCAAGAAGTTCTGCGGGCTCTTCAGTTTCAGTAACGTTACTGATGCTGAGCAGACTCTCCCCATAGGAGATAGACTCTTGTCCCTGTTCTCCGAATCCAAGTTTTGTCAAACCATGACCTATCATTAGCCATGCGTGT
>DATW01000090.1 GCA_002504845.1 Euryarchaeota archaeon UBA250 | reverse complement strand
CCGGGGCCACCAGTTGAAAGGTAATGACATTGGAAAGGCGTTGAGTCGTAGAACCACCCCCAATACTCTTGGCCGTCGGTCAGACCATCCCCGTCGCTATCAGTGAGTCTCGGATCAGTTCCGTTTGACCCATTCTCGGATATCGAGATATAGCGATATTCGTCTAGATTGGTCCAAGGCGCCTGGAATCCGAATGGGCCTCCGACATCGAAGCCGTCGAGATCGGCATCCCTTGGCGCGTCGAAGGGATTGGTCGGGTCCAATCCGTGATAGAACTCCCAGCCATCAGGCATCCCGTCGAAATCGGAATCCGTAGAAGTGGGATCGATTGGTAGGATGTTCATGTAGCGTCCTGATTCAAGTCCTGCAGATATCCATCTCTCACCGTCAGACACCCATGATTCGATATCAGAAATTGGGCCGTTCATCTTCACAGGGGGGTCAATCATCCCAAGTACTCCGCTGCCATCTCCCTCCAACGCCCACATGCCCTCTCTTGATCCAACTAACACCATTCCAGGTATCTGCTCGATGGACAGGACATCATTGCCCCCTGAAAGCCATGATTCTGAATTGAACATCCTGTCATTCGAAATAGCGTATGCGGGTTCTGTGACAAGATCATCAAGATCGATGATGTGGATCCCGGATGGGGTACCTAGCCAAACACCAGTAAGTTGCGCCATATTTCCGCTTGCATCCAAGATGCCTGCGAGTTCGAGGACATTTACTACAGCTGATTTCGAGGTATTGAGGAGGTCTGCTATCCCGACGAATGATTCTGCATTTTCGCCATCGTACACCCATAGTGGCGACCCAAACGTTTCAGACAGATCGCTTGTAGTCCATCGAATCAGGCCCGTATCTGTTCCGACCAGTAGCATTGGTGGCTCCCCTTGCCTGACAACGTGGAGAGCGACGGTTCCAGTGGCATTTCTGGATGCCAATGCCTGCTCGAGAGTCTCGATATTTTCTAAACCGTCAATACCCAGAGCACCATTGTCTGAATTAATAACTACGCTGAATGCAGAGCCGCCTGATCCGAATAAAATCATGGCACCTGGGCCCATTGGAGGCAGCGGGCTTATCGAAAGAAGAGGCGTTGTGGCCAAGAAAGCAGCCGATTCGGAATCAAGTGCCCCTTCTAAGATTGGTATTGCTGTGATTCCAAAGTTAGTGGACACCACTACTGCCTTCGAACCGTCTGATAGGGTCGCTACCTCAGCGTCCGAGATCTCTCCCTGTACTGATTCCTCGTAAATTGTAGTCGATTCAGAGAGTGGGTCCAATACTGTAATTCCGTATTTTGAGACGATGAGAACGATGCCTTCTGAATCGATTGCTTCGACCACGACTATCGATGAATCGACCAATGATGGACTGGACATTTCTGTTAAGAAAGAGGGTTGTTCGGGATTTTCCATGGAGGCCAAATGTAGACCTGGTCTAACGGAGAATCCCTCATCGATAGAGATCATGTACTCCTCATAGCTACTGAACGCCTCGCCCCACCTTGATGTCGCAATTGAACTGTCTTGAGAGATATAACCGTCTCCATCCGAGTCCCAACCATCCATGTCGTGATCCACTATGGCGTCTGAGGCATTTCTCGGGTCAAGACCGTAATGATACTCCCAACCATCAGATATTCCGTCACCACGTACGGCGAGTGGCGTTGCGGTGCCGTCATCTATCACATAGTGGTCTGAGTCCGGATATCGAGGATCGCTTCCGAGCCATCCGGGTATGCCTGTTTCACTTTCTTGGGAGGTTTGACATGCTCCATCAGCAATCCCGGGGATTGGTCCTTGGCACCACAGCCCGTCCCTCTCATCTACCCAGCCATCTGGCTGGGAATATCTGTACTCTTCAGGACTTGTGAATCGTTCCCCAGGCTCCACGTCTCCATCGCGATCGAAGTCGAATCCATCTCCGCAGCCCCATTCAAGAAGACCGAAGCACTGATCAGGGTCTTCTATGGAGTCTCTCGGATCGAGAGGGTCGAAATAGAGACACGTCCAAGCGGTGGAAGATTGATCTATGTAACCTGCACCTCCATCAGTGCACATGCTTATCTCAAATCCATCAGGTAGACCATCCCCGTCAGTATCCGCTTTTCTGGGGTCGAGATACTCTCTAAAACCACTTTCAGTTTCCTCAGGGGACTTTCCTGTGAGGGATAACCTGGTGGAGAAGCATGACTCCAAAGAATAAGGCCAGCAGAATTCTTGTAGAGCTGTGGCGCCATCTCGATCTGCATCGCTAGTATTGTCTGTAGAATCAAGCGGATTGAGTCCTTGCACTGTGACGTCCCCCTGGGGGTCAAATATGACTAGTGGCTCTGCGAATGCGCTTTCATGGACATCGGGAATTTGATCTTCATCAGTGTCTACCGCGACGGGGGCCCCTCCAGTAGCATCGTCTGGGTCTGTTGATCCGACTGGACTTTGTGGCCTAGTTTGAGAGAGAAAGAGCACGCTAGATAGCATGATAATGGCAAGGAAAGCGGCTGTCTGCTTCCTCCTCATGGCCTTCCCCCAACCACTATCCTCCCAATATGGCTTATCACGGTGATGGAGCGGTGTTCGGACGGCGGCACGATGTAATGGTGGATTGGAAGTGCTGATTGACGTGTTTTTGACAGATTTGTTCATTGAGTACTCCTATCGTCGTCCGCTCTGTGACATTGGAAATCACACATCTCGGATCGGGTAGCAGCGGCAACTCTGCAGCGTATAGGTCGGAAGATGCGATTGTAGTGATTGACTGTGGTTTTTCGATGAAGCAAATGGAGAAGCGGCTTATTCTGGCTGATATTGAGCCTTCCGATGTTGACCATATCTTAGTTACTCACCACCACGTAGATCATTCGAAATCCGCGATGAAGGCCTCCAAGTCGTGGGGGGCTCGCCTTCACAGCAATCTTGAGACTGCACTTAGGATGGGGTGGGAGCCTGTATCGGATGTCAGAACTTTTGCCGATTTGGATCGAGTGGTGCTCGGAGATGATCTTAGTGTGATTCCTATTCCTGTGCCACATGATGATGCTGACAATGTTGCATTCATCGTGTCTTCAGAAGGTGAAAGGGCTGCATATGTAACTGATCTTGGCGAGGCCACTGAGGAGTTGAAGAGTCATCTGAAAAGATGTGCACACATCTCAATCGAGGCTAACTATGATCACTCCCGCCTTCTTTCCGGGCCCTACCCTGAATCGATAAAACGAAGAATCAGCGGCAGAGGGGGGCACCTGTCGAATCTTCAAACTGCAAAGATTCTCGAAGAAGTCGTTGGTGAGAACACTAAATCAATCGCATTGTGCCATCTCTCTGAAAAAAATAACGCCCCTCACATCGCAGAGAGCGAAGTTCTAGTCAGAATCGACCAGTATTTCGACGGGGATTTGACCATATCCAAGAAGAACGGACCAGAGTTTGTTCATCATCTTGGGTGATGACAAAAAGCTCCTTCAGACTTGGTTTTATCTTCCCATGAGAGCTCTGTGAACTGAGTTTTGAATTTCTTTCATCCTGCTTAAGGCCCCGAGATCTTTGAATACGGTAAGCGATCTTTGCAAGTAAGCGACTCGTTCTGAACGATCATTCCCCATGTTGCCCAATCTTGCAAGAATTTCAGCCTGGAATAACCTGAAATCGTTAGCCTGTGCGATTGCAAGAGCATCCAGATAGTGTTCAGAAGCCTCGGAAACTCTCCCTGCATCGATGAGCACTTGTCCCAATAGCATCTCGGTTTCTACCGCGCTAGTTGGATTGGCCTCTTCGGAGAATGTGTCCAAAGCTGCATTGTAGTGAATAAGTGAGAGTTCGAGATCTTTCGTACGGGCATAGTACCTGCCCAATATCACCCTTGAACGTGCATGGGACTGCATGTCATTGACTTCGAGCGTGTGGTCATGCACGGCTAATGCATGTTCTCTTGCTTTCTCGGTTTCTCCAATCTCCAAGAATGCGTCGGCGAGTCTGAGCCGGGCTGCTGTGAGTAGGTTATTGTCCTCAATTTTGAGCATATCCTCAACGTTTTCGTAAACCTCTCTTGCCCTCCGGTCATCACGTCTCTGACGGAATATCGCACCCATGCTGATGTAGGAATCAGCAGCACCCTTGGCATCGTTCATATTGATCTGAATTCCGAGTGCCTGTCTCAGCATCTCAAGGGCATCATCTAACGCCCCACGCTTAACTCCCAGATCTGCTTGACTGGAGAGAATCCTCGACATTGCCTCTGGATCTTTGATACGTCTTGCGATTGACGCTGCTGAGTCGAATTGCTTCTCGGCTTCGTTCCACACACCCTGTATCAAGAGGATCTCCCCCGATAGCTCGTGCACCATACATTCCACTGAAGGATCTAGACCATCGTGTTCTATGGATCGAAGAATGCCCAGCAATTCGGTATGCCCCCCTCTTACTAGTTCTGGGCCATGGGTCGTGAGGACAGTAGAGAAACCGTCCCAATCGCCAGCTAGATTGAGGTGGTGGAGATGTTCGATTCGATCTTCTGTCGTCATAGAGCTCCTCGCATACCACTCGGAAGCTCTCCTGTGGAGATCTTTCTGAATTTGGTCATCCATTGAACGAGTGGAGAATTCACGCACGAGGTCATGGACATCGAGTTCGTCTTGATTAGCCCTTCTGGCGAGACCTCGTTCAATTAGACCATCAATTGCTTCAGCCGAGATAAGTTCAGGCAAAGCCTCTGCAGGGATTGGCTCTCTGAAAACGGATATCGCTCCGAGAATCGTTTTTTCTTCAGATGAAAGTCTGCTGAATATCTCTTTCTCAATAAATGCCTCGAGTGTTGTGTGGACCGAGTCTGTTAGATTGCCCCTGTTGATTAGTTCAAGGACCAAGGGGTGTCCCCTCGATAGGGCATAGATATGAGAGAATCCGGGGTCATCTATGGAAGGCATTGAGCTCAATAGCATCCTGCTAGCATCTCGATCTAGACCATCAAGCCTCAGATAACTGGATATTATTTGGCCCTTTGAATCAGTTTCAGGCACTACTTTCCTGAATGACCTAGTGAAGAGGACCATTCCAGACTCTTCTGTTTCATCGATTCTCTCTGCAATGGACCTGAGTATCGAGACGAGTGCCTCATCCCCGATTTTGTGTACGTCATCTATGACGATAAGCGATGGAGTGGACTTGAGCCCCTCCAAGATGAGATTGGAACAGATAGAAGGGTTGGGGGCCTTAGCGCCTTGCAGGTAATCAGAAAGTGCAGTCTGCCCTAACAATCCAAGCCATTCACCCACAGCCTCGAGGAAAGCTCGTGCGCCATCCCATTCCTGGCATCTGTGGAATAGAAGATTTCTACGATG
>DATW01000019.1:1524-3242 GCA_002504845.1 Euryarchaeota archaeon UBA250 | reverse complement strand
GAGATAATGAATGCCATCGAGAAGATGACTGCTATCTCAATCAAATGGAGTCCGATTGGTTCTTCTGATTTGAGAGACTGACTTAGGCGGAAAGCACCGATTGAAACGATTACAATGGATGTGAATCCAATTAGTCGGCCTACATTCCTCCTCTGACGGGCCACGCCTCTATCGGCATAATCCAGAGGGAGCATGATGGTCCCTAAGCCTCCATGGACAAGAGTTGAACGGTTAGATGATCATTGATCTGGCGAATCGCCCCATCTTCTGATGGCAGCATAAGATAGTGCAACTATCGCCATTGAAACAAACGTAGGCGGGATCCAGTCAGGGAGGTTGTCTCGGACAGTGATGTTTCCTGTGAGATCTATAGTCTCCTCATCTCCTCCTGGAAGTTGGAACCAGATTAGTTTCAAGTCTAGATCTCCGACTGAATCAGGAGTGATTGCCAGAGATATTCGAGACACTGCGGGGCCAGTGGAGGTAGCAGGTACGATAATTCCCTCTGGAGAGCATATGGCCCCACTACACAACCGTGCTGATCCGCTCCCAGATCCCTCGTTGTTTATCGAGGCCGTGATCACAAGCGGATTGTTCAATCCGATGTCCCCAGATACCTCGATGGTTGGAGAGCTAGAGAATATCACTCCTTCAGCGGGTTCTATCTCAATAGGTACTTCCAGAACTGATTCATGGCCTGACGGATCCCATGAAACGATACGGATTACATGGTTACCCGGATGTGCCTCTCCAAGTGATATTGGGTCGCTAATGTCTGAATATGGAGTCATTTCATGCACATAGTTGCCATCGAAAACGATCGTCCACAAGGTGGTGTCTAGAGCATCGATTCTGTCATATGAGCCGCTTATGTTCAATTGGATCTCTTGTCCTGCGACCAGCCTGGTGGAAGATTCCACTGGTACGCCTGACAGCATTATCTCGGGAACTATCACTGGGCCCTCATCATCCAAGACGACGATCGTCCAGTTTCCAACGACATTGTTCCCGACTGAATCTTGGACATCGACTGAGAAAAACCAATTTGTCGGCTCTCTCTGGGAATGACGGTCGTCCGGATCCCTATGTGGCCCATTAGTGGACTGGCCGTGATAGAATGCTTCCGTTATCTCTAGGACATCAGTACCTGTTCGCGTGAAGCCTCCACTCCTATTTGATTCGAGATAGATTCTGACTGGATCGCCTTCCTGGTCGTATGCCTCGATAACTGATCTGAGAACTGTGCCAGAAGGCAGGGGAATAGTGTTGGAGTCAGGCTGTATATCATTCCAAAGCCCGGTGCCAACAGAAGCTTGGAACGAGATGCTGAAAGTCGGGGGTGCGGAGTCGACGGTGACGATTTGCGTCCATGAAGCATTGGCCCCATGGGCATCTGTACACTTCATCGAAAAGAAGACCTGCTCCCCATGTTCTAATTCCATCGAAGATGTTTGGATTTCCAGGATATTGCCGGTATATTCGATTTTCTCGAAGGGGCCCTCTACAACCCACTCCGGCATCGGATTGGCTAAACTGTTGTCCTCGCACAGACCGGCTAGATGAATATCGGAATGAGGGGATATCGTTGTCGATCCTCCCCCCTGTCTAACAGCAGAAGCCGAAGGCGGGACATTCGTATCGAGAGATATCCGTATATCAGATGCGACTGGTGAGGACGATCTGTCGACTGTGAATCCACTTGGACTTGGAGTCATTAT
>DATW01000019.1:0-1145 GCA_002504845.1 Euryarchaeota archaeon UBA250 | reverse complement strand
CGGAACTGCCTCTACGAGTGATCCTGTTCTGGGTAAATCGAGTAGTCTGATGGCTCTACCATCAGCGACTCCGAATATATCGGCGGTCTCGTTCCACCCCCATGTGTGTGATATTTCGAGGGGTCCGGCAGGTATACTGGACGAATTGAATGATATGGAGCCATCAAGAATGAATGGTTGGAGATCAAATGAACAACAACCGGCTACTTCGGCATCCCCCCATGTCCGACTTTGCTCGAGTTGTATCGAGAATGCATGAGATTCTGATTGGGATATGTTGCCGTCTGCATCTCCAATGTGAGTGTCAATTTGATATCTGACACCCATATGAGGGTCAGGAAGGAAGTCAGCTCCGATTCTGCTCGACGCTGAAATGGAAAGTTCCCATGTAGCAGGTATTCCATGGCTCTGGTCTATCGAGTGTATCGTCAGGATGGAGTTGCCTTGTATTTCGAGGTCTTGATTCTCCTCGGAAGCCACGTTTTGACTCAAAGCCACTGAGAAAAACAGAGTTGCCAGAAGAGCGAACGACAGAGATCTTCGAGCATTCACGATTGGTTGCATGAACTTCTGCGCTTCAATCCAACGGATTTTCGTCAGAGGGCCGGACTGGTCTTAGGATCGAATAAAATGCGAATGCGGCCCATATGGCCCCTAAAACGGCAAATGGCCATTCGCCAGTCACAGTCGCTCTAACTGTGAGCAGGAGTTCGCCGATCCCCATTGAACTCAGATATGCGAAAGATCTGCTTGATATGATGGCCCGTGTCTCGAATGCGAATGCAGCAAGTACAAGCAGCATTCCGAGATACGCACCCGCCATTGTCAGCTCCATGTATCGCGTGACACGCATGATGCACATGAACCATGGTGCGCCCCGTTGTAGAATGGGGAAAAGAAAAGATGGTTCGGGCTTTACCAGCAATTATGACCGTGTGGATTGTTGATTCGAATGCCTTCATTCATCTCGGCTCAATAGCATCGGAGGACGCGATCAAGTCGATGGGTAGTGCATTGGCTCCCCATGGGGGAGTCATGCATGTTACCTCTGGAGTCCATGACGAAGTGAAGACGGTCAGATTTAGATCATGGAAAGGACGGCCCCGTGTTCTTGATGTGCTCAAGGACTTGCTCCAGACGACCTC
>DATW01000058.1:11703-16771 GCA_002504845.1 Euryarchaeota archaeon UBA250 | reverse complement strand
GCTTATCCCGCTCATAGTGGATGCATAAGTGAGCGCAGATAGCACGGCTAGACGCCCCGTTGCAGTCAGTGCGACACCCGCTTCGTCTATCGGCCCTATCAGGAAAAGTCCTAGTGGCTCTATTACGAGATAGGCTACCAGCAGAGCAGTGGCGCCTCCGGTGAGAAGAAGTGCTGGATTGCCTCTGTAGCTCCCGAGCGCGAAAACAAATGCGGATATTAGGACCAAGATCGGAACCATGATGCTGATCGAGTGGAATTGCATCCCAATCAGAGATGTTGGGATATCTTGATCTCCGAGTTGGGCGCCGCCTTTAGCAACGGTGATCCACCACATTAGGCCTACTGCCATGGCGTAGGCTCCGGATTGCAATCCAGCATTAGTCATGAGTGTGCGCATGTGGTGTGGATCTCTTGGCCTATGCCTCACAACAATGGATTGCATGAGCTCCATAGTCTCCGGCGAGAGAGGTTCCTCCACAGGGTTATCGGCACCGCCCTCCTCCATCATTGGCCTCCATCGTCTTCCATCACATCATAAAGCCAACGTTGTTTCCAGCACACGTGAGGGCGGACTTGGAGGGTGGAGCGTTCACCGGGGGGATTCGTCCCCCGGCACTTATGGGCGTCGTGAATGTGACTCCAGACTCATTCCACCCAAACTCTCGATCACGTGATTCATCTCATGCTGTGTCTCGAGGAATTTCGATGATGGACGAGGGTGCCTCGATAATTGATATCGGGGGTGAGTCAACTAGGCCGGGTGCCATTCCGGTGGGCGTAGAGGATGAGCTTTCTAGGACCATTCCCGTGATTGAAGGCATCTTGCATGAGAGGCCTGATGCATTCATATCGATAGATACTAGCAAGCCTAGAGTTGCTAGCGAGGCTCTAAGAAAGGGCTGTCGCATGATTAATGACGTAACCGGCGCAGAAAATAAAGAAATGATCGAATTAATTTCCGATGCGGGAGCTGAAATTTGTGTCATGCACATGAAAGGCGAACCGCGAACCATGCAAGTGGATCCCGTATACAACGATGTGGTTTCAGAGGTTGGCGGCTACCTAAGCGGCAGGGTAAATGCTCTGCTTGATGCAGGTATACCTCCAGAGGATATACTCGTAGATCCTGGAATTGGCTTCGGTAAACGTCTCGAGGATAATATTGCATTGCTGAAGGCGGGTCGGAAAATAGTGCCGAGGAAAGATGTAGGGCTGCTTTGGGGCGTCAGTCGTAAGAGGATATTTCTGGATCTTCTGGGGCGGAAAGATAGTACTGACAGGCTTTTCGGGACGCTTGGTGTTGCGGCTTCTGCGGCATATTCGGGTGTCGATGTCCTAAGGGTTCACGATGTGCTGGAGCATGCGGATCTTCTCAAAGCGATGACTTCGACGATAGGAGGCCAATGAATGAGTGACACGGTTATCAATCTCGATGATAATGTCAGAGTCGTAGGTACCGCACATGTC
Source organism: Euryarchaeota archaeon UBA250 (assembly GCA_002504845.1). Taxonomy (GTDB): domain Archaea; phylum Thermoplasmatota; class Poseidoniia; order Poseidoniales; family Thalassarchaeaceae; genus MGIIb-N1. Next base: position 15,302 of record DATW01000058.1, on the reverse strand, counting down.
AGTAGGACATCGATAGATTTGGTACAGGAGCAAATTTCAGAATTTGAGCCGGATATTGTTGCTGTTGAATTGTGTGAATCAAGATTGAAATCGCTGGAGAATCCTTCTGCATTAGACAATGAAGATCTTCTCTCCATCATAAAAGACGGTCGTTCTGGCATGATATTGCTTCAGTCCGCTCTTGCTAGTCAGCAAAGAAGGATGGGGATTGAACAAGGAGAGAAGCCCGGAGCAGAGCTTCTTCGAGCCATTGACCTTGCGAATGAGATGGAGATATCTGTTGAATTGATCGATCGGGACATAGTTACCACTCTCAGAAGAGCTTGGAAGAAGATGGGGGTTATGGAGAAATTTCGCGTTCTCAACGCCCTCCTCTGGAGCGATGAGGAGGAAGATGGCGAAGACATAGAGGCATTGCTCGAAGATTCGGATATGCTCAGTAAAGTCTTGGAAGAGGCTCGCGATGTTGCTCCCAAGGCAGGCGTTGTTCTGATTGATGAAAGAGACCGGTATATGGCTAGCAGGATACGTCAAGTATCGGAACAAGGAAAGGTACTGGCGGTCGTAGGTGCTGGTCACTTAAGCGGAATTAAGACAGCGTGGGAAACGCCGCCTGATGAAGACGCTGGCGAGGTCATCTCAAAGCTGGATGTAATTCCAACTCCCTCGAGATGGCCGAAGATTCTGGTGGGCGCTATCCCGGCGATTCTCGTCGGGATTATTGGGTGGATGTGGCTGCAGGGGGATTTAGAGGGCATAGGAAATACTCTCGGATACTGGATGATAGCAAATGCTGCCTTTGCTGGCCTAGGGGTAGCCATTGCAGGAGGGCATCCTCTTTCGGTATTGGTAGGTGCTATTGCGTCGCCGTTCACATCACTAAACCCTGCACTTGCAGCAGGATGGTTTGCAGGGTATACTCAATACAAGATGCAAAAACCCACAGGGCTAGACGCTTCGGAGTTCCTTGTAATCGAAGACATGTCTGGACTCTGGAAAAATAGAGTTGGTCGCATCTTACTCGTCACGGCTCTTGGAAATCTAGGATCTTCGCTAGGAGCGTGGCTTGCTGGGGCCGCGATCGTAGGTACGATACTGGGTTAATTCGCATGGATGTGTTTGTCGATGCCCCATTTGAACCGTGCCCATCCCCTTTCATGCAGGTAGTAAAGGGCCAATTTTGTGATTAGCTCTAATCCGGCTACCGTAGCGGCCAAACCTGTGGCCTGATCAAAAGTTATTCCAAGATCTGATCCCAAGTAGGTTGCTGAAATGTATGTTAGGAGAAATGTATCCGTAGTTGCAATTATTCTCCACGTCAAAGTCTTGGCGAGGCTTCGCATTGGTGTTGCATGGCCCATGGACCGTGAGATGTTGGGTTAAATATGTCAATTCCGGCTATAATGACTCGATTACCACTGCAATGCCTTGGCCTCCGCCTATACACGCAGTAGCGACTCCGAAACCGCCGCCTGATCTGCGTAATTCATGTCCGAGGGTGAGTAGCAGCCTGGTCCCGGTGGCTGCGAGGGGGTGACCAAGACCCACGGCACCGCCGTTTACATTGACTATTCGTTCATCGATGCCGAGGTCTTTCATACATGCAACTGCTTGTCCAGCGAATGCTTCGTTTATCTCCCACCTGCTTACATCATCAACTGAAAGACCGGCTCTCTCTAGGGCCATCCTACTAGATGGGACTGGGCCGTAAGCCATTATTGCCGGCTCTAGACCGACAATACCCCATGAAACAATTCTTGCAAGGGGCTCGTCCCCATCAGACGACGCCTGGGTCGAAGACTTGACCACAACAGCCGCCGCTCCATCGACGATACCGGATGCATTTCCGGCTGTTACAAGAGATTCTGGCCCGAAATGCGTACGTAGCTGTGACAGGGATTCTGGAGTCGTTCCGGGAACGACATGATCTTCGTCTGATGGGCCTATGACGCCATCCGGTGTGGGAACCTCAACGATTTCTTGGTTCCATAGCCCATTTGAGATACTGGCCTCTGTTCTCTGATGGCTTAGAGCCGCAAAGGAGTCTGCCTGCTCACGCGTGACATGGAGTCGCTTGCAAAGTTCATCGCTGGTCTGGGCCATGAAACGATTTGAAATGGAGTCCAAAAGATTGGTGAAGAGGTAGTCCTCCATGTCCTTATCCAGAACCTGCCCTTGGGTTGGTGGTCTTCCTAGACGATTTACATGGCGGGTTCCCCTGAGAACCATGGGCGCCTGGCTCAGATTCTCCATGCCTCCAGCAACCACTGTATTCGCTTCCCCCAGCATGATCATCTGGGCTGCAGTAACTACGGACTGGGCTCCACTGCCGCATAGGCGGTTGAGTGTCAACATGGGTACTTCTTGAGGTATTCCAGCGCGCAGGCCGGCATGTCTCGCTCCAAAGATGGCTTGACCGGAAGTCTGGAGGGCGTGTCCCATCACGACATGATCTACGGTGGATGGGTCTGTGCCTGTGGAGGCAAGGGCCCCTCCGATCACAATGGTGCCGAGTTCCTCGGCAGAAATATCGGATAACAGCCCTCCTGATTCGCCATCGCCCCTCTTTCCACCAGACCACTCGCAAAAGGGCGTACGCTTTCCTCCGACGATGACGACATCCTCTGCCATGTCGCTCCGTTACGCAGGGGCTACATGAGCATAGCGAGCGCCAATGCTGTGGATATCATCACGACGACGGTTGATACTGCGCCTGCCCAGAGTATTGGTCCGGCTGCTCCTGCCAGTTCTTTGACGTCTATGCTAGATCCGATTAACACCAGTACAGGAACCATCAGTATGCTGCCGAAGTCCTCTAATTGAGTGGCGAATTGCATCGGCACCAGTGTTGTTGCCAAGATAGAAGCGATTATGAAACCAGGCAAAAAGAGGGGTATGTTTGACTTTTTACTACTCTCATCTTTCGACGTTGTTCCCCTATGCTCTGCAAAAAGTGATGCTATGGGGACCACGACAAGTAATCCTAGAACACGCGTTAGTTTAGTTCCCGAGGCTAAACTAAGAGCATCGCCTCCAAGGGCCTCGCCGGCTGCTATTGCTTGAGGGACGGCATGTACGGTTGACCCGGCCCATATCCCTGCAGTTTGATCGCTCATCCCGAGCAGGTGCGCTAAAATCGGCACAGAGAGGAATGTTGCTAGACCAAGGAGGTTTACGACTGCGACTATTGCACCTGTTTTGGCAGCGCCTAAACGCAGCGAGGGGGCTACTGCAAGTACTGCACTCGTCCCGCATATCGCGCCACCAGCACCTAATGCAAATGATTGGGGCGTATCGATTCCGAGGATTCTGCCCACAATCATAGTGGTGATGAATGCCATTGTTATAGCAATTAGAATAGAAGCCAGACCTGCAACGCCCAAATCTCCGGATGAGAGGAGGGTTATGTCTAAACCAAATCCGAGGAGTACTATTGCAACAGGCAATATTGAATCGATTGCATACTTCCTCTCACTGGATTCAATGGCGATGAATGAGGTCAATAACAAACCGAATAAGAAGCCGAAAGTACCTGCACCCAGGGAGAATGCATCCTGAGAATTAAGGAGGGAGTCAATTAGAATCGCAAAAAGCGAAAC
>DATW01000058.1:0-11306 GCA_002504845.1 Euryarchaeota archaeon UBA250 | reverse complement strand
CCCAAGAACTCAGGTAGATCGACACCTGCATTTCGAGCAACATCGTGCAACGGCGGGAGGCTTCGTACGAGGCTGCTGATGAAGTCCGAGGTGGCTGATCCATCCGCGCTTCCTCCGCCATCCCAGACGGTTATACTGTCAATCTTGAGATTCTTGACGGCCTCTATCTGTGCAGCTACCATTCCCTCGATCTTCTCCACCATGAGGAGTGTCGCTGCGGCCTTGGCATCGCCGCCTGAACTGCTGACCAGCCCCGCATAACCCGCTGCCTTTGCCTCGAGGACCTTCTGAACACCAGCTGCTTCTGCCTCATACTTCAACAGTATAGCATCTGCCTGACCTGCAGCGATACGTCGCTGCCGCTCGGCCTCGGCCTCTGCAGCAATCTCGATCTGCTGCTTCTGGATATTCTCCCTGACAATGTCGCTTGCTCGGAGACGCTCTTCTTCCTCGATGTACTTCGACTTCTGAATCTCGGCCTCGGCATGGGCCTTGGCTATCTCAGCACGCTGCTTTGCAGTGGCCTCAGCCTCGGCAAGGTCTGCGTTTACCTTGGCGATCTGTGCCTGCGATGAGTTCTCACCCTCGACCGCAATGGCCTCTTGCTCATTGACATAGACACGCTGATCGGCCTCTGCAGCCTTCTTACCCTTCTCAGCCTGAGCCATATTCTCAGCGACTTGAATCTCTCGTGCCCTGTCAGCCTCGGCGGACCCCACTGCACCATCTCGCTCTGCATTTGCGACGTCCACACGCGCACGCTCAACTGCCTCGGAAGCGGCTTTCTTCCCAATGCTCTCGATGTAGTTTGACTCGTCGGTGATGTCCACTATGTTGACGTTGATGAGGTATAGTCCTACCTTGTTCAACTCAGCATCGACGTTTGTTCTGATGAGGTCTAGGAAAGCGTCCCTGTCTTGGTTGATCTGCTCGATGGTCAATGTTGCGACTGTGAGTCTCAGTTGACCGAAGATGATCTCCTTTGCCATCTCCTCGACTTGTTCCAAATCCAACTCAAGAAGACGCTCTGCGGCTGAACTCATTATTCTCGGGTCTGTCGATACACCGATGGTGAACGTGCTCGGAACGTTGATCCTGATGTTCTGTTGCGACAATGCATTTCGCATGTCTATGTTGATGGTCATCGGAGTCAGAGAGATGTAGCTGTAGTCCTGAATCAATGGCCAAACCAGGGTTGCACCGCCGTGAATCACCTTGGAGGCCTCGGAACCGGCAGTTCGCCCGTAAATGACCATGATCTTGTCTGGCGGGCAGCGCTTGTATCTCTGGGCGAAGAAAATAACCACTGCAACAAGCAGTAGTATTGTCACAAACATCAGGACGCCTACGCCTGCGGCTGCGGTGTTGTTATCCTCTTGAGCGGCTGCCAGAGGAGTCAACATCAGTGCAGTCAACGTTGTCAGAAGAGTCATTCGGGTGCCACGGGCCATAGGAGGCACTCCAAGGGGGTGGATATGAAGGCTGTGCCGGCTTTGCAAAAGTCTGAACTGGCTCATTCTTCCTCAGAAGGAGTGTAGTGAGCCGGTTCGACGATCAAAACTGTGCCTACGACAGCCTTGACGTTCACGGTTTCCTCGTTTTTAATCAGAGATCCATCGGCAGACTTTGCATCATACTGCCTAAGAGACCCTTTGATGCTGACGCTGACTTGTCCGGTTCCACCTTTTGGTATCCGCAGATATACCGTTCCAATGGAGCCCACAGCATCGTCAATCTCGATGGTACCCTCTGCCTGGAGAGCGATGAAGAACTGGAAGACTTTGCCTGTAGCAAACATCGAGGCAGCGCCTGATGCGCCACCGACAATAACTGCGAGGAATTCCGGGCCTCCCGACTGCATGACGATAATTCCGGTCAATCCAAAGAACATCATGAATGCCATCACGCCTTGGAATGTCAGTGCCTTGAATGACGCATCTGCGCCCATCGCATCGATGTCGATGCCGAAAACTCCCTCTGCCACATCCCCGATTCCACCAAGCACTACCACCAGTACCAACCAGAGCAGAAACAGGACTCCCCCAATCAATGCGGAGATGCCGAACATCAGTTCCAAACCAGTTGCATCGAGCAGTCCGAAGATGAAGTCTATCATCGCAGCCATGCTATACCTCAGAAGGCGTCTCCCCATAGTGCTATCGACGTTAGGAGTTCACTTCTTATTGACCCAAATGCCATACATCTGCTCTAACGCCATTATCGGGCCTAGGCTGAGTCCAGTGACCATTCCCGCCAATATGATCGATGTTCCGTGTGAAAACCAAGTCATTGACATGTAGTACGAAGACATGCACACGCCAATCAAAAGAAGCGGAATTGCGACCCTGCGTATGAATATGTAGTAACCACCAAGGCCATTGAACGCAGGGTTGTCCGTAGCACGGTCGATGAGTTCCGCTGCACGGGACATGTTGCCGCCCTCATGAAATGATCATGCCCAACACGTTCATGGACCCGAATACAATCAGTATTATTGGTATTGCCCACCAGCCAGCCTTCCTGGTCAGAGTTCGATTATCGACCCTCTCCAAAGCGCCATCTTCGCCCCTCTCCAGACGAGTTTTCTCTAGTTTCGAATAAGAGTTATCGAACTCCTTCTGATAACGTCCTACGGACGTTAGGAAGTAAATTGCGAGCAATGCAGTAGTCGCGCCGCTAACTCCGAATAGCTCTCCAGCGAGATTGATGGTGCTGTCTTCCAGATACTGCCAAAGCATCAACTGCGCTATTGCGAAAAGTCCCAGTAGTATGGAGTCACTCCTAGCCATGCCTCTGACTGCAGGGCCTTGCTCATCAAATGTTGTACGGTTTGCTACTTCTTCAGATGACTGGGCCTGCTGGGCCAGATGCCCCACGTACCTCTTGCCTTCGCGATGACTGTGCCTTCTTGATTGGATATCTCGCCCTCGACGTGGGCTATTCCTCGACCCCTGCGCAAGACCCTAGCTTCACAGTTCAATCTCGTGCCAACCCGGGCTGCCTCGATATATGAGATATCCAGCTGGGCGGTAGCGCACCACTCTTCCTTGGAAAGAGCGGCTACTGTAGCACCCCCCATTGCTGTGTCGAGGAGGGTTGCATGGAGGCCTCCGTGGGCAACGCCGCCCTTGTTGAGGTGTGCATCCGTCACATCTACGTATACAGCACAGCGGCCGTCCCCCATCATCTCGAGCTCGATACCCATCGATCTCTGCAATGGCCCAAGATGCGGATATGAACGAGATCCGTCGGATGTCATGTGGCCTTCGAAGGCATTACATGGCTTGAGTTTGGCCCTTATGCCTGTCCTGTTTGAACATCCCAAAGTCTGCTGTAGAGTCCTTTTGCCTGAACAAGCTGTTCATGGGACCCTAGCTCGGATATCACTCCCCCATCGAGAACTGCTATTCTGTCAGCATTCCTGATAGTTGAGAGCCTATGTGCTATGATAATCGTAGTTCTATCCTTCGATAGGATCTCTACGGAGCGCTGTAAAGCCGCCTCCGTCTCATTGTCGACATTGCTTGTGGCCTCGTCGAGAACGAGTATTGGCGCATCTTTGAGCACGGCCCTTGCAATAGCGATACGTTGTCGCTGTCCTCCTGAAAGTCGATGGCCATCTTCCCCGATTTCTGTGTCCCACCCCTGGGGTAAGGCCTGAATGAACTCAATGGCCTCTGCCACGGTGGCCGCCTTCAATATCTCGTCATCATCTGCATTGGGTCTCCCATAGAGGATGTTATCCTTCACCGAACCCGGGAAAAGAGTCGTATTCTGAGAGACAAGGGCGATAGATCCGCGTAAGCAATTGAGAGTCAGGCCCTTTACATCGTGACCATCCAGAAAAACTCCCCCAGATACTGGGTCGTGCAATCGCATCATGAGGCTCATCATGGTGGTTTTTCCAGCCCCGGTGGAGCCGACTATCCCGATCGACTCGCCTGGTTGCACCGAGAGATTGAGATCGTCATATATCGGACTACGACCAGGATATGCGAAGGTGACATCGCGATATTCTATCGCTCCAGAAACGTTCTCAATCTCAACATCCCCTTCTACGATTCCGATTTCTGTATCGAGCAGATCGAGGACTCGCGTTGTAGAAGCCATTGCACGCTGATAGAGGTCGAAAGTCTGGCCCAAACGGGTCAAGGGCCATAGCAAACGCTGAGTGATGAACACGATTACGCTATATGCGCCAATCGAAAGTGCGCCGTCCAATGCCATCCACCCCCCTACAAGCATATTTGCAGTGAAAGCAAAGAGAATAGCCATTCGAATCAATGGTACAAAGGAAGCTGAGAGTCGTATGGCTGACTTGTTGGCCTCCCTGTATGTTTCAGAAGCCATCCTTACACGTTCGACCTCTCGATCTTCAGCAGTGAATGATTTGATCGTGGTTATTCCGCTCAAATTATTGTTGAGCAATGCATTTAGATCTGCTACTTCTTCCCTAACGAGAGTGTATCTCTCGCCGATTCGCCTTTGGAAGGCAAATGAGCCGATGACAATTATGGGCACGGGAATTACTGCCAATATTGCTACCTCGGGTGCTATTGCAAACATTATCCCGCCGACTACCACTACAGTCGTGGCCACCTGAAGGAGATCTGTTGCGCCCTGATCTAAGAATCTCTCAAGTTGGTTCACATCATCATTCATGATTGCCATTAGTCCTCCAGTCGTCTGTTCCGAAAACCACCTCATCTCGAGATCTTGTATGTGCGAATAGGCAGACATCCTGAGTTCATGCTGAGCAGTTTGGGCGAGATTCCGCCACAAGACCGCATAAAAATACTCGAATAGCGATTCAAGCACCCATATTATCACAGTCAATGCGACTAAAATCAAGAATTGCTCGCGAGGGTCCGTCCAACCCATATTTCCTAGGAATGACTCTTCTCGGAGAGCTACAACATCTACAGCCATGCCTATGAGCACGGGAGGGGCTAGATCCCAGAACTTGTTCAGAATGGAACATATCGAAGCGAGTATGATTGTTCCCCTGTGCTCACTAAGATGGGAAATCAACCTCTTTAGAGGATGTCGCTTACTTTCCGAGTTATTTTCCATGAGAATACGTTCCTGAGCATCTTGAGCGATTGACGCCTAATTGAAAGCAGTACCGGACCAACCATCTGCCCAGACGTCCCAAATCCCTGCGCCGATGGTGCCCTCGGCATCTGTCCTCAAGGTGATCCGGTCTCCAGCAGACACCAACTGGTCCATGTCCGCGTCGTTCCACTCCAGGCTCCACCAGTGACCTCTCTGGTCAGTGATATTTACAGGAGCCTCGGAAATAACCGCGGATGCTGCCGTTATCAGAGAATCTCCCTCGGTATGAAGGCCGTGTATCTGGAGTTCTGATGGTTCCACTTCGAGAATGAATCCCGGGGTTACAACAGTTGTCCATTCAGTTGCATCTTGCAAGAGATACGGCTGTGAGGGGAACGTTAAACTCGTTGGGAGGCGTTCTATGTCCTGCTTCACATCGATGGTGACGTCATCTCCCGTAGCTACATCTAATCGAAATGATCCACCATCATTCACGTTGTACATCTGCACCCCTACCAAGGAAGGTGGTTCGCCGATTAGCTCGAGGATCACATTTACCGTATCATCAGTGGCAGTTGCTATCTGTTGCAGGGATATCTCGTCGGCGGTTATCGTCCAGTCCATGCCTGAGAAGATAGAGGGGTCAAATCCGAACGGGGGGTATGTCCCCAGGGGGTCGGAAGCGGCTTGGAGTGCTAGAAGATGGAAGGGGTCGACGTGTTCGGGTTTCGCATCCCTTCCCTCGAACCATGCAGATCCGACGCGTATGTTTGTTACGTTGCCAGCAACGACCTCTTCGGTATCCATCTGAGTGCCTGCGAGGCTGATTGCCATCCCAATGGAAGATATCTGGAGGACGTCATCCTTGGCGACATCCCATGAGATCGACCCTGTCTGCCCGTCCGTCGAGGAGTAGACCTCTGTCACGGTGGACACCCTTAGTCTGTCATTGGCGTCTGAGAGTGCCAAGACGTCCAGGGCCCCTGGTGTTGAAATAAAATCGTCGAGTTCTTCCTCGTTCAGTACCCAGCACATTTCAGTGCACTGTGGCTCGGGAGAGAGGCAACCCCCGAGGGCGGATGAGAGGAGGATGAAGAGGGTCGCCCAGATGCGCACGTGTTACCGTACAGGGACGTAGGCATGAGTGTTCTCGGTGTGCGTTCGTTTCAAAGCGGTGCCGCCGCTCGTATGGTTGGGAGCGAGTATGAAACGTCTACTGGTGGTATTCAAGAAGAACCACGAGGAGGTGCACGACAGTGCATTGAGAACGGTGATTTCTGTTTTGGAAGATAGTCGTGAGGCTGGAGATATCGAATACAGAACTGTCGCTAGGGAGAGCGTCTCAAGAGAGGATTTCATCGGTCCTGACGTAGTTATCGTCCTTGGCGGGGACGGGACCTTGACATCGATAGCACATTCGGTTGACGATAAGGCTCTGGTGATGGGGGTCAATAGCCATCCAATGAAGGGGGATGGCGAAGGATCATTCGGATTCTACATGGGCAGTAACGCCGCCAACTTCTCATCCGATCTGAGACGAGTGCTTGACGGGACCTGCGTCGTAAATGTGCTTCCTCGCCTTCAAGCCGAAATTCTCACCACATCTGGAAATATCCTCAGATCCGACCCTGCTCTGAATGACCTCCTTGTAGCGAATACCCATCAGTACCAACCATCGAAATACCGTATTGAGCGGGCATCTGACAGACACAACCCGAGTCTTGATCTTCGTCAATCTTCTTCCGGTATGCTATTTTCCACATTCCTTGGCCAGGGCGCATGGTTTAGGCATGCAGTGGATATACAAGATTCGAGGTTTCCAAGGGATGAGATTGATGATCATTATCTGGCGCTATCCAGGGATCTCCCACACCCATCGAGAGGAGGGAATGGATCTCATTGGGCGTGGACCAATGAGGCGACCATCCTCACGAGCGATATGCACAGGGGGTACGTAGTGGCAGACGGATGGGATGAGATACATTTCACCAGAGGAGCCAGGATCACTGTGAGCAACGATGGCCCCAAACTGAATCTAGCCACCTTCGACGACGGCATATATGCCAGGGTGTCTAAGTGGATTAATGAGTAATCTGGACTACAGTATCTGATTGAGGAAGAGCTTGGTCCTCTCATGCTTGGGATTGGAGAAGAATTCCTCCGGAGGCGCTTCTTCAATCAGATGTCCTTCATCGAAAAGTATGCAGCGATCGCCAACCTCTTTGGCGAATCCCATCTCATGCGTGACCACAATCATCGTAACGTTGGATTTGGCAAGATCCACCATCACATCGAGGACTTCCTTGATCATCTCTGGATCAAGTGCTGATGTTGGTTCATCGAAAAGCATGATCTTTGGGTCCATTGCCAGTGCTCTTGCTATCGCAACGCGCTGTTGCTGGCCTCCTGAAAGGCCGCTGGGATACTTGTACGCCTGCTCAGGTATGCCCACCCTCTCAAGAAGTTCCATGGCATTCCTCTCCGCTTCGGCCTTTGTCATTCCCTTCACCTTCATTGGGGCGAGTGTTATGTTCTCCATGATTGTAAGATGGGGGAAGAGATTGAACTGCTGGAAAACAAAGCCTACGTCGGCTCTTACCTTCTTCAGATTGGCGACACTGGTCTTCTCACTTATCTCGATTCCTTCTATCTCGATATTGCCCGCGCTGTGAGGCTGAAGCCGATTCAATGTTCTGATGAATGTGGATTTTCCTGATCCAGATGGGCCCAGAATCACGATGATCTCGCCCTTCCTGACCTCCACATCGATTCCCTTCAGTGCCCAGAAATCTCCGAAATTGACTTTTACGCCCTTTGTCTTGATAATGATGTCTTTCTCTTCGCTCATGCCTTGTCTCCTCCTCCCTCTTTCACAAGTCCAAGACTGCGTTCGACGCTCATGGATATGCGGGAAAGGTAGAATGCGAAAACCCAGAATACAACTGCTGAGAAGTAGAGCGGTTCTAGGAAATAGCCGAGGAAGGATAGATCAGTATTGGGCATATCCTTGGCCAATTTGAAGAAATCGAGTATATTGATGATGAATAGAAGCGTTGTATCCTTCCAAAGCCCGATGAATACGCTGACTATCGAAGGCAGAGTGGTCCTGATTGCATTGGGAAGTTCGACCAATCTCTTGGTCTGTATCGGGCTGAGGCCTAGCGCCAGTGCCGCTTCCTTCTGACCGCTATCCACTGCCTGCAAGCCGCCCCTAATCACCTCCGCGATGTATACGCCCCCGAATATACTGAAGATTGCCATCATACGGAGTATGTTATCGAAATCTTCGGGATTTGTGAACAGAGGGTCGACAACGTCAGGGAGGAGATACATCGCGAAGTATAGCCAGCAGATTAGAGGGCCGGAGCGTACTATCTCTATGATGGAAACTGATGGCCACTTTACAACAGGGAGTCTGCTCTGCCTGCCGAATGCCAGGAATATTCCCACGACCAGACCGAGAACACAGCCAGCCATTGCGACGATGATATTGACGAATAGTCCGCCCCATACGGATGCGGGTACGCCCGGACTGGTTAGTGGTGAGAGAAGATCACCCAGAAGAGGTATATTGGAACAATAAGAGGCGAAGGCCTGTAGCCACTCTGGAGGGTCCATTATCAGGATTGCAAGGAAGAAGTCAACGACAGCGAGAATTGCGAAAATCCGTTTGAGTCGGTTGACCTTGTATTCCCCGGATCGTATCGAATACGCCCTGGAAAGTCCGAATGCGGATACGGCAAGAATCGTGGAGATGACGAGTTTGTTTCTTACCGAGTCCACACTGTAGTTGGCGAGTTGCGGGTTTGTGGCGTAGGCGAAAACGACTGCTGTGACTACTGCGAACCATGCTGCGAAGGATCTTACAGTTGTCGTAGAAGTTCCGTATGCAGCACCCATTAGGGCCCATGTGATATACACAATTGGCCACAATCTCCAGTTCTCAGAAGGTATGTAGTCCTGCGTCATCGCCTCAGTCATCTTGGCGCCGAGTAATGTGAGCACTCTGTTTGACCAGATGATGTCCCATCTCATTGTCAAGAGTGCGATATCCAGTACGAGCTCTAGGACATAATTTGCGATGACGACGGAGATCAAACCGAGCAATGCCGTGGATAGTGATCGCCTGAAGGTCATTTTCAGTAACACGACGGAGAATATCCACGCAGCGAATGCCCCGATCGATGACACGCCTATTACGTAGATCAGCCGATCGGTTGCAGTGACTCGTTCGTCGAGCGACATGTCCATCTCTGTGACGAGCTTGAATGCGAAGTAGAAGACAGCAATCGATAGGGCTGCTATAGAAAGCCAGCGATCCGTATCTTCCCCTTCGAAGCTGGACCGTCCTGCGAATGCGTTCTCCGCCTCAAATAGTCTGGGAAAAGACAGCTTGCCCATCATATCTTCACCCTCGTGACTCGTGCATTGTAGGCATTCATTATGCCGGAGATGAGGAGGCTACCGACCTGGTACGTGACTAGCAGGAGGAGGAACAGCGGAATCAGCCTTCCGACGTTGTTCATCATTACGAAAATGACGTAGAAGACGTCACTGTATGCAACGACGATTGCCAGGCTGCTATTCTTCCAGACGTTCATGTATTGGCTGTTTAGGAGGGGCACCATGCTCCTCAGGGCCTGCGGGAGTATTACCAATCTGAGTCTTTGATACGGCGTGAGGGCTAGAGAAACGGCGGCCTCCACCTGGCCTCTTGGAAGTGCCTGGATGCTTCCTCTCACTATTTCTGCCACCACAGATGCGGTGAATAGCGTCAGACCCAATACCATCGCAGTGAACATCGGCGTTATCTCAAATGCAGTGCCATCCATTACTCGCCATGTGCCAGGGCTATCGGGCCTGAGTTTGAGAATCTCAGGGGTAGTGATGTCCCCGAGTACGAATACTGTTCCAATCACGATTACGGCGCCCCACATGCCGGACCTCATCAAAACTGCCCTGTCTGAGTCGTCTACAACTGAATCTTGCCGCCTCGTATCGATGGTCTGCTTAATCCGTGTGAACGCCCACAGCAGTATGAAGGTCGCCAGGAAGGCGTATACCCTCCAGGACTCCGCCAGGGGAATCCAGAATCCCTTGTTGCTGTAATATATCCAACCGCCTATGTTGGCCTCGTCACCGAATAGCGGCAGAGTTTCGCCCATCTGTGTCCAAACGAGGAACAGAAGTACTGCGAGGGGGAGGTTTCGGAATACCTCGACGTAGATCGTCGCGAGGCTCGATGCTAGACGATTACTCGATAATCGAGTGACGCCTATGATTATGCCCAATAGCGTGCAAAGAACGATGCTGACCAGCGTCACGCGAGCGGAATTGATTACGGCAGCAGTGAAGAACCTCCATCGCGAGTCTTCGCCGAAAACGGCTTCAACGGGCCACACGTTAATCTCGAATGCATTGAGCTCGGTCATGAATGACCAATCGAGATCCCAGCGGTCTCTCGTGACGCTATCGGGGTTGTTGAGTAGGAATATGATCCTGGTTACCATGTAGAGTATCAGTGGAGTTGCGAGGATGAACATGAATGCGGCATACCTTCTCTCTTGATCCTCTGGATTTGCCGCCTCTGTCTGGATGAGTATCCAAGATATGGCAGCCATGCCCACAATGAGTCCCGAGGATGTATTCACTAGATCTTCAGTCAGGATAGGGGGAGCCATGGCCACATTAAGCGCATAATAGGCAAAAATGAGTAATGGCACGCCTGTTCTAACCGTCTGGTAAGTGCTTGCCCTCCAAGTGAGGATAAGGGGTAAATCTCCTGTCGACAATGCGTAGCCGGCCATGGCGGGGATTCCCAGAAGCAGGAATGGTAGGCCCTTATCTGGGCTGAATTCGAGATTGTCGACCATTAAGGGGATGAGGATTGCAATGGCAACTGCGGTTAGTGATGTGATATACCCTTTCCATTCAAGGGGTTTGAGGAATGCTCTGAATTCATTCTGTGCCAATAGGAAAAATGTCAGAATAGATATGGACAGCCATGCGGCCACCAATTTCGGGTCGTAATAAGCAGCATTGAGGTTGGATCCATCAGAGAGTGGGACGGAGAAGGCGAAGGATGTTATCGCTGAGACAGTGGGGTCCAGCATTTTGGTGCAGTATGACCATACGGCCCATAGCAGGAGGGCTGCTATCAGTGCCTTCTTGGATAGGTCAAAGGCCCTCCGAGCCCCATCGAAAGGGTTGTCTCTCGCGTGGACGAATTCCATGCGAACGGATTCTCGCAT
>DATW01000092.1 GCA_002504845.1 Euryarchaeota archaeon UBA250 | reverse complement strand
TCCCCCAGTCGGGTTGTAGCATCAGGATCAATTGTTGTACATTCGATTCCTCACCTTTGGTGAGTCCTCTGGTGTCCAGGCTTCTCGATTCGTCGTTGGATTCCTAGGCCACATTGTCTCCCCGCAGGGCAACGCGGCCTCATCCACTTCCCCCCTCAGCATCACTGAAGGGGTGCACTAAAAGCAGCCCTGCGACTTGCCTTCGGTATATCAAGTAGACGGGTACAGATAGTGCAATAACTAGTTACAGAACGTTGCACGTAGACGCTATCACTCGACTTCTGAGTCATCAACTGAATCTGCGAACTTCCCGTAGATGATTGGAGTGCAAAACAGAGATGCAGCCATCATTGCCGCTATGATCGCGAATGGTATGATATTGCTATCCCATTCAATCGCGTACCTAACAATCACGTAGACTGTTGACGTCATTATGGTCAAGATCATTATCGGGAATCCGGTCTTGAAGAATCGATTGAACGATATGTCGTTGCCCGACCCTTCAGCGAGACCAGCGGCCACCACGTTTGCAGACGCCCCTATGATGGTGCCATTTCCTCCAAGACAGGCGCCTAGTGCTAGAGCCCATGCAAGGGGGGCGAGTTCAAGACCCAGATTGGGATCGTTGGCAAGTTCGATTACCACTGGCACCATAGTCGCCGTATACGGTATGTTGTCGATGAATGCGGATGCTATCGCAGAGACCCACAGGAGCAATACCACGGATACCATGAGCCTATTGTCCTCGGAGGCTCTCGAAATGATATCGGATATGCCATCAGCAATACTATCTATCAGACCCATGTACTGAAGCCCTCCAATCATGATGAAGAGCCCTGCGAAGAATATGATGGTAGTCCATTCCACAGCGTCGAGTTGCTCTTCCACGTGATGGGGTGATGTGAAGAGCAGCATCAGAACTGCGCCTCCAAGGGCTATTGTGGCTACTGTTAGTAGAGGGTGCGGGTATGCTGAATGGGCGAAGAAACCGATAATGACCAATGTTAGTATCGCGCCGGATTTTTTCAACAGCTGCATGTCCTTAATTCCATATCGAAGGCGAAGCAGGTCTACGTTACGATGCCTGGCGCCAGAGAGTCCCTTTGATTCGAGACGTGACAGTAGCCAGAATGATGGGGCTATTGCGATAACTACAGCAGGCCCAACGTGAACTATGAAATCGACGAATGTGACTCCCTGACCTGCAAGCATGTCATAATCCGAAAGAGCCTGGGGCGAGAGCTGGGCACCGATAATTATGTTCGGCGGATCGCCAATCTGTGTTGCTGCGCCCCCGATATTTGAGAACACCACCTCTGCGATAATCAGGGGCACGGGATCTAAATCGAGGACCTTGGATATCTGGATTGTAACTGGGACGATTAGCAGAATCGTAGTCACATTGTCGAGGAATGCCGAGAAAACTGCTGTGATTACGCAAAGAATTATCGAAAGTCTCCATATCGAACCTCCGCTGTAGGCGTATGCCTGTACTGCAGCCCATTCGAATAGGCCGGTTTTCGCTAAGACGTCCACGATAATCATCATTCCAATGAGTAGCCCCAGGGTCTCTTCATCGATCCAAGTAACAACGGTCCCCAAATCTGGCCCATCGCCCACTGCATGGAGTGCGACTACGACGGCAATCCCGCCGATAGCAGCTGCCAGTGCTCTGTGGACGACCTCGAAGACGATTAAAGCGTATACTGCAATGAGGATTACAAACGCCAAGGGGGTAATCCAATCAGGCATGTCCGAGGGTGGCGTCCACCCGCCTCCGCCTGTGGAAATAGCGGCGGCCGTAACAGTGGGGGCGAAAGCCAAGCAGGTCACGAGGAGCATCGATAGGTTGATGGGAGTTCGATGCCATTGTGTGCGAGGCATGCTTTCGACTTCGGCGTGGACCATATGAAGGCTACCTGTCGGATTGTTCATCGTCGCCACAATACAGCCACGTTGCCTCTGACGAAGACCGCATGCGAATTTGTTTTTTCTTCAATTTCGGCAATTATACCAAGTCTCGCATATTTCTCCCCTGCTACGCCTCGGTTCAGCTTGATCTTGACGAGGGGCCTGGACCCGAGTTGATCGTTGACCTCATTCATCACAGATTCTGAGAGGCCTCCTTTTCCGACCCTTATTGTGGTCTGAAGGTCTCTCGATTTTGCCGCTTCCATGATAGCTCTAGGAACCTTGATTTCAGAGATTTTAATCACCTCCGAGATATCTGTGGACCCTTCCGCACTCGATGCATGTTACAATAATCTGGCCGGCCCTTATCCGCGTTCTTGAATTTGAAGAGTCGAGCATTTTCCTGCAGCCCCTGCATGATCTCATCCTGAGTTTTCCGGGAATTCTGACTCGATTTCTGCGAGCGGTTCTGAGCATCGCAGATCCAGCAGCCTGTGCGACTTCTGAAGAAGGGTCGCTGAGCCATATTCTTGAAAGGCCGCCCACAGCATCAGAGGCAATCTTTGACCTTCTTGGCCTGGCTCTTCCTCTAGCCCCCATTGATTCACGCTCCCGTGTACCTATTGACCGCATCGCGGACTAATGAGGATACTTCGTCCATCGGGCCTGCACCGTCAATCTCGACCAGAATTCCTTTTTCCCTGTAGTGGGATTCCAAGGGTGATGTCTGTGAGTGGAATGTCGAAAGTCTTTGACGGACGGTTTCTTCAGTGTCGTCAGTCCTTTGGATGACTCGATCTGCAACGTCATCTGGAGGGGGGCGATGCGCTATGTGGTATATCTCTCCGGTCTCGGGGTCGGTTCTCCTTCCAGTTATCCTGTCGACTATTATGTCGTCTGGTACGTTCAGAGAAAGCACCATGCACACGGGAGTCAGACTCTCCAAGGCCTGCGCCTGAGGAATCGTGCGAGGGAATCCATCGAATAGCAGTCCGTCTGACGCATCTTCCCGCTGAAGCCTTCTCCTGATGAGTTCGATAATGATCGAGTCGGGGACTAGTAGGCCCTTCTCCATGTACGACTTGGCTTCATTGCCAACATCGCTTTGATCGCTTACAGCTTCACGCAGCATATCTCCCGTGGAAACCTGCGGTTTTCCAGTTATTTCGGATATAAGGCCGGACTGTGTGCCTTTTCCAGCACCGGGAGGGCCGAACAATATTATCGATTCACTACGTTCCCAAGACTCCATTGGTTTGCCTCCTGTGCCGATAGTGATTAAACTGCTGCGGATTCAATCCGAGTTCTCCTTGAGCCATTCAGAGCCATACTCCCTCCATTGGTCCATTGACCAGCCATCCGGCAGTCCGCTTGGAGGCAGTGGGGGGGTTGTTTTACCCGGGAGTGGCGGGAGATCCAATTTGGGCATTGAGTCTCTAATGACCGCCTCCATATCGCCTCTTCTCACAGTGGTGCTAAGAGTTTCATCAGCGGCTTCAGTTGACAGCGCATTCATCCTGCGAGTGGATGCCTCGCCTTGCATAAGGGCGGAACCCTCGGGAATCAAGTCCTCTCCGGGATTCTCTGATTCAGGCGATGAACGCCTCAGAGAAATTATTCCGACTGTTGCGGCGAGAAGAAGTAGTATGAAAACAAGCGGTATTACGAACGGAGGAAGGGAGTTGCCGATTCCGCTTCCAGTGGCCGGTAGGATGTAGACCGTTACGGGTTGAGGCTCGTCTGACACTGAATTGGCCTCATCGCAAGATTGGCCCACTGGATAGAATGCTACGAGGAAGTTTTCGATCCCTGGAGTCGCTTCCTTGTCAATACCCAGATTGAAATCAAGAATTCTCGATCCCCCCGGAGCCATCTCCGTCATTTCTCCTGAGGCACTCAACTCCGTGAACACGTCTGACTCCTGTGTCACATCCATGCTAAAACCAGAGGGGATATTACCGATATTATGCACCGCTGCAGAGAATGTCGCGGTGTCCCCCGCCTCCAAAGATGGGTACTCAGAGACCTCAAGTGAAAATCCGCACGTCTCCATGATCGATACCTGAATGTCGACTGACTGAAGTTCGATTTCGCCTTCTAGCAGCTCATTCGAGCCTTCGACGATGATTGAGACCACTTCCCCTGTCTGATCTACAGACCAACCAGCAGGGACACCGACGCCCATGACCAATGTGAGGTCTTGATTCGGTTCTATGAAAGAGGGGGATATCGATTGAAGGCCGATTGACCACTCCTCGGCTGTTCCGGTGAAAGCCCACGATAAATCCAGCCTCACATTCCCAGGATTGGATATGCTAAGGGGGAATTCTGCAAATTCGCCGGCTAATAGTTCAAGCGTTTCCGGAGCCTGCATGGATATCTCGAGGCGTGGTTGGAGAATGAATCTTGAAGAGTCTATTGCTGTGACTTGCTGGCCCTCTGTGGTTCGGAACGTGAGTAGTGCGCGATCACCCATGGACGCTGTTGGTGGCGCTATCGAAGTTGCCAGGATGGTAGCCATGGAGCCTGCCTCAACAGAGACTTCTATGGAGGCCCCGCCATCGAAGACAGGAATCGACACAGGATTGGGGGATTCCGGATTTAGAGTTGCTTCCAACCCCCATGTTGAGTCAGAGAGCCTGATGGTCACGGACATTTGCATGTCAATATTGCCTCTGTTGTAGATCTCTAACGTCGTATCTTCCCTGACCATATTCAGCACTGGCCTGTCATCCGAAGCCGCGATTGGGGCCAGTTCGTTCCCATCGCCATCTGAAAGCCTCGTTGTGAAGTCCCTGCTCTCCTCCACCATCAGGGATGCCTGTATGGTTTCGCTGGGTCCGTCTCCGTCGGGAGAAGATATCATGCAT
Organism: Euryarchaeota archaeon UBA250; assembly: GCA_002504845.1. Taxonomy (GTDB): domain Archaea; phylum Thermoplasmatota; class Poseidoniia; order Poseidoniales; family Thalassarchaeaceae; genus MGIIb-N1. Next base: position 26,912 of record DATW01000092.1, on the reverse strand, counting down.
GTAACGATCTCTACATGTCCCGAGGAAGGCAGCCCTGAGGTCGCAGGGGGCACCAAGACGGACACTGGTATCGTGATGTATTCCAATCTTGCCAGTTCGGGCAATAGAACTGTATCTGACAAGATCGAGTCTATCCGGGTAGACCATCCGCTGGCAGAGGAGCATTGCGCCTCATAGACAGTGTCGCCATTGCCCGTATTCAGAACAGCCATGTCGAAAGAGGCGAAGTTTCCTGGCCGGGAAGAGAAGTCGTCCAATCCGCTGGCAAGTATCTGGAGCCCCTCGACACGAGGGACTTCGACCTCGAATGCTCTGCTATTGACGACGGTAGGGTTCTGGATGTCCCTCACGACGACCCGTGACTGGAAATCCCCTGGTACTGCAAAAATAGGTGTACCCTGTGCGCCAGGATCGGCACTTTCATCAGTCATTGTCAGAGTGACTGTGATGTTATCGTTGGGTTGGCCTGCGGCGGATAATTCAATGGGGCCTGATTCTGAAATTACCCTCGCCCACTCGTCATCAGGATTTGCCAACGCACCTCCGTCGATCACCTGTTTGACAGGAGTGGCGATCAGGGATATCGTAACATCCGAAGTACCGACGTTTTTCACTATGAAATCAAACACTGAGGAGACTTCCGAGGTTGGGTCGAGAACTCTGGATGATGCTGATTCAATCTCATCAGAGCCGGGTATAGAACCATCCTGCAGTAGAGGGGTGATTTCGAGACCCTGCTTGGATACCTGTATCTCTAATTGAGCGATATTATTGTTCACCCCTGTAGTCTCGTCATTCGACTCTACCACGTCGGCGCCGACATCGATTCTCAGTTCAAGCAGATGCGTGCCAACAGATTGGAATGCATGCTGTACAGCCCATGTCTCAGTCCCTCCCGGTGAGAGGCGTGGCCTAGCATTTGTGGCTATGGTCTCCTGTTCAGTTATATCGAATATCTCAACGCTGTAGGATTCGCTGAGAATATTTCCCTGATTACGCCATTTCATCTGTATCAGGAGTTGTTCCCCCTCGAATATCACGTCGTCATTGATCCTCAGCGAGTCATCCAATACTGTGAAATCCGCGTGATCCACCCATTGTGCATCGGCAGTGATCACCAGTGAGTAATCGTTCTGAGTGACTCCTGCGATGTCCCTGACCTCAACCACCCATATGCCGCTCTCAGCATCTTCCAAACGCAATCTCTCGACATTATTCAGATGGTCCGCAGTAGTAGACGGGATGCTGAACCCTTGTGAGAAGGCGTTTCCAGCGTATTGGACGCCGCTCGGGCTTGTCACCATCAGATTGAGATCGTTGATCAATCTCGAGGCACTATCCGGAGCGTTTACCGAACCCTCCGGATCTGTCCACGAGAGGGTGATGTCGAGAGGTCCCTGTTGAACATCGACAAGCTGTACGAGTGCTTCTCCGGGTCTAAGTTCATGACCGTAATCCATGAGTGTATTGAGGGCAGTTCCATCAGCCGATACAGGGTTCAAAGTTCTCATGAGGTCAATCTGGCCCCAGCCCTCATTGGAGTTCGGTATGTCTGGTTGGCCTAGATCAGACGCCCCATTGATTAGAATTGCCTTGACAAGGGATGCATCTGGTTCAGATATTCCAAGGTCCTCTCTGAGATGCTGCCTCACGAGCAAGGCTGCACCTGTGGCAGTTCCGGTTGCCATGGATGATCCGCTGTCCGAGAAATAGAGGGGGGTCGTAGAATCGTCATGTAACGCATCGGAGCAGGATTGGCCGGAGACTGCTGTAGCTTCCTGTGCGCGTGCAGAGCATATCTCGCCACCGGGAGCCACTAGATCTGGTTTTATTCGCCCGTCGAGAGTCCCGCCCGAGTTATTTGATGAAGGTGAACTTGGAGACTGTTCTCCCCCCGAACCTTGAGTGGAAGCCCCTACTGTGAGTACATTCTTTGCAGTGCCAGGCGGCGTGGTGGTTGCTCCCTGTGTGGAACCAAGGTCCCCAGAAGCGAAGACTGCTAGATACGATGGCTGATCTACAATAAACGAGTCTGCTGAATTTGAGTCCGTGGTGTATTCGCCCGGTTGATTCACACTCCCCCATGCATTGGAATGGGTCCTAGCCTGATTGTTCAACGAGTGGAAGAACATGCTGTATATTGTCCCCCAGCGGGCTAGAAGGCCGGAAGTATCGTACTCAATTTGATAGAAATTGACTTCTGCAGCAGGCGCTATGCCCAGAGTCTGATCATCATCGGAGGCATTTCCCACGATGATTCCCGTAACGTGGGTACCGTGACCAGAATTTGTGTCCGATGCTGAATTATCTGGGCCGAACTGATTGTAGACAGCTCTGATGTTATCTTCTATTGATGGATGATCTTCATCGATACCGGTATCCGTTATCGATACTATCTCCCCCGAACCGTCGTAATCCAAGGGAGGGACGGAAGAAACAGGAGAAAGGCCCATTATCGACCTCGAGTCTGCATCATGGGTCACTATGCTAGCGCCCTCGGAAATATGCATTACACGGCCATCTAGGAGCAGTCTTGCTATCACGAGAGAATCGATTGACCTGGCTTGACAGAGCCTATCATCGCATCTGATATCAGACCCAGGTGTGTATGTGAACTGGAGTAGTGACTCCTCCATGGACTTGAGTTGGGCTGGCTCTATGTTCCTAGTTAGGTGGATATCGATATCCAAAAGTGCCCTCTGGCCATCTACAAGGGAGGGGTCTATCCTCCAAGAAATCGGAAGGGGCTCCACCCATCGTATTGATTGCTCCATGGACAGCGATTCAATCGTGCTGATTCCCTCCGGCCCTTGCATGATAGAGAATATAGCGGCATGATCAGGATAGAAATCCTGGAATATTCCTCCCGATGCAACTACGACCTCGATCATATTTCTTAGATCCGTTGAGGTCGATTGAATAATCACTAGTCCGTCAAATTCCATTCTCTCGATCAGCGAATATGTGTTTGGAGCATCCAGAAGTGGATCGTATGCGCCGTAGGGGCCATGAATCAAATTCGATGGGAGTAGTAAATCCACGGAAGCCATTGATGGCGAAGGAGGGGCGATGTAGCCGCTATTCGAGTTGTCATCTTCGTATGTCTGAGCATACGAATTTGCAGTTGCGGAGGCCGTCGTATGGGATGCTACAATGATGATTAAAATCATCGCTCGTGCTCGTGAACGGCCCATCATACTCTAGCGTGGGTCGCGGTCAGACTTTTCACCCTTCAGGGAGAATGGGCATTATTGGCATCAAACCAAAGAGGCCGCAATCGAAGAATCGGTAATCTCAACCGAGGCCCTCCAATCGTGCTCCATGCCCATGAGGGCACGAACGGCATCAATATTCTCGGGAATTACGTCACTCTCCTGATGTATGGCCTGGAAATATCTCAATGTATTGCCATCCAAACTTACACCATCAGTCCACACGAATATCTCATGTAAATCGCCCCACGGACGGCCGATATCTCGTGCCATCTCCATCACTTCTGCGGTGGATGGGATCTTATCACTAGATCCAGACATGGAAATCACGCGAGGGGTTTTAGCCCATAGATCGAGAACGCTATCAGTAGTCATCCCATGGCCGTCCGGAAGTTCGACAACAATCGAATGAACATGCATTATCGTAGTGGGCACAGCTACTGCAAGGCTGGTAATTCCGATTCCTCCCGCCACAGTCATCAAATCGGGACCGTGATGGCTCGGAACTTTCAGAACGGGGGCTATCGCGTTAATTGGCCCCTTCTTGGAGTCGCCCGGATCTGCTGCGCGGCGAATCATGGTGCATTCCACCGATAGTTCTCCAGTGGCATCCCTCAGTGGAACTAGAGTTCTTGCAAGACCTGTTGTGTTGCATGAAACGACCCTGGTTCCATCGGCATCGATGTTCTCACTGTGGTTCGCAGAAGAAGTATAACTCAGCCCGGTAAGGCTGTGCTTCTCCCCTCCTTGGAAAATGTGCTTAATTCCAGCATCGGCATACTTCTGATGATTAGCATGCCCCATTTTCCCAGGCGCACAGTCTATCACGATATCAGAATTAGCCAGCAAATCACTCAGACCACCCTCTGCGTGATAGCCCCCTTTCTGGAAGGCTGCAATGTCCTCTTGGTCATCACTTGTGCAATACAAAGGGAGGTTGAGTCTCTGTGCGAGACCGCAGCCGTGACTTGGGCCTGTTTTCGTGACTCCAGAGACACTCATATCTGGCTGGGCCTGTACTGCTCTAGCCACGCGCTTTCCTATCGTTCCGAAGCCGTTGATGGCCACTCTCACCGAGGACATGACACCCACTACCTTCGGAGGGATATCAAGATTGGGCGATTAGCGGCATTATATCGCCTACATCCCGTCATGCTCAAGACATGCCACGCAGGGGACGGGTCGAGGGAGTCGATGGCGTCCGATAGAAGTGAGAAGCTGAATCGCGATTTGGACAGGATGCTTGTTCAGGCTATTGAGCGTGATTTACTTGTACGCATAGGATGGGGCAGAGAAGGTGACGAGAAGCCGAAAAATGGCGAGATTGGTGCCCTTAGCCTACTTCCAGATGAGTCACGATCACTGCTCCTTGGCAATCTCGGAGAAGGCGCCGGGCTGATGAATCGCGGAGGGACTGCAACCGTGCAGGGATCCGTTGCATCGATGGCGGGCGGATGGATGTCCTCGGGCAGGTTGGTCGTGGAGAAAGATGCTGGCTCGCGTGCAGGTTTCAAAATGACCGGGGGCTCGATAGTGATTCACGGATCTAGCGATGATAACGCTGGAGCTAGAATGTCTGGCGGCACACTTCTAATTCGAGGGGATTCGGGTTCAAATGCTGGTTCCGGTATGTCTGGGGGGACGGTGATAATAATCGGCTCATCAGGAGACAACCCGGGTATAGGGATGACTGGTGGGCAGATAGTAATCTGCGGAGATTGTGGTAGCATCCCTCGAGGAGTAGTGTCCGGAAGAGGTTCCGGAAATATGCCCAAGGATGCTCTGGATCTGATGTCATCATTGGGGATTGAAATCCCGGATGGATCTCTTGTACTAAACGCAGGCGACAGCCTAGTCGCGGATAATCATCCATCTGTCAGCAGGGGAGGAAGTTTCTCAGGTATCGGGGTCGTTGGGTCTGGATCTGGTCGTATCGACTCGTGCGTCGATGTTCAAACCGGAATTCATGTGAGGGGGTCGAGAGAAGAAAGCCACGAGCTGGTTCTGGAAAGACCTTGGATCCCGATTCTTGATGATTCTAACGGCATTGGCCCGTGTATTGTCAGAGGCGTTCCTGAATCTGGGGACCTGCTCATGGTTGGAGACGCCACCCTTGCCAAGCTCGAAAAGGAGTCTTTGAAGTGTCTTGGAGTCATTGTTAATCTCGATGACCTTCCCCGGCTCAATGATGCTGAATTAGATTCCATAATAGTCTCAATAAGAAGTAGGATGGACCCGGGATCACTTGTTTTGCTCGCCGACCGTGTCGACAGGGTCGAAGAGCTATCTCGCAGATGTGTCGATCTCAATCTTGACGGGGTTCTAGTGGATGCCGCGAGTCTGGATGGAGCAGGGGCCACGATTGCACTTCCCAGAATAGGGATGGCCAGTAAGAAGTCGGGATTGGCGGCAGGGGGTCGTTCGATCATGATTCAACTAGAAGGAGCGGTCTCAGCAGATACGATTGTGATTTCAAAATGTGCCGGTATAGACGTCGTGGTGTCCCCTGGTCTGGAGGGAGGGTCTGAAGTGGTTGATGGCGAGATAAGGGGCATCTTGAGGGAAATGGGCGTGACGTCTTTTTCTGAGGTGAATAGATCTAATCTTAGAGCGATTGATCATGGGACTGCCATGCAAACAGGGCTCAGGCTGGCGGGTTTAGAACGTCCTTTGCCAACATGGACCAGGAGGGATTGAAATTCCTACAGTCACCTTCCAACATTCTCTTCTTGAAGATGTTCAGAAATCTAATGATTACACCCATGATGCTGCTTCTTGGAGCGACCGACTTTCGCAAATAGGCGTTGTTGTCGAAAGATGTGACTCCGAGGAGGTAGAAATCGAAATATTCCCCGATAGACCGGATTTACTTTCTCATGAAACGATGGCTCGCGCTGCCAGATCATTCCTTGGGGGCGTTACGGCGCCTTGTTCGCTACAAGTGACGAAAGGAATGGAAAGAATGGTTGTCAATCCAATCATGGAAAGCGTTAGGCCACATGTATTTGCAGCGATAGTTCGGGGAGTCGACCAAGGTTCATCCGAGGCGCAGCGTGATCGATTTGTCCAATCCCTGATGGATCATCAGGAGAAACTGCATACAACACTCGGGAGGCGCAGGCGTGCAGTGTCCATAGGTGTTCATGATCTGAACAACATAAAGGGACCTTTCAGTGTAACCTCAGATGATGGATCTTCATCATTTACGCCACTTGGTGCAGAGGAAAAAATGACTCTTGAAGAGATTCTTGAATCGCATCCCAAGGGAAGGGAATACTCGCATCTTGTCGAGCCTTCAGAAGGATATCCGCTGATTACAGATTCCGAGGGCAGGGTCATATCTTTCCCGCCTGTGATAAACGGAGTTGCAACTACTGTGACTACCGGAACAACAGACTTCCTGATCGACGTCACGGGATGGGATAGACGTGCGTGTATCGCAGCAATGCGGCTCATTGCACTGTCACTCTCGGAAAGAGGTGGGGCCATTGAATCAGTTGAGGTCACCCAATACGATGGTTCGACATGGAGTATCGATATGGAACCAGTACAGCATCTTGTACCAACCACACTGGTATCGATGATACTTGGAGAAGACCCTGGTCACGAAGCAGTTGGCGCGTCAATATCCAGAATGGGAGGAAATCTGATCGGCAGGGAAAATATGGGCTCGGCATCAGGAGGATCGAGATGGGACGGCGAACATGAGAATGTGCCGGGCTATCTTATCGAAATGCCATCGTGGAGATTCGACATACTCCACCCCGTAGATGTCGTCGAGGATATCGCAATAGGAATGGGTCTCGATGAGCTTCCCGCGCAAGACTCCGAGATGAACCTCCCTGGCTCTCCTCTTGAGGGGGCGTCTATGGAAAGAAGAATCCGTCAATCAATCCGCGCACTGGGAGTCCACGAGGTGCAGACACTCACCCTGACAAGTGAGGCACGCGACTTCAAGTCAGTTCGTTTGGATGCTGGAGGCGCTGTGACTCGAATCAAGAATCCGATTACACGAGAGCATGGGATACTGAGGCAGAGCGTTCTTCCTTCGCTGCTGTCAGTTCTTGCGGCGAATAGACACCACGAGTTGCCGCATCGAATCTTCGAACTTGGTGCGATAGTCGTAGACCATCATAACTCGACCTCCGTAGCATGGGCATGCGCTGAAAGGAATGCCGGATTCACATCAGCAAAGGGGTATGCTCTCTCCCTCCTTCGTGATTTGGGTTCGAATGAAAGTGAAATTGCACTATCCGAGGGAGCTCCTGGATATGGCCCATGGCTTGCGGGGAGAGTTGCGGTCGTGAAGATAAAAGGGCAGGAAATAGGCTCGTTCGGCGAGATTGACCCCTCCATATCATCAGTATTCGGGCTGAGGGTCCCAGTACATGCGGGGGAGTTCGACGTACGTGCCCTCACAAAGTTGCTTCCCGACCCTCTTGCATGATGGCCAAAATGCAACATCCACGGGTGATACTCATATCACTGCGCTGTACGCCAGTTGTGTGAGGAGTCTCCTAGCAGTACTGATGCTCGTCATCTCTAGCGCTCCCCTCGGAGGAGTGCAGGCTGAGGCTCCAGATGGTGATGTGTCGAGTAGTTTCGATATCGTCTTGATGGGGGACAGACAGACAGAGAGCATGTCTGCAACATTTCAGGAGATCATAGAATCACGAGTTATCGAAAGCAGTATTGAGGCCATAACGGGGGAAAGCCTGGGCATGGCCGGGCATCTTGCATTCTACATGGAAGGGCTCAGCCCGTGGCAAGAGGTTCTTTCGACGCAATCGGACTATTTGCTCCTTCAACCGGAAGCGACTGAAATCTCCAAACACCCGGCATCGGCAGGATTTGGGTCACTTTCCAGTTCGATGACGGACATATCTTCGATCGCAGGGGGCATGCCTAGCGATCCGGTGTTGTTGATTCCTTGGGCGCACATGAGGGGAGACTCATCACGACCCATAACACATGGAAGCTTTCAAGCCATGAATCAAGCAATTGAGAATGGTTCGATGTCTTTGATGGGAGGTTCTTCAACGGGCATTCAGTTTGCGATACCTGCGGATGAAGCGTATGATATGGTTTATCGAGACGTATTGGAATCTGGCTCCGATCCATTGAGTGCAAACTCCCAGTTTGCAAGGCTTTACGAGAGCGATGGGGTTAATGCGTCAGAAGAAGGATCTTACTTGGTATCATGCACCATATTATTATCCCTATTGGATGAGGTCTGCGATGATTCTGACAGACCCCTTACTATCGATCAGAATACAGCCGCATATCTCGAGAATGTATCGCAGAGAGCAGTAGAAAGCATGGTGGATTTCGACCCACCTCGATCGGATTCAAGGCCCAAGATTCGTCTTGATAACATACCGGGGGGAACCTACGGAATTCAGCCGGGATCATCCATAGGGATCACAATCTTCGTACGTAATTATGGCGAGTTGCCTCGTTCCGCTTTATTGGATATCAATCTGCCAGAGGGATGGGGCTGGGAATGGAGCGACCCCACCGTACAGCCGGGTGCAAGGGTAATCAGTATCGATAGTGATGTTGGAGTTTCAATTTCAGCATTGGTTCACGCGCCTGATCCAGGGCCTTTCGCACCAGAATGGAAATCAGTACACTATGCAACCGTGACTGTGCTCGATGAGGTTGGCGGTAGCGATCAGTGGTCTTTTGGCCTCGAAGTTGGCCGCACCAGAGACGCGGGCATAACCTCCGGCGGAGAATCGCTATCCATGCCCCCGGGTTCTATTGCAATACTAGAAGTGGGGATCTTGAACAAAGGAAATGGGGTCGATAACATCGATGTTGGCATCGTAGGTCAAGGAGACATCTCCACGGACGTGGGTGCCGGCATCATCTCACAAGATGGCTGGGGTGCGATATTGCTAGACTCGTCATTGACGACAGGCGTGGAGCCATGGGAGGGTGTAACTGTGAGGATTCAACTTGCATCTTCAGACGATTCTTCTGGTTTTTTTGATTTTGAAATTAGAGTTGCTCCTTCTGGCGGGAGTTATACTGAATCGGTTCAAGTGGGCGCGATGATTTCAACACGAATATCCGGCTCCATGGAGGTTGATTCAGATGATTGCTCTTACGTGGAACCCGGGGATGAATGTAGCCTTGATGTGACAATACGAAATAATGGCGAGGGTCGAACGGCATACTCCGTAAATGTGGAAGGGGCTCCGGGGTGGATGGGAATAAATGGCATCCAAACGCTAGAAATCGAAGGTGGAGAGGAGAGTAAGATCACTTTGGCCATGGAGATTGGAAGTGGCTCTCCTGCCAATGATGATCTGGGGATTGAGATTCGACTCATGACTCAAGGACTCATAATCGGCTCCGAGAGCATCATCATCGGAATTCGATCTGAGGCGGAAATCGTGATCTCGGGCAGTACCTCCTGTACGACGGATGACGAAGGCAAATTATTGCTGGCAGTCGTCATATCGAATATAGGCATGGAATCCGACTACGTCGATCTCTCAATTGATCTGGACAGAAGCGGAGAACATGGCGTCATCGTAGACTCCTCGATGAATAATGAGCGCTCTATTCGAATCGGGCCGATACTCCCTGGCGAGTCTGCAGATATTGGCGGCTGGTCAGATTCGAATGACGGATCGGTTCGTATGGAAGTGTCGGCATCTCCGGCTGGTAATCCTTCAGAATTGATTAATGCCGCGTGTACGTTCTCTGAAGACTTCATTGCAGGGAGCGGGGATGGTTCTAGTTCGATAGATATGGGGTTGCTACAATCAACATTCTTAGTTCTGATTTCCTTGCTCAGTATCGGAGGGCTATTTCAGCTTAGAAGGACATTGAAACGAAATAAAATCGAAAATAGCACCTCTGAGAAAGTTAGTTCAACGATAACAGCAGAGGAGTTTTCAAGTGGTTTCAAGCGAACTGAAGAAGAAAAAATAATTCATAACAGAGAAGAGATTGCACGTTCCAATCTAGCATTGGACAAAGGAATCGTCGATGACGTGATGGGGGAAATTGATGATTTGCCCTTGAACGATAAAGCCCCCGTGCAACGTGACTCTCTACCCTCTTCTGATTCTGTTGAGAATCTTATCAAGGATCTGATGGAATGAGTTCTGTGGTAATTGGAGTCGATGAGGCGGGGAGGGGTCCTGCGATTGGCCCGTTGGTAGTATCGTCGATATGCATACCATCTGGAGACTTGCTACATCTGGAAAGTATAGGTGCAAAGGACTCCAAGATAATGAGTTCGAAGAAAAGAACTGCGGTTGAGTCGTCGATATTGAGGGAGTCTAAGAAACGTGATTGGCGTGTCTGCAGAATTCCGATAAGTGCCAAGTCCATTGATGAAGAGCGGGCAGTTAAGAGCCTCAACTCCATCGAAATCGAGAGATTTGTTCAGGCGATTCTGGAAGTCTCTGATTATGACTCTACGGGATGGGTACATGTTGATCTTCTTGGCAATGATCCAAGTAACTTTTCGAAAATGATGCGTAAGAAAATATCTGAACTTCGACCTGGTCTCCAAGTGAAGAGCGAGATAGGAATGGATGGGATATGCGCATCCACGGGAGCTGCTTCGATTCTCGCCAAAGTGATGCGAGATTCGAGAATTTCAGAGATTAGTGATGAGGTGGGGTTCAATGTGGGTTCGGGATATCCCTCGGATTCGAAAACGGTGGATGCAATACGAATACTTACCTCTGGAGATACGCCGAATACCAATCTCAGATGGACTTGGTCGACCGTATCTCGAATCTGGTCTGAACGGCACAATGGCCCAGTTCCAATAAGGACTTCAAAGGGGGCCTTGATTCAGCAACCATTGAATTCATCCTTCTCAGAGGATGGGGTGAGGTAAGGCATGGGCGACGCTTGGGACGAGGAGACTATCCTCACTGTGAGGAAATACGCGCTTCAGAATGCACTGGAGTATGGTGGTGCTGGGCAAATAGGGTCTACCCTCGGTAGGCTGCTTGCAGAACGGCAGGATCTCCGCTCAAGGGCAAAGGAGTTGTCGTCTATCGTAAAAGACGAGGTATTGCAGGCCAACTCTCTGATTCATTCAGAGGGTGCTGCATCGGTACGCGCCCTGATTGAGAATATCGACCCAGAAGCGGTTCAGAGGACTAAGCAGACGAAGAGGGAGGGGCTGAAGCCTCTCGACAATCTCTCCGCTGGTGTCGTTCTTCGTTTCGCTCCTAATCCGAATGGGCCCCTTTCCATAGGTCATGCCAGAGGTGTAGTAATAAATCACGAATACGCATCGATGCATGATGGAAAAATGGTTCTTCGTTTTGATGATACTGATACGGTTGTAAAACCGCCATTGAAGGATGCCTATGAATGGATTATCGAAGATTATGAATGGCTCACAGGCAGTAAGCCGGACATAATAGTGAGGGCAAGTGAAAGAATGCCCGTGTATATCAGATACGCAGAAGAGATGATACGAAAAAGTGCGGGATACGTATGTGAGTGTTCTGCGGAAGAATTCCGAGCTCTCAGAGTCTCGAAGAAAGCCTGCCCGCACAGAGGTAGAACCGTGGAAGAGAATATCGAAGCATGGGAAAAAATGCTTGATGGAAGGTTCTCCCCCGGTGATGCTGTTGTCAGAGTTCTAACGGACATGAGTCTTCCCAATCCAGCCCTGAGAGACTGGCCAGCATGGAGGATTCAGCATGAAGCCCACCCCATGGTGGGGAATTCGTATCTTGCATGGCCCCTGCTTGATTTTCAAAGCGCGATAGAGGATCATGAACAGGGTGTGACGCACATCATCCGTGGCAAGGATCTGATGGATTCGACACGAAAGCAGAAACTTCTGTACGACCACTTGGGGTGGAAATATCCAGAAACCCTCTACTGGGGCAGAGTGAGCATCCATGGATCTGGATCATTCTCGACGAGCGAGATTCGTCGCGGTATCGAAAGCAGAATGTACGGTGGATGGGATGATCCGAGGGTCCCCACGCTTAGATCTATGAGGAGGAAAGGGTTCAATCCGGCAGCACTCAGGTCTTTCTGGGTGGATATGGGTGTAACTCAGAAGGACGTGGCTGTTGCGATGGAGTCCATCGAGGCATCAAATGCTGCATCAATCGATAGCACTTCTAGAAGGATATCATTGGTCTCTGATCCGGCGAATATTGAAATTCAGGGCGAGATGCCGCACGAAATCGTTTTACCTTTCCATCCAGATGATGAAAAAGCAGGTATGAGGAAGATTTCACTTACATCAGGGGCAGTGATAATCGAGAAGGAGGATTTGACGAACTCATTCAGGCTGAAAGAGCTTGCAAATGTAGAATCGGTCGAAGGAATCTTCGAGATTGGCTCAACAGAAAGAGATGATGACAGACCGATTATTCATTGGTTGAGTCCCGATTCGTCCGTTACTTGCGAACTTGTAATGGCAAATGGAAGCGAATTGAACATCATGAATTGCTTGGTTGAAGACGCTGATCTGAAAATCGGGGAAGTTGTGCAACTAGAGCGGAAGGGATTTGCCCGTGTAGAGGAGTGGTCTTCGAGTTCTCGAAGATTGCTTTGGCTTCACAGATAGGCCCCAATCAGCATAATGCATCGGCGGATTCAAGCCGGGTTCAGGTAGGCGGGTTGTCATGGGTGGCGGATATGCGAGGTCAGTCTCTCTTGTTTTTCTCCTTCTTCTGGCCCCTGTAATGGTTACTTCTGCAGTTGAGGAAGATGGCTCATGTTGCGAACAAGACGGTTTCCGGATGTTCCTCATTGGAGAGGCCCAATCTGGTGGCCTAACCGCATTCTCCTCCGATCTTGAAGATAGGCATTCGGCAGTGGTCACTCCCTCGGTACTGGGTGCCATAGAAATTGGGAAGTGGAGCACTACCTGGAGTGTGGAAGGAAACTATCCCAGCTCAGAATGGACTTTTGATATCCCATATGAAATTCAAGGAGCGACAGGGCTCCAGTTTAATGCGACTGTTGGTGTCAACATAGGCGGCACATACTACTCCGGGTCATCAGGCCCGGGCCTACTGGTCACGAATGGAATTCTTTCTGTCCCGGTCCAGGTTTCTTCAGGCACAATCTCCGAGGGTGACCAAATTAGATTCACGCTTGAAGTTCAATCGCTTTCTTTCTCGGCACCGGGGGACGATGCAGGGATTCGATTCTTCTGGGGGGACACCACGGATGCAGGAATGCTGGCGAAGTTCCCTCTAGGCACTGCAGAGATGGAAGAATCTTCTTCCAATGATGGAATCGCGTATTTCCCTGTCGAGATCGATACGCATTATGGGATAGACATCTGGAACAAGCGAAGCTCTGGGTACACTACAGTTGGTTCTCAACAACTCACAACCAGCCCAGTTGTGACTGAAACTGAAAATGGGGTTCGACTCGTATTCGTATGGCAATGGCCCGAATCGTACGATGGAGGGGGTATCCAGGTTACATTCAGAGTTAGCCCGCACCCCGGGGCGACTCTAGAATCGGTACGGACCTACGAGGTTGATATCGACAGCGACGGGGGCACGGGGGACTGGTATCCTGAAGAGGAGCCGAAGCGTGACTCGGGTACCAAGTTAGATGTGAAGATAAGTGGACGCGCTACGGCCTCAATCGTAGATCGTGATGTGGAAATAACCGTTGACGGGGCTATGTCTCAGTGGATTCGATGGGGACTTGACAACATAGGCAACAACACCCTAGAAGGGTCATCATGGTGGAAGAATCTGGATTCCTACGAGGACTCTCTTTCCAAAGGCGAGGAGCATAACGGCCGTGTTGATGATGCTGAAGTGGCAGCACTCACAGGGCATCTCCAAACATCATCCTCGAATATCAGGTCATTCATGTCAACAGGACTCGGCATAGATATCGAATCGATGGTGGGTTCGGATCTTGTGGATCTATCGCAGAGGGACATAATGATCGACTTTGGAGCGACACGTGCGTTCTCATCAGAACCTGTGACGATCGTCTTGGAGGCTCGCTACACCCCTGGAATACAAGGCCAATCTGAATATCTTGTGCGCACATTCATTCAACCGGGTAAGAGCGATTGGTTCACAAAGATAGATCTCGATGCAGGGCTAAGGACATCTGCTCTAGCAGGATTTGGAGCGGTTTCCGGGGGGGATTTGGACGTTGAGCATCGGAGATGGGTTTTCCTGGAGACTATATCATTCGAGGACTCCGATCTTGATCCAGACTTGATATTCTCGGTTTCCTATACTCCGCCTTCATCTCCCGCAGGGAGCCCGTTGGTGTCAGCGTTGATCCTTGTTCTTGTGATGTCGATCACAGCGGGGCTTTCACTTTATTTGACCAGATCCAGAATAAGAGCGCCTGCAGTTGCTACTGCAGCTCTATTCGGCATCCTTTCTTTTATCGTGTATGTGGGTGGATTTGATCTTCCTCTCGTGCTGGGTGTCGGAGCAGCTGGCCTTATCGGAGTTTTTCCGGTGGCTCTCGTGTCGCCCAAAAGCAAAAACAGGGGAGTTGATGGCAGGTCGTTGCCGACAATAACATGTCCAAGTTGTATGACGCCCAATGTGGTACACAGCGAACTGCGTCCATTCCGAACTTCTTGCTCAGGATGCTTCGCTACGCTCCGACTCGATTGAGCTGGGCCTATCTACTCGACCATCAATCTGAGCTGATCGCGCTTGTATGTCCAATCAGAGGATATTCTTCCGGATTCCCTGTAGTACTTAGCGAGCCGGCGTAGCCTTGACTCCGTGAGTTCTAATTGTCTTCGATTGTGGATATCCTTACGATTACCGGCCTCAAGATGGTCTATGATTCTCTGAGCCTGCCTCATGAGGTTCATCATATCCTCTGGATATTGGGGCGCCATTTCATTGCGGTTCAAAATCGCAGATATCCTCTCCCCAGTTGCTAATTTGACATCAGGAATCGCATGTTGGTCTCTCAACACTATCCCTATCTCGGAAGTTGAACGTCCCTCTCCAGCGTACTTGAGTACGAGTTCCTCGATAGTCTTCTTATCAGTCTCAGACCATTCAGGAGGGCTTTCCACAAATGGTCTTGAAGACCCGCTCTGACCCTTGCCTCCGCTGTGCATCCTCGCCATACGCGCTAACCTCAGTTTGCAGGCGGCCTGCTGCCCCTCTTTAACCGCTACGCAGCAGTCTAGAGTCTGTGTCTGGCACGAGCGAGTGCGCCCGGTGCCGCCGGCCACTCCCATGAAGGGGCCACTGCTCTAGCAGAACCTCTGAGGACGCCTGCCTGTAAAACAAGTATCTCGTCGCCAACACGGGGAGATCCCGTGAGGCCTGCAACATTCGAAGTGAACAGGTCGCCGGTCCATACATGGTCTTCTACAAGATCGACGATGGGTAGTGTATTGTTTTCAAGGAGTATGGGAAGTACGGACTTCGAGAATGCAAACCTTCCCTTTGAGCTGTCCCACACCGCAATTTGATCGCCTTCTAGGGTGATTCTGTAATTTGGAGCTCTTCCGGACACCTTTGCACCATCGAGCCATGCATCGTCCTCGTAGAGATGTTTTGAGATGGATCGGAAAGACTCGAGTAGTGCGACGCCTCTCTTGGGCTCAAGGACATTCGCTGCTTTGGTAGCAGATTGAACCTCTTCTGAAAGTCGTTTTAGAGACTCTTGAGAACCGGCACTATCGCCTATCCTAGTATCGATTACATCGCATCCGTCAATCATTAAATCAACTCCTGAATGGTTGATTATAGTGTCAAAACCCGAACGTGAAACGACATCAGATACCATCTTCCTGATGATTTGAAGCTCGTCCATATCCCACTCTCCGGTTACAGGTATGTCATACGAGGAAGCAGGCCAAAGGACCTCCAATTCCCTTGGCACTAATCCAAGTGGGGCCGTGACCATTATCTCAGAAACTGCGCGGCTTGCTATAGCGTCTCTGAATTTCCTATGGCTGGGAGATCTTCTGTAAGGCTTCGTTGCCGAGCAGGGCAGCAACACTGCTATTTCGGATTGATGAGGCATTGGAGTCCATCTGCTGCCGATTGAATGGTGCCAGTGTCTAATCATCGGGTCGTCTCTCGATGTCCGCGAAGAACAATCCCATACTCTACCAGGTTCGGATGTAGACGCTAGGCCAGCCTGTCCTGGATCGTTAATCGCCACCTCCGAAACATGTGCATCATGACGCCTCATCCTCTGGACTGATCTAGGACTTGAGAGACTTACAGCCTCAGCGAGTTGCCTTATACTGCCTTCTCTAATAGCCATTCTTGTCTCACTCAGAGCATCCTTCCATATGGAAATCTGATGATCCCATGAGTCTCCATCATCTATGTCCGAATCACGCATCCTGGGGCCGAAGGCAGAGAGTAACACTCCGCTCGAGTGCGCCCTCCTCGATCTTGAAAGGTCCATCAGATCAATACCCATCCAAGCAAGAAGAGCGCAATTATCGGGCCCTGCAATACCAGGGGCCCAAATCAAAGAGGAAGGGAATCTTCTACGTAACGCATCTATTGCCCCGATCATACGAATATCGTCATTGACTAGCTGAGGTGCATCGATTAAGCAGATTACAGACGGTTCTACAGCAAGATCTGAGAGGCGGGGGTCGTGAGAAATCGACTGTAGCGACACAGGTAGAAACGCTTCTCCGGATGGCAAGGTTCCCCCATCAGAATCATCCAATGTCGGTGGCAGGGATAGACCCTCGGAGGCCTCCCACACAATCTCTCTCTCAAATGGGGGGCAGAGCTTGCCCCTGGTTCTGAATTTCAATGTCGATGGTACGGTGGTTGAGTCTCTAGTGAGGCGAAAAGGCGCTATTCTTGGGTCCATCTCAGAATCGCCATCCACAAGAACCAGTGCAGGTGTTCTTGCAGATGGTTTCTTCCTGTCGCCCAATGCAAATATTCGAGCAAATCTTTCCCGCACTTCGACTGTTCTGCCGAGTGCAGCCTCGTCGGCCATGAGCGTGGCCGCAGTACCATCTGCTTGAAGGATTCTAAGGTGAGAGGCTTGTCGAGGAGTCATGCAAAGCGTACGATCAGCGATTTATTTCGTAGTGGCGATTCTTTGTCTTGTACCTCTTTCTGCCGCTCAGGGTAGCGATTCTAGCCTTCTTGAAATCGAGGCATTTGGACCGACCCATATTGCGATTGAATGCGAAGATGGACCGTGTTCTGGATTCTCTCTGCAAGTCTCAGGTTCTGATCAAGTCGTATTCGAAGATGAATTATCATGGTCGGGGAATGCTAGTGGTCGACTAACATATAGCATCGACGAAGAGTCCGGTGCAACGGGTTCTGCGTCTATTATTGTCCTCACATCGGAAGATGGTTTCATCCATGAGCATACAGATGTAAATGGATCATCTGGATATCAGGACGGGATTAACTCAATTCCTTCATCAGACGTTTGCCTAGATGGCTTGTGTGAAACTCATATGTTGCCAACTAAGAAGATGTCAGGGTGGTTTGATTCAGGTGGCGATTCAGATGCATGGCTACTCGTCAGCAATGGGGTTGCATTGGTAGATTCAATACTCTCAGAAGCTCCTTTTCTAGTTGAAATGTGGAAAGAAAGGACAGATGGCAGTAGAGAAATGGTCAGTAGGAGCGCGTCTATCTCGAGCGAGGGGCTTCACGCGCATCCCAGAATCACAGTCAGCGCCTCTAGTGATGAGGAAGCGTGGATGGTTTTGTCAGCAACAGAGCAAGATAGGCGTAATTCGGTTTATTCTGTCGAATTGATATCTTCCGACGAGGACGGGGGAGCGGAATCGCATCATGCAAATCAGAGAATGACTACGAATTCTTTCTCATCTTATGCTAGGGGGCTTTTCCATTTTCCAGGGGACTTTGATTCATTCATTGTGCCCGCAGCAGGAGGAGTGGAATTCGAAATCTCCTCACTTGCGGGTAACGGCGAGGAGGAGTCGATTGAAATTTATGAACATCTTCTTGATGGCAGCATCTCGGAGAAGATGGGGTATTTGTCGGGTGTGACGTCTCATGAGTCGATTTCTCTAGAGGTTCGTATCGGTTCGTCTGTTGAAGGTGGATGGGGAATACAGGTCATGCTTGAGTCTGAGTCTTCTGATTTTTCTGGATCGGTTCAGGCGGATAAGCGTGCATTCATGGGCGATGCCCCCAATCGACTTCCAAATAATTCTGAAGAGTCGGCTCTATGGCCAATGTGGACTGTTATCTCAGATCAAGGGGCTTACTCATCATCCATGCTTCGTCTACAAGGGGACGTATCTAACATAGATCCAATCGACATATACCTGGTATCTATTGAATCAGATAATGGGACTATGATACGAAGTGATCCTGAGATGGGCGGGGCGAATATTCAGATTCAGGAGTTGCGGGGCGAGGCTGATTACTCGATCATGAATTCAACAAATGGTTCTCAGATGCTTCTTCCAAAGGGCATGCATGCCATTAGAATCGAACAGGGCTCGGGCCAAGAAGGGGCTTATTCATTCATAATCTCCGCAAATAGCCCTCCTGAAGAAGATCTTGGAGCCTATGTTGATCTTTCATCAGAGGCTAGGCCCTACTATATTTTTGCAGGCGTATTCCTACTTACGCCTGCTTTTCTGGTTGTGCTGATGATGAGGAAAGAAATAGTGTCCAGGATCTTTGGCGGGAATGAAGAACATACAATAAATCAAGAAAAGATAGACTCGATAAGAAACAAGCTGGAAACGGGTTTCTCCGATAGCGATCTAAAGGCAGCCCTGGAATCTGTAGAAGGGTCTGGTTTAATCTCTGCACGTGCAGGTTTCATTGTTGAGAAAGGTCTTGTGAACCGAGAAGTTGCAAATATTTCTACCTCCACCCCCCTGGGTGATATTGGGCTCTGGATTGATGATAGTGAGAAGGGGGCCATTAGTTTCGGGATGGCCTCGAACGCTGTTTGGAAAATGGCTTGTCTAAGGCTTTCATTCCCACATGGTCCTCGATCTGAAATTCATGAGGTAGATGGCGGATGGAAGTTCCATGGCGATGAGATACTAATTGGAGATTTACAAGGCGGAGAGTGTGTTATGATTTCGATTCAAGTCGCGCCCGTTCCAGAAATGATCGAAGTAGAAGTGACTGGTCGAGTGAAGGGCGAACCCGTAGCAATTGTTCCACGAAAAGCCCTCAGATGGGAGTGACTCTGTCCGCCTACTTTCTTCTCTGCTTAGCCTCATCCCTAGCTGATTCTTCTGGAGTCGCGCCGTCGTCTATATGGGTTCTCAGATCTTCCAGCGCCTTCTTTGCAGCCCGAGAAAGACGAGGGGGCGACTTGAGCCTCAGGACTATTGTGACGTCTCCACGTTGTCCTCTTCGCCTTGAATTTGGAAAACCTCGACCCTTGACTGTGATGGTGTCGCCGGGCATGGACCCGCTTGGAATTTTTATTTTGAGTGGCTTGTCGTCTAAGTGGGGTATCTCTAATTCACATCCCAAGACAATATTCGAATAATTGACTGGAAGCGCCATTAAAAGATCTGCGCCATCGCGCTCGAACCAAGGATGTTCATCATGCTTTACTTCAATATAGAGATGGCCGGTGGCGCCCCTAGAATCCCTGGATGCTTCCCCGTATCCACTCATACGGAGCCTAGTACCGGAATCTATTCCTGCAGGTACAGTGAATCGAACTCTCCGGTTTTTATTGAGTCGGCCTTCGCCCCGACATTTCTCACAGGGATTTGATATGGTCTTGCCGTCGCCGTTGCAAGCAGGGCAATCGGAGACGACCTGCTGAGTGAATGGGCCTACTCGTTGCATCCTCCTCAGACGTCCGTGCCCCTCGCATGTTGAGCATTCTTTAACGTCGCCTGGACTGGATGCGCCGGTGCCTGAACAATCCTCGCAAGAAGACATGACTTCGATTTCTATCTCCGCTTCGGTGCCGGTGAATGCATCTTGGAACGATATCTGGTGGCGATACAGGAGATCGGAACCCCTCTGATTTCTACGAGTCTGTCGGCCTCCGAATAATGTACTGAAGATGCTGTCAAAGCCCCCGCCGAACAAATCGTCTATGTTGATATCTACCCCTTGGAATCCACCTGGCCCAAATGGGCTGCCACCTGGTCGGTTGTGCCCGAAACGATCGTACTTCCTACGTTCATCCGGATTCGAGAGGATGGCATATGCCTCCTGCACTTCCTTGAACATGGCTTCTGACTGCTCGTCATCAGGATTTTTGTCTGGATGGTACTTCCTTGCAAGAGACCTGAAAGCCTTCTTGATTTCATCCTCGCTGGCACCCCTATCGAGGCCTAGGACATCGTAGTAGTCCCTCTTCGCCATGCAGCATTCCCAGCGATGCCTCGCGGGAGGCCTCTTTCAATCCGACGCAGGCGTTACAGCAAAGACCCGCAAGTAGTGCAGTAAGAACTACCGTAGGGCGATGTGGCACCACATGTTTTGCAAGTGGCTGTAGTCGCCATACTATTTTCAGACTGTTTTGATCTTATTTTCTCAAGTCGTTTCCTGGCCACTCTCTCAGCTCTTCTATCGAGCCATGCCGAAATTCCTCTTGATTTTCGTTGAGTTACAGGTTTCTTTTCAGATTCCAATGAATTTTGTTTGCCTCCAGTGTCTTTTGACACCTCTACACCAGATACGCGTATATCTCCCGGTTCTTCATCGCCGAGATCTAGCTCTCGTGACTCCGCATTAATGCTGGCAACCCCTCCAGACATCTGGATCGCTTTCTTCTTGCTGTTTCGACGTTCTAGTCGGGCCAGAGCCTCATCTGCGCGAGACCAGAGGCCGCCGTCTTCAAGCTCATATGTTCGACTTAATCGATCTATAGCACCTGATCTTAGAAATTCATGATCTTTGTTTTTAGTGCCTCTGCCTGCGAGAATTAGACCAATTAAGGCAGCAAAGGCATGGATTCCGATGAGCACATTTCTATCGGAAACCAATATTGAGTCGACGACTGGAAGAGACATTCTGAGAACAAGAAGGATGATGGTCGGGGTGAGGAGAAGCCCGAGCATGATTGGAAAGGATCGTCCGGCCATAGTAGTCGGCCTGCAACTTTCGACATGAATGTCACCTGTCCTCGCATAGGTGTGATGTATGACTAGCACATGGGGGTATCAATGGAAATTGTTGTCGCGACTACCCTGTTGAATCATGAGCGTCCCGATTTGGTTCTTGATGCAGTTCGAAAGATGTTCCCTGGCTGGTCTCCGGAGAATATGCCGGAGAGGGGGTCATTTCCCACTAATTCATCCTCGGTGAGGCTTGTTTCGAATGTCGAGAGTTTGGGCACAATGATAGAAGAGGCTCGTAATCACAGAATCCTGGACACTGCCCTCGATGCGATGACCTTGAATTCTGATGGTGAAATCTCGACATTCTCGCTCTCCAGACAAGCTGCAGCGGCAGGTAAATGCTCCTTCGTAGTCGATGAGGCCCCGCTCGGAGGGACGATTGACATCACCATAAAGCAAAATGATCTCGATGGCTATCTTACGAATCTGACTGACCACCCCGGCAGAGACAGCGTCCCCAGACGGCCTGGTGACGATCTTGCGATGAACGAGGATGGAAGTTCAACAGAGTGGATAGATACTCGGAGATTATAATCAGGGAAGACCATTGGCTATCCAGTCTTCAATAATCGGAGTGTCGGCCGGAAGCCACTTTACCTCATTGAGATTCTCCCTATCTAGCCAAACGGATTCATCGTGTTCGATAAGCGTTATCGAATCGGGGTCTATCACACCACAATCAATTATTCTCAGATCCACAGAACGATCCTCGTATCTGTAGAATTCCCTTGCTACCTCTTGTCCGGGCGTTATGTGGATTCCGAGTTCTTCGTTAACTTCTCTAGATACGGCCTCCATGAGGGTCTCTCCTTTCGATACCTTTCCGCCGGGAAATTCCCACCATCCGGACCATTGATCTTCAAGGGGCCTCCTACAAGATAGTATTCGCCCCGATGAATCTCGTAAAAGCGCCCCCACCACCAACATCGAAGGAGGTGCCGATATTGCTTCTGCGATATCTGAAACAGCCTTGATCTGGCGGTCAAGAGGCACCAATTCAGTCGATGGAAGGTGTATGAAAAGAACTGGAAGAGGTCTTTTCTCCACGTGCATATCCGATTCCAATACGGAATTCAATGACCTGAAATAAGTCTCATTGCAGATATATCCGCCACATTCAGAACTCAGGGCTAGATCTTCTGACTCCTCGATGCATTCGTCGATAACATGTCTACTCAACGTTGTGGCAATATTATCTGGAGCTCCATGAACTATTTTTTCCATAGTCAAAATTCGGCCCGAATTGTCGATTCTACCGACGTCATATTTGTTCTTGGCCTCGATCTCTATGCAAACCCTCTTCCTGTCCATCGCTATACCAAGATGAAGAACACCCGAATATTCTCCTAATTTGATTGCCCGTGAAGCAATCTTTGACCCTTCCTCGTCAACGGGAAGTAGTTTGCATGTGGCCTCCTCATCTCCCATTTCTTTGGCTATTGCTCTTGCAATATCCCACGAATGATTGGCTTCCATACCGTCGAATGGCTCGAATCCAGTTACTAATATCGGCCGCTTCCGACTAGGGGGTGGAATCTGCATGTCTGGCCTCCCGAGGTTGCATCACATATTTGTCGCGTCGCTAGGCTCGCACCTCATGGCATCCGGCGAGCTTGCAGTCACATTGGACCCAAAAGGACCTGGAAGAGCGACTCCTCTGGGTGTGATAAAGGCAATCTGGAACGAGTTGAGCGGGGGCATTGGGCCATGGGGTGCGTTCCGACCCGTTTTCTCTACGCTGCTTGCCATCATACCATTCCTCTATCTCGGACAGCATTTCAACAGACAGCACAAGAAGGGCGCCTGGTGGTTCATACTCCAACTACCGCTCATACTCACAATTGTCCTTTGGCCTCTAATCTACATCTGGTCCATAATTGACTCTTGGTGGGTATCGAATGGCATAGTATCTAGAGGGTCGACCCGATAGCCTAGAATGTCTCCGGGAGTTCGATTGGGCTGAATAAATGGCCTGGACTTCGAGATGTAGAAAGTTGAGTTCTGACCAATCTCTCCCAGTCCCTGAGTAGTGCGAGCACGGATGCAAATGGAGCTTCTACGGAGTTAATCGCCGTGCGCATTAGCGTATCGAGGATGTCCATCCTATCTTCATCAAGTGAGCCCAGCAGGCGATCCAATGGGAATGAGTCAATTAACGGGGCCTGCATGTCATCTTCCAAAGACATTGGTTTCAACAGATGTTCTGGCAGTTCTTCATTGGCTGATTCGGCTATATTCTTGAGTTCCAGGCTGATGATCCTGATGTACTTCGAAAGCACCAGTGCAACCTCGACTACGGGCATGCTGTACTGTTTGACAAATGAGACCATATTTTCATGAATGAAAAGTATTCTTTCCCCGACGGGCTGATCGGTTCCCGGAATTCGAATATTCTCATCCATGCCGTCTTCCTCGTTCACGGGACAGATCTGTCATCATACCTGATGGGAGATCCGGAATTTCCTCTGATACCGTCGAGCAAATCGTCGGCAATCTCAAAACGATCGTTCAGCCAGTCTCCATCGGTATCCCAGTTGGTTGGATCTGTTCCATCGGCTATTGAATCGCCATCGAAATCCAACAGCCACCAACCGTACGAATACTCTCCAAGGCCTATATTGGGGAGATGGAATTCATCTCCTGCAAAACGGTTGTAGGAATCTGTCCAATTACCGCTGAGCAAGACCTCGTCATTGCTAGTGTCTATCTGGGTATAGTCAGCATCATTATCGTCCACAATCAGCGCATATAGTCGATCACTCATACTGATTCGATTCATTCTGAAGTAATTGGAAGACAGCGATGATGTCTGGCCACATAGGCCGAGGACCACCTCCCTGAACTGCCATCCCTCTTCAACGGGATCGCCTCTACAGTCGAATAAGGGTGCAGATCGGACGAGTGCGGGCGAGGAAAGAGTGGCATTGACTATTCCGAAATATTCCTGGAAATTTGTATACGGGACATATTGGCAAACGCCTGTCCCGCAATCATAATCTCCATCTCGATCGGCATCGCCGCCTACATCCGATGCATCAGTCGCATCAAGCGTGAACCAAGTCCAATTCAAGATGGGTCTCGAAATGGCGCCACCGTTGATATTCACAGGTTTCCAGCTATTGGATGATATCTGTTGCCACACCACTTCAATCTGCATCTGGGAGGACCAATTGTCATTCATCTCATTCCAACCCATATGATACTCATAATAATCGGGCAACATATCCCCATCAGTATCATTATCCAGAGCGTTGGTGCCATACTTGAGTATCTCGCGACCATCGGAGAGATTGTAATTTTGAAGATAGTCAGAGACTGAGCCATCGATTCCGAAGATGGGCTCCATCAATACGGAATCGGAGTCCGAATCATTGGAAAGTGGAAGTGTGCCATTGCCGAATTCCATTGAGTTCGTAAATAGTAGCGGTGAATTGCCGAATCCGATTTGCTCGGAAAAGTTGGCAGATTGGAATATACGGTCAACCCATACACCTTGTTCTGCCGGGCTATCGCCTGATGTTCGATCGTACCAGCCATCGGAATCAGGATCATAAGCACCATCCAGAGGGTTTAGTGGGTTCAATGACCACCTAAGCTGTCCCTCCGGGAGAGGTAACCAGTGTCCGAAAATAGAGTAGCAATATTCCCACCCATCGGGAAGTCCGTCCATGTCTGAATCGTCATTTGTAGGGTCGCTTATGCCCAACAGAGTGCGGTTGAAACTGTCAGGGTCGAAAGAGTTGATCAGCCCCATCCTCTCGAAGGATTCTTCGGACTTGGTTGCAAATATATTGTACATCTCATCAATAGACTCATTTTCTGACAGGCCAGCCTCATACTGGAGTGCAGCAATCGCATCGGATCCATAGGAAACTGTACCTAGGCCAGAGGGGATTGTATCGATGGCGAGGAGCTTGCCGTATACTCTAGACTCGTATTCAGCGAGGTTATCGAATGACTCGGAGGGTGATATCAGACCGTCGCCATTACAGTCCCAGGAATCCCCATCAGAATCCCTATCGACGTCCGTGGAGGTAAGTGGATTGATCGTCCATTCATTTGACTCCAAATCCCACTCTGTGAACCAATATTCGTAACCATCACTCATCCCGTCGCGGTCGGTGTCTTCTTCGCTGGGGTCAGACACGCCCATTAGCGCTTCTAGGAGTGGTCGCATGAGTCCGCTTGATTGCCACTCATTGAATTGGGAGATTGCAATATGCGCCCTACCTTGTTTTGTGAATAAGACTCTGTAAACTCGATTCATAGACTCAAGTGCGTCTAATGTGGTCGCTTCCTCGTGGAATCTGGGTGCATCTGGAGGGGCGAGAGCACCATTGGCAGGATTCGTATTGGTCAGATTAAGCTCTACGAGGTCAGTTAATCCGTCCCTATCCGAATCGAAATACCCGTCAGAAGGCACAAGTGGATTTAGGGTCCATGTGTCAGCATCGTAATTCCATTTGGTGAATATCATCTCCACCCCGTCGAGTAGGCCGTCACCATCGGTATCGGGGTTGTTTGGATCCGCCGTCAGAGGGCTATCTTGATTGATTGCCCTAGCTGCTTCTCCGAAGGAAATTATGGAGTCGGCTGTTAACCATGGGGTCGGTATCCAGTCTCCCCCATTGCTGAGGAGATAGAATTGTGGAGAGGTCACAAGAGAGTCGATCTCACTCATATTCCCTGGTATGCTGCTATACTCCTCCCAGTTAGTGAGCCCGTCGCCGTCCGGGTCGCCGACATCATCGTTCCCATTTACAGGATTGAGCGTCCAACGCTCATCGAAAACCGACCATCTTGCATGGTATGCTTCCCATCCGTCCGGCATCCCATCTGAGTCGGAGTCTGAGGAGACGGGGTCGGAGGAGCCGGTATCGAGTTCTGTTATGCCGGCCAGGAGGCTCGTGACTTCTGTACTTGCCAATTCCCCGAATGAGGCCTGTGGATCGCTAATTTGTTCTGATGCATTAAAAATCCAGGTATCGAAGCCTTCAGGGAGATCCAATACTGATGTCCATGACCCTCCAACGAGTATTTCCGATCTTAGATGATACTCTAGCCAATTCACGAATTGCTCCTCAGGGGCGAGCATTCCATCCCCATCAACATCATATCCATCACCATCTGGATTCCCCAGTGCGTCACTCCCATTGAGAGGGTTGATTCCAGCATTGGCTAAATTCCAAGAACATGCATACCTAGCTTCCCATCCGTCTGGAAGAGTGTCGCCATCTGAATCCACCAGATTCGGATCTGTAGCGACCCAAGATGCCGCACTTTCTGCTGATTCACCATGAGTCACCAAACCATTTTCCCTCACGGTCTCAAGTAACACAGACCATCGATATTCGCACCCATTGGTCAGTCCATCGCCATCTGCATCTTCGTCCGCATCACTTGGGTCCAATGGGTCCAATGTCCATATGTTCCCGCCTGTATATGAATCGCCTATCCATCTCCGATTCTCAATCTCCCAGCCATCAGGCATCCCATCACCGTCGGTATCGGGATTAGATGGGTCGGTAGGGACGTCTGCGCCGCCGCCTGAGCCTGAATTCAACCAACCTGAGAGATGTACCTGCCTTGCAAGTATACCATCAGACTCATCACAGATCTGCTCAGGGATTCCGGGGCCACCAGTTGAAAGGTAA
>DATW01000017.1:2431-15125 GCA_002504845.1 Euryarchaeota archaeon UBA250 | reverse complement strand
AACATCTCCATAATCGACCGATACGGCCCGATCAGATTTGCACTGATGAGCTTGGGAATAGAGCACAGAATAAGTGGAAAGAGCATCATCATAGATTCGGGTTGGCAGCCACTATGCGACACCCTTTCCGATCAAAACCAGATAGATGGACATGACACTGTGTTAGAGATTACCAATCGAAGACTTTCGGCAATTAGAGAGGCAAGAGACGTACTTGAAGCCGAAAGAAAACGAATTGAACAGATAGAGATAGTTAGGACAGAGCGTAGAATAAGTGCTGAGACAGAGGCCAGACAACAGAATCTCGGTGTGGAGGAGACTGAGAAGATAGGCGATGAAGCCGCTGCTGAGATCGAAGACCCAGGCCCCCCGAATCCAGATGAACTGATGACCTCGAAAATTCTGATTGACGACGATGAAGTAGAACAGTCACTTTGGCTCATCAGAAAAATCTCCAAGCACCATTGGAAAGATGCGGTCCCAACCCGAATAGGGGCCAGAATGGGCCGACCGGAAAAGGCCCAGAGAAGAGAGATGAAGCAGTATACTCACGCACTTTATCCCATTGGAAATAACGGGGGACCGCAAAGGCTGCTCGGTCAAATTGGAAAGGGTGCTCTGAGCGTTGATGTGAGCATAAGGCGCTGCATAGAATGCGGCAGGGATACCCATGAAATCACCTGTCGTCATGACCACGGCGATGGCGATGGCCCTTGTAATGGAAGAACGGAGATAAGGCGACGCAAAGAAAGCACTCGAAGGCTGGGGGAGAAGAGACACGTACAATTCACAACCATTCTAGAATCAGCAAGACAGAACCTCGGCCTCAACTCTCTCCCAAGACCAATAAAGGCGACAAGAGAACTCGAATCCAGGCTACAGACCCCAGAACCTCTCGAGAAAGGAATTTTGAGAGCACTACATGATGTTTCAGTGAACAAAGACGGAACATCCAGGTTCGATATGATCGATGTTCCAATCACTCATTTTCGACCATCGGAGATAGGGACTCCGTGGAGAACCCTCCTGGACCTCGGATATGCTAAAGATATGGATGGAGAACCCCTTTCTTCTGATGAACAGATACTCGAAATATTTCCTCAGGACATCATACTCTCAACCAATGCAGAAGACCATCTCTCGAGAACCTGTAGATTTGTTGATGACGAACTCACAAAAATGTATGATATGCAACCTTTCTACAAATATGAGCGCAAGCAAGATCTCGTCGGACATCTCGCAATAGGACTTGCACCTCACACATCCGGCGGTGTACTTTGTAGAATAATTGGGTGGTCGGACGCATCGGCCGGCTACGCACACCCCCTATTTCATGCTGCGAAAAGGCGCAATTGCGATGGAGATGAGGATTGCGTCATGCTACTACTGGAAGGACTCCTTAATTTCTCGAGGGACATTCTCCCATCAAATCGCGGCGGACAAATGGATGCGCCACTTGTGCTCACTACCCAATTACTCCCCAGCCAGATAGACAAAGAAGCACTCAATGTTGACTGCTCGTGGATGTATCCCCCTGAATTCTATGAAGCGACAATATCTCAGATGCATCCCTCCGAAGTGAAACATGTCGTTGATATGGTAGACAATAGGGTGGGAACAGTGGGAGACGTCCGTGGTTATGGGTGGACTCACGATTCAGCAGGTCTTTCTTCAGGCCCATCAAACTCCCAGTACAAGATTCTTGACACAATGAGGGAGAAAATGGATGCACAGCTCGCATTGGCTTCGCAACTTCGTGCAGTCTCAGTCGAGAGAGTCGCCAAGCAAGTCATCGAATCGCACTTCTTGAGAGATATCCGTGGAAATCTAGTTGCATTCTCTAGACAGAAGGTTCGTTGCGTCAAATGTAACACGTCCTATCGCAGAATACCACTTTCAGGGTCATGCATTGCTAAAGTAGCGAGAAACGACCAGACAAGAGTTTTAGACAGTTCAAGCGACGATGACCGTGCAAACGTTTGTGGGGGGAATCTGACTCTAACGGTGTTCCCAAAGTCAGTCCGAAAGTACATCCAGGTTACGAACGATGTCATGGATATGTATGGTATAGATCTCTACACCAGGCAACGCGTAGAATGGATGCAATCCAGTGTCGACTCACTATTCGATAACGACAAGGTCACTGTAATGACGCTGAGCGATTTTATCTGACTCCTTCGAATCCGAGCACCTCTAGAATATTCTTCATCCAGACCAACTTCTTCAACTTCCTTTCCGGATTGGTGACTCCAGAATACTTCCCAACAATATCCGATCTAGTTCCCAAAAGGTCGATACGACTCACTTCTACACCCATTGCAATTGCAATACAGGCCGCTCTATCACCGTCAGTGAATCCCCCGGGATTACGCATGCCCAGTATCCCATGACGCGTCTGATGCGTCAAAGAAATAGGATGATTTCTTATTTTTGAGATGAGCGACTCCAAAGCCATTCGATTGTCACCATGAGCGTGTATAATGAGTGGAATGCCCCTCTCAATCGCTTCATCAAGGCCCCTGCCCCCATCACCGTCGGTGACAATCGCCACTGTTCGATTCCACCCCTTGGCCGGCTCGTCCAATTCTGAAAAAACTCCTGCTGAGCCATCTGCAATTACCAAGGAACAATCTTTTTCGATTGCTTTTTCGACTTCATACTTCTCAACTGCTGCGCCTACTATGCAGACACATCCCCGCCTATTGAGCAGTTCTGATTTAACATTGGACCAGTTTGAATTAAATCCGTCAAAAGACCAGTTTGGATATCCTTGTTTCATTAATTCATCAATGAGCCATTTGGCGATATCCACGTCTCTTTCCAAACTCCAACCGAATGCCAATCTGATTTCATCCTGTATCTGTAAAAGATTGGATTTTCGAGTCGGGTCTTCCTGACCCTCCATGTCATACGCCTATCGTGAGCGTTCAAGAACCCTGCCGGTCACTCATAGACGCATGCCGATGCCCGTCACGCCACCGGACCTTGTCGATCCGAGCGCATTGGCACGATATCCATTCCTACCGCAGGCAAGACCGCATATTCGAAAGCTGTTCGATGAGAATGCCATCGACATCGATGCCATCATCGAACAAGGATGGCTCGAGGAGGCGAGATCACTCGGACGCCTCAGGCTTGTGGAATCTATCGTGCACAAGTCAGACGCAGATCCTATGACTTCTGTAGATCTGGCGAATGAGGCATCCAGACTTTTTGCAATAGCCGCATACCAGTATGCCTTCCTTGTCGTATGCGCTTCTTTCGACGAGAGACTCATGGCGCGCTGGGCGGAAGGAGAATCTAGCCTCGCAGACAAAAACATAGGGCGAGATAATGAGAGATTCGAATTAGTGGCTGGAACATATCTATCATCCATCGAGGCGGTGTTCCGTGACGGTCAAACGATTTATTCAGTTCCCATAGCAGATTTCTTAGAACTATGTCCGAGAATATCCGGCTCCTATTGGAGGCTTGTCAATAGACCGGTGAAGAACGGCTGGGTAATGCTCGATCCAGCTTCTGGTGAGAGTAGTAGGGAACGCGTTGCGCGACTGATAAAGGAAAGAATTCGCGAGGATTTGATCCAGAGGTGCCGTGAAAGCATGGAAAAAATGTCTGAGCCAATGGCAGATCGATTAGGCGAAGAAGTGACAAGAATAACCGAACTTTTCGGGTCCCAAGTCAGATCTGAGATGCCAGTATCGGCTGCCACCCGCGATGATTGGCCTCCCTGCTTTTCAACCTCGGTTGAGGAACTGGCTTCAGGAGTCAACGTAAACCACGTCGGCAGGGTGTTTGTCGCTGCGATGGCCAGGAGCATCGGCATTCCTGTTGATGTGACTTGCTCAATGTTCGAAGGCGCACCTGACTACGACCCTCAAACAACGGCCTATCAAGTCGGCCACGTTTACGAGCGTGAATACACCCCCCATGCTTGTGCAGCACTCAAGGCTGCTGCAAGGTGTCCGGTCTCTCAGGGAGATGACAGGCTATGCGATCAGGAGTGGTTGACGCACCCACTCAAATATCTCCGAGCCAAACAGCGTTCAAGAGCAAGGTTCGAAACATGAGGATTCTCTTCCAGTCGACTATTTTTCTTCCATGTCGGCAAACAATTCAAATCTTCACCCCTTCTATCCCATATCGATACCACCATGGTGAGAACGTTAGTCGTCACTGTCGACCGAGATAATGATCTCGGGGTCAAGGCCGGTGTAAGGGGCCCAGTCATAGGTCGAAAGGCTACTCTGACAGCAGCTTTGAGACTCGGAATCGCAGATCCTGAGGAGAGCGATACAAACGCCATCATGGGAGCATTGCACCATCACGATAGATTAGTTGAAAAATCTGAATCAAACGATGGAGTCGAAGTGGCAATACTCACAGGAGACGTACGAGTGGGCCCTAGAAGCGATCGGGCGATTGCGAGCCAACTGGATGAAGTCATCCGACTTTTTCAACCCGATACCGCGGTTCTCGTAACAGATGGCGCCGAAGATGAAGCCTCACTTCCGATCATTTCTTCAAGGGTCCGTATCGATCATATCGAGAAAATCATTGTCAGACAGTCCAAAGGAATCGAGAGTACCTACTATTACATTGCAAAGGCAATAGAAGATCCTCGATGGAGAGCAAGGCTCCTCGTGCCAATCGCAACATTCCTTCTGATATTGGGTCTGGGCCTCATCGTACCGAAATACGGCAACATCGTGATAGGTTCACTGCCCCTTATCATAGGTGCATGGATCCTTGCTAAAGGACTTGGATGGGAGCAGCAGCTCGAGCGACTCTTTGATGATATGCGGAGCAGCGCATCCGGCGGGCTATTTTCATCTCTGTTATGGGCAGTTTCGGTAGTTTCTGTTCTATTCAGTATACTCGCTGCATTTGACGTGTTTACGGACAACGTCGCTTACGGTGACAGATCAGCGGTGTGGATATGGGCTAGAGCCATCGACGAGGCTCTACAGTGGTTGGTTATAGCAGGAGTTTGCTTCTCACTTTCACTTGGGGTACTCAGGTGGAAAGAAGGCACATTCCGCGGACAATCAATCCTCATGATTGGATTAGGACTCGTTTCTTATGCATTCATCAATGCTACTGTCGACCTTTTGCAGGAGTGGCCCAATTACCAGCCATCAGTCTCAACGGTGGTTGATGATTGGGGCCTCCCATTCATGTCTGTCGTCTTCTATTATCTGTTGAGAGTTGTAGTTGACTCTTTGAGGAATGAAGACGATGACCCCAATGCAAACCGACATTGGGGGATATGAACGCCTCACCGCCATTATCGCTAAGAACGCTCGATGATGATTACAGGCCAGTGTTCCCCGAGTGTATTGACTGCAGAGGGAAGAAATCGCTCTGCGGGTTAGACCCATGCCCTCTGCTTCTTGGGGTGAGAAATAAGTTCCAGCCGATGAAACCACGAATAGCCGACCGAATCGAAGGGCCATCCCCTCCACAGGTATTTGTCGGAAGATACGGATACCCAGATGTCAGAGTAGGCCCATCTACGATTTGGTCACAGGACAACTCCACTCCGATATCTGATCCAGCACAACTCTACGGCCGCCCTATCGAGGAAGTCGCAACGAGACATGCAGGTTTAGTCACAGGAGGCCAATCAGCCAAAGTATGGGAAGCAAAAAGCCCGGGGAAAGTCCTAGCAGCAACACAAGAAATTGCAATGGCCGAGAAAGAAGTCGAAATCGGAATCGGATTCAGAGGACCAGTCGATTTGAGTACACCTCTGACTTTCGACTCCATGAGCAGACCACTCGGCCCAAGTGGAATAATCGAGGATTTGGAAGTAATCGGACATGCTAGAATCTCCAGGAAAGTTGACTCTATTGTTGAGGAAACAGATCTCTTGGCCACTGACGCAATGGATGAACTCTCAATGAATGGAGTCGGAGAGGCGCATCTTTCCAGATTGTTATCCTCCGGCCTTCTCGGAAAAGACGAGCAAAGACGACTAGTACCTACCAGGTGGTCTATTACAGCGACAGACAGCGCGTTAGGAGATCGAATCTGGAGCCAGATTCTTGATTATCCATCACTTGACAAGATCTACTTACACCGTTCAGAGTACCTGGATAATCGCTTTTGGATAATCACTGCACCCGGATCATGGGCTTTTCAGATGTCCGAGGCATGGATGAAAGACTCATTGTGGTCCAATCCCGGGAACGTGACTTCCGATTGGGAAGATCAACGTCCTAGAACCAAATATGCTGACAACGTCACTGGGGCGTATTACGCAGCACGACTAGCGATTCTAGAGCATCTCAGATCCGCACGAAGATCAGGATCCGCATTCGTGTGGAGGGACATAGGTCCCGGCTATTGGGCACCTGTTGGTGTCTGGCTCATTCGAGAGGCCTGTAGAGAGGCATTGAATACCACCCCTCAGAAATTCGATACGATGAATGATGCAATTTCCACAATAGCCACGGAAGCATCTTCTCGCCAAGAAGTGATGGAATCATGGTTTGCAAAAAGAATGATCCAAGCTAAAATCTCTGATTATTTGTAGGGCGAATGCTCCTTCTCCTTGAATCAGCTATTTTTTCCGGGCCCGCACTCTTTCCAAATAACGAGTATAGTTTCCTGGCCAGATAATAATACGCCCATCCCCCGGAAGCTCCCAGATGGTATCGCAAACCCTATCCAAGAACCATCTATCATGGCTAACTGTGATTATGCTGCCATCATAATCGCTCAGAGCCCCTTCCAAGGCTTCCTTTGCGTCTGTATCCAAATGATTTGTGGGCTCATCCAGCAAGAGAAGATTATTCTCTTCAAGAAGGAGCTTCAACAGAGCTATTCGCGCCCTCTCGCCACCGCTAAGTGCCTTCAATTTGGTACTAACCATATCTTTTGTGAATTGGAACTGCCCCAGCATAGCTCGTATGTCTCCGTACTCCATTCTTGGTTTCAGGGAGCGTATCTGTTCAACTGGGGTCAATTCGAAGTCAAGAGATCGGTGATCTTGGTGAAAGTAGCCAATCTGTACACCAGGCCTGACATCTATTTTCCCGGAATCTAGTTTTATCTCTCCCATTATAGTCCTCAGCAGAGTTGTCTTTCCTGCCCCGTTTCCACCAACCACGCCTATCTTCTGGCCTCTCCTCACACTAGCCTCGACCGACTTGAAAATAGGTCTCTGAAGTCCGTCGAAAAGCAATGTTCCATTTGCTATATCTAGAACTTCAAGACTTGATTTCTCACTTGATTCTAATGTGAATTTCAGTGCACGTCTCGCTTTAGGTTTCAAAGAACGGAGCCATTTCAATTCACGTTGAGAACGATTGATCATTACATGTTTCTGTGAGATTGATTTATCGTACTTATTAGCTGATTTCATAGACTGAACAGCGCCCTTCAATCGGCGCAATTCTTTCTGCGTTTTCTCAATCCGATCTTCAAGAGTCTGTAGAAAGAGCTCTTTCTGCTTGAGATAGGATGTGTAATTACCGGTATATCCCCTGACATGCGCATCTTGCACTTCCAGAACAGCATTACAGATACGATCAAGAAAATACCGGTCATGGCTAACTACAACTATGGCGCCCTTGAAATCAAGCAGAAATCTCTCAAGCCAATCTAGTGTTTCCAAGTCAAGGTGATTCGTAGGCTCATCTAGGAAGAATACCTCGATTTCAGAGAGACCGACAAGCTGGCGAGCAAGAGCAACCTTTGCCCGCTCCCCCCCTGAAAGGGATTCAAGTGGCGTTTCCATGGGGTGCTGTGAGAGATCAAGAGCACGCAGGATCTCCTGCGCATGACTTGCTACGTTCGAACCACCACTTTTTGCATTCATACTCTGCAATTCCTGGTAGCGGTCAATATCTGTCTGCCAATCCCCTTCGTAGAAGGACGGATCAGCCATCTTTGCCTCGATCATAGACAACTCTTCATCGATCTCCTCGAACTGCCGACCTTTTCGACCCAACTCTTCCTCTAGTGTGGCGCCGTCATTGATATCCCTGACCTGTGTTAGAAAAGCGATGCGAAGACCCGGAGCAAATGATATCTCACCTACATCTTGATCTTGTTGAGAAACGGTCCTCAACAGCGTTGTTTTACCAGCACCATTGTGTCCGACGATCCCAATCCTATCCCCTTCGTCGATTCTGACGTTTACACCTTCTAGAACTGTCACCGGTCCAAAGGAACGGTGCACGTCTTCCAGCCTGATGAGCTCTCGTGCCACGTCATGGCGGGCGTATTGGGGTTGAAGTGGTCATCGGTCAATTATCCGATGCCTCAAAGCATAATCACGCGGTCGGAGGGCCATGGAGTCAACCATCGAGATTAGATGGTCAGGCGACCCAAGCAAAATCAAGAGAGCCATACAGTCGATAGAACCAGATGACCCAGACGCATTCAACGTCGATTTCATACATCATGAATCTTCAATCGAGGCCATCATCACAGTAAAGGCCAGCTCGTTGAGCACTGCCAAAGCAACTGCAGACGACATCCTCGCATGTCTTGGCGCTGCAACAGTTGCAGGCGATGTTTTGGAAAATTGAGGTTGCGACAAAGGTCGCAGAAATACAGGGATATTTATCAGATGAAGGGAATAAAATACATCCCTTCATAGTATCCTCGTTTCTACAGACGCATTATGAATGCAGGACAGATACTAGTGTTCTTGATTGGAAGTTACGCCTCTTTCGCAATAGCGGTAATGGCAGCAGCCCCAATCTTGGCCTAATGAAAAAATAAGACGAACATACCTCTAGGACGGTTAAATTAGCCCCTCTTAGACGCACAAGCATGGGTCTACCCCACGACAGGTCCCATTTGCTTTGGACCGATGTGCCCACAGTACGATTCACCGAATCTATTGATCGCTGGACGAAGACCTTGATGGATGATGACCCATCTGGAACCCGAGAAATCCCAATTGCTCGCACGGTTGCAAAAATAATCGCCAAAGAACCAGGCATACTTGCTGGCCGACCAGTCCTGAATCGCCTCTTTGCTAAGAATTGTCATAATTCACATTTGAAATGGAATATTTCTGAGGGCGACGAATTTCAAGTCGGTGATGTACTGCTGACAATAGAAGCAGATGGAACGGAAATTTTGTCGATTGAGCGCACTGCGATGAATTTGATAACTAGGATGAGCGGTATCGCTACCAAGACGTCAAAATGGGTGAAAATCCTTGATCAGGTAGCTATTGCAGCAACCAGAAAAACACTCTGGGGCGTACTTGACAAGTGGGCTGTACACGTGGGTGGCGGTTTGACGCACAGAATAGACAGATCAGATGCTCCGATGATAAAAGAAAATGACTTGGCACTTTCCTCTTTCTCGCTCACTGAACAAATGTCTGATGCTGCTACAAACAGTGATTTCCTCGTGATTGAAGTTATTTCAATGGAACATGCGCTTTCTGTGGCAGGAGTATGGAAAAACAACATACAGAATAATGAGAACACTAATGTTCTGACATTGTTACTAGACAACTTGGGCCCCGAGGGATCTAGCGATGTCGCACGTCAACTGGAAACGGAGGGTCTTCGAAATGGACTCGTGCTGGAGGGCTCCGGCGGCGTGCGAACAAGTGAATTGAACAGGTGGGCGAATTCAGGCATGGATGTGGTGTCCTCTGGAGCACTAACAATGGATTCTGCCCCAATTGATATGACGATGCTCATGGAGGCAGATAGATGACCATTCATGATGATCACCCTAGAAGAGACTCGTTGCTTTCAAGGCAGAAGATCGTTGATGCGCAGAACAAGGGTCTGTTAGCAGACTCCGCATTAATCGCGCATGGAAGGGGCGAAGCATTTGATTACCTTCTCGGTGAATGCACTATCCCTTCGGCCAGAAGAGCAGAAGAAGAATCAGTGAACCGCCTTTCTGCTGCGCTCCACCCTGTTATTTCTCTGAATGGAAACTCAACGGTCCTCGCTGGCAGAGATGCAGTGAAGCTGGCAGCTCTGGTAGGCTGCAAGATCGAGATCAATATATTTTACAGAACGGAATCAAGAATCGATCTTCTTTTCCAAACATTGAATCTGATTAAGAATGAGGTCGCTTTTGAAAATCCCTCTGATGAAATCTCCTCTGAAATATGGTCTCAAATGGTCGCCAATGTCGAGATCCTTGGCGTGAGCCCCGATGCCCAGATACCCGGCTTAGACGGTCCAAGGGCCAAATGTTGCAGTCAAGGCATATACGCTTCTGACACAGTACTTGTGCCGCTCGAGGACGGAGACCGCTGCGAAGCCCTAATCCAGATGGGAAAACAAGTACTTGTAGTGGATCTTAACCCTCTTTCTAGAACAGCAAGAACTGCTACTGTTACTATTGTGGATAACGTATCCCGGGCGTTTAATGAGATGGTCAAAATCGCATTGGAAAAGCCAGCATCTCCCCATGTAACATGGGATAATAGATCGGCTCTGATAGATGCGATTGACACGATGGGCAAAGCAGCGGCGAGATCATTTGGCCGAGACGCCTAATCAAATTCCGACTTCAGTAATTCCTGGACTCTAGAAGCCACAGCATCGCCCACTTCAGACGTAGTTGCCGATCCACCGATATCATAGGTCTTCGGACCATCAGACGAAAGCATATCCGAGATGGCTTCTTGCAGTATATTTCCACACACATCCAGGTTCTTATCTGAATGTCGAATAGCCAGATTTTCCAACATCAATTGCAGAGACGAAAGCATCGCCACTGGGTTCACTATATTCTTTCCCGCATGCTTGGGAGCGGATCCGTGAACAGGTTCGAACATCATGTGGTGATCACCAAGATTTGCTGAAGCCGCCATCCCCATTCCCCCTTGCAGCACTGATGCTAGATCGGTGGCTATGTCCCCAAACATGTTAGGCAAAACAACGACATCAAGATCCTCGGGATCGCGAACTAACCACATCGTGAAGGCGTCTATGTAAGCCTCCTTAGCATCAACATCAGGATATTGACCGGACATCTCCCTGAA
Organism: Euryarchaeota archaeon UBA250; assembly: GCA_002504845.1. Classification (GTDB taxonomy): domain Archaea; phylum Thermoplasmatota; class Poseidoniia; order Poseidoniales; family Thalassarchaeaceae; genus MGIIb-N1. The sequence continues at coordinate 4,144 of DATW01000017.1, read as the reverse complement.
TATGGCGCGGAATAATTGACACCCACGGAGCACATTTGATTTGTCGACACAAGTGACGCTCTGTGCCTTCCCGAGCTTCTTAGCCCGGCGCTCCGCAAGATCAAAGCAGAATCTGTGGATTCGTTCACTCCCAGTCCTTGATATCGGTCGAGGGTCCCATTTCACCTCACCCTCGAGTCCGGGGAACTTCTCAATGACGAGCTTCTCGTCCTTTTCCCCAATCGCAGATTGAGCCATCCTCCTCAGAAGAGAATGGTACAAACCCTCTGTGTTTTCGCGAACCATCACTAGGTCGACAAGGGAAGAATCCCAGATTTTCTTATGTACTCCATGCACTTTGTGAAGGATCCCTTCATAGAGCTTCACAGGACGAACGTTTGCGTATAGATCGAGTCCAGACCTAAGACCGAGAATTACCTCTCCACCCGCTACGTCCCCACTGGGCAGTCTTGCTTCCGGCCAGCCAATGGCGCCAAGGAGAATGGCATCGCTTTGATCGCGACAGATTTCAAACGACCCTTCCGGCCACTGCTCACCTGTTTCGAGATAGTGCTGGCCACCACAGGGAATTTCCCTGATATCGAAGTCCACAGGCCCATGTCTTTGAATTACATCTAGTACTTTTAGCGCCTCACGCATCACTTCTCGACCAGTACCGTCCCCTGGGAGTGCGACGATGCGATACGCGGACATCGTACCTCCCAGAATGAAGTACTTCATCAAGCAACCCCTGTAAAAACCATAGATGATATCATGCACATTGTTCATAGACGTCCATGCAGAAATAGCATCTCATGGGTGATGGTGGTTCTGCCGACGGGAAGACTCCCATCGATATAGCCGGCCTACCGAATTCGGTAGCCATGCTGTGTGATACGATGCTCAGAATAGATCCGGAATGGAGTCTTGACAGATGGCTGGACAGATGCGCCACAGAAGAACTCGAATTAGCCTCATCGCATCTCGGGAGGGAGAAAATGCGATTAGAGCAGAGACTTCGACGAGTGGAAGACATTGCAAGACAACTCGGGAGAACCCAAGAAGCCAATGTGCTGATTCAGAATGACCCCCTTCAGAGAAATTTGTTCGACGTATATGAGGCGGATGCATCAGAAAGCGAGGAAATTGGAAAAATCCTCGATGAAGCAGCCCGAGCTGCATCCCCCACTCCACAGAGGGCAATCGATGATGACCCACTGCTCGCAATAATCGCTGCGAGAATCTTAGATATGGCTGAGCATGCTCATGCCGAAGGATCTGATAGCATCAGATGGGAAGAAGTAATGGAGGAATTGATTCCTGGGGGAATCTCAGAAGAGGAAGTCGACGAGGCGTTCGCACATCTTATTCAGAATGAACAATTAATCGAATTCGCATTCGGAAAATTCACAATCAACGAATCCCGTTGAATCGTCCGAGAAATTGATTTTATGGAGCATATTCTGGAATCCGTAGTATCAGAGTTGATGCAAGATGTTAATTCCTATATCCTCTCTAATTGAAGACATACTGTTCAGCGTAGCCGAGTTGTGAGGAGATTCAATAGATGGGAATTCATCCAAAAATAGGTATCACAGGATTGCCAAAATCAGGCAAGTCCGCCGTTCTAGAGAAAGTCGTTGAGATGATGATCAGCGAGAGAACCGAGGAGCGCAGAACACGGAACGAACGCTTCCAGGACCGTCCAATCATCGGAGGAATGAGAACAGAGCC
>DATW01000017.1:1905-2042 GCA_002504845.1 Euryarchaeota archaeon UBA250 | reverse complement strand
GTGATAGCACACAAGGACATCGACTCTAGGCATACAATCCTTGGAATGGGAATCGACCCCACAGGACTCGACAAGGTTGCCGTCCCCGCGATCGAGCGAACGGTCGAGTCATGTGAGATGCTTGTCATCGATGAGAT
>DATW01000017.1:0-1528 GCA_002504845.1 Euryarchaeota archaeon UBA250 | reverse complement strand
ATGCCGACCGTCTTGACATTGCACAAGAAATCTAGACACCCTCTCCTTCAAGACATTCGCAGAAGAGACGATGCCAGAATCCTTGAAGTCACACCTGTCAATCGTGCACTTTTGCCATACAAGGTGCACAAGCTGGTCCGTGAGACCTACTGACTTATTGCTTGAGAACCCAGCACTCGCTCTGATAGCCATATGGACACGCCTGCAGGCCGAGCCTCTCGTATTTTCTTTGGTTTCTCTGTATCGCTCTTTCTCATACTCGCACTTGGTCTACGAAGTGGCTTTCTGTCAACCGCTCAATGCGAATCAAATTGTACTTCTGATTTGCCGATTGTCGTCACTATGCTTTTCACCGCTATCTTATCGATGTATGCCTATTGGGCATTGAGAGCCGCAACTCCTGTCCCTTTCCAGAAACAGCTACATTCAATCTTCTCGGATGAATCTGAAGTAGTTATGTGGAATCGTCTGGAAGGCGAGAGGGTGGATTCTGACGATATTGAAAGAATGTCAGATGCATGGGCCAAATTAGAGGTTGGCCTCGGAACAGAAGAATCCGAGTAACCAAGCGAAAACTTGACTCTCCTCCGGCTCCCGTAGAGGTCCGATGTCTTCTATCCCGGAGGATCTGAGCTACACCGAAGAGCATGAATGGATGAGGGTCTCCGACGGCGTGGCCACGATTGGAATTACTGATTATGCTCAGGATGCCTTGACGGATGTCGTATGGGTCGAATTGCCGATGATCGGTGACCAGGTCAGATCTATGGAGGCCTTCGCAAGTGTGGAATCGGTGAAATCCGTATCTGAAATATATGCTCCAATTTCAGGAGAAGTTGTGGAAGTAAACGAAGAACTCGAAACAACCCCTGAGGCCATAAATGAAGATCCATATGGAAATGGCTGGATATGCAAAATAAGACTGGAGTCAGAAGAATCCTCCAAACTTCTGAGCGCTCAACAATATAGGACTCTAATCGGTGATTGATGCATGTCTCTAATCCACCTGTATGTGGATGGATCATGCGGAGATAACAGGAATGTAACCAAGGATACGATAGCGGGTTGGGGCGTCTGTATAGTATCCGGAGATTCCGGCACAGGGCGTGGTCAGGGCGACGTGATGGAAGAGATCAGCGGGAGGGTGATCACCAACCCAGGCGCCCCTGGGTACATCGGCGCTTCCATCGGCTCGAACAACACCGCCGAGCTTTCTGCGATTGCCCATGCACTCAGATGGCTTCTGATAAACGGCGAAGAGAGCCCCGCGAGGATAAGATCAGACTCATCATACGCATCTAACTTGGCGACAGGGGCATGGAAGCCCAAGACCAACAAAGAAATCGCACACAGGGTGAGGGAGCTATGGATCGAATGCGAATCTGCAAGGCCCCTTTCTATCGAGCACGTCAGGGCGCACCGAGGACACCGTTGGAACGAACGTGCAGATCATCTTGCCTACAGGGCAATGGAAGGAAGAAACCCAGAACCACTTCAATTCTGGAAGCCAGGTGTAAGATAATCAAGA
>DATW01000009.1:3264-11028 GCA_002504845.1 Euryarchaeota archaeon UBA250 | reverse complement strand
CCAAGATGAGCATCACAAGATCCACATCGGACCTCGACCCTCACCATTCCGTATTTTCGATCGATTAGCCTACGTATTCCCGCTTGAGGATGCTCGGTATGGAATGAAGGCCAACCGCATCCAGAGTCAAATTTCATCTCAGACGTGAATAAGAGGTGATTGCAGCAGACACAGAAATAGGAACCTGTCCGATCTTCCAAATAAAGAGTACCTGAGAAAGGAGGTTCTGTTCCGCCCCTCCGTGTCACTTCGTACTCGATCGTAGTTAGCATATCCTTCCACTCATCATCCGTTCGAGAGTTATCATTCATTGCTGTCACTCCAGTCTAATTGTACATTTAGTGCGTGCTTTAAGACAGAGTCCCAACCTCCAACGTATTCCAAAGGGTCCTTCTTACCTATCGCATGAAATGCTAGTATACGTTCAATATCGGCACCGCTCCGACCAGAGGATTTGCCCTCACTATCCGGATTATAGGATGTGTTTGTATTTTTGAAGATGATATCGAAGTCAAGACCCAATTCATTCAAGGAAATCTCCGCATCTCTCAGTATGGATTCCTTGTTACCATCGATATAGGGGAGATGGAATGAAACGCGATCACTGTCCCAGTTACCGATTTGAAATGCTATGCCGAGGGCCTCATAGAATTCTGGACGGCAATCTGGATATATTTCATGGTCCCCGCTATGGACGCCTAAAGCCACGATAACATCGCTATCTTCCCTGATAGAAGTAGACAGAGCATACCCATACAGTATTGATGCAAATATGGCATTTCGATTCGGCACGACGGTCTGCTTCATCTGCTCTTCCTCATAATGTCCCTCCGGCACATCATAACCATCCGTTGTCAATGCAGAGTGAAAAAGACCCATTGTAGAGGTTAAATCAGCAATTTTATGCTCTACAAGATAACCTTCGGATTTCAGATAAGCAATATTTTCACATGCCCTGTCCAATTCTACTGCGTGCTTCTGGCCATAATTGTATGATATGCAGCTGACCTGGTAACCTTCTGCTAGAAGATGCACCAGGAGAGCTGTGCTATCCATTCCTCCAGAGAGTGCCATTACAGCCCTGATTAGAGCACCCCCATCCATTTGTGTGTCTGAAGGCTGAGCCTCCAACCTTGAGATTCCTTCACAACTTTCTCAACTGCCTGAAATGACCTTCCATTTTCTTCCACTGACTCTGAATCGAGGTAGCACGGCTGAATGAAGTGGTGCATGAAGCCCATTCTCAAATCATCATACATGCTCAAATCCTGACCGCAATAGACGATCTTCAACTCGTCGCCCTGCCGTTGTTTGATTTTCGCATTAGGGTATAATTGATCCTTCGGCGAGACACATATCCAGTCTATAATCGGATCAACTTCAATTGTGCCATTGGTTTCAATAGACAAACTGATACCTTCCTTTTTCAGACTTGATCCGATAGTAGAGAGATCTTGAAGAGCGGGCTCACCACCTGTAAAAATAACCCGATCACAGTCATAAGAAAGCACCTCATCCACGATTGATTCAAGCTTCCTTTCTTCATATGTTAGAAAATCAGTATCGCACCATTCACATCTTAAATTACAGTTCCCAAACCTGACGAAAACATGCGGTATACCTGCATGGAAACCCTCGCCCTGAACGGAATGAAAAATCTCCACGATCGGATATGTGGCTGACACAGTATCAACTCAGTCTTTGATTAGACGCATCAACTCAGAACGGGCTTCAGATTTATCAAAAAATACACCACGCATAGACGATGTGGTCATAGTTGCATTTTGCTTCTTAACGCCACGACACTGCATACAACCGTGCGAGGCTTCGATTATCACTGCACAACCAAGCGGAGAAAGATGCTCCTCCAAATCATCAGCAACATTCTTTGTGATACGCTCTTGATTTTGCAATCTGCGTGAATGGAGGTCTACGATCCTTGCGAGTTTGCTGATTCCAACAATACGTTCCGTGGGGATGTATGCCACATGTGCACTTCCAGTAAAGGGTTGGAGATGATGCTCACAGGTACTATGGAATTCAATGTTCTTCAACAGAACTATTCCATCATAACCCTCTCCATTGAATGTTGAACTCAGAACTTGCTCTGGAGATTGGTGGTATCCTGAGAATATCTCGTCCCATGAATTGATGACTCGCGAGGGCGTATCTTCGAGACCCTCTCTAGACGGATCGTTTTCGATATATCCCAACAGCGTCTTTATGGCGTCCTCAGCCTCGCCCCTTGTCGTCATTTAATCACCTCTAATACGGCCATGTCGTTCATCAATCACGTCTAGTTGATCTAGCATTTTTCTACAGGCCGTCCTTACTGCGTCTGCAACGCTAACGAACTTGCCATGCTCACCAACGTGCTTTTTGATGTCATCAAGTAAGTGACCTGGAATGTCCAAACTTATCTTAGGCATGTTGAGGCCTAGATAGTATTCTTCAAGTATGTTTCTAGTATTATTGTGAGAATATTAACTCGATATTGCGTGGATCCTTTCAACTATGGATTCGACGTGAATACGAATTTCTTCTGAGGAGGCTTCGTTTTCGAGCATTGCAATAATGACGTCCATTCCTCCTTCGATTTTACCTGCGGAGAGGAATTCATCATTGGTGATATCCCCGGAATCTCTAGCACTCACAAGACGTTCAGAAATCGTATTCCTGAGTGATTTAATCTCATCAATATCCATTGATTCCTTGACAACTGCATCTACTACGTCTGCAAGCATGTCTCGGGCCTTACGGTATCCCTTTTCATGGTTCCTTCTGAACCAGTTCAACCAGCACCCCGCCAGTACTTGAAGGGTGAATGAAGGATATCATCGAACCCCCTGCCCCCTGCACGGGCTCTTCATTGATCAGTCTGACATTATTCGACTTCAATATATCGAGGAGGCATGTGAGGTCGTCGGTTGCAAGAGCCACTTGCTGGACCCCAGCTCCCCTCTTGGAGATGAATCGTCCAACAGGTGTATCCTCTGAAATAGGCTCAAGGAGTTCTAACCTTGGTTGAGGAGCATTATTACCTTCCATGAATCGTATCTTCACACCTTGCTGAACATTCTCTTCCTGACCAGTAATATTGAATCCCAGGAGACTCCAGAATTTCTCTGATTTATCATTCGATTCACAGGCAATTCCAATGTGGTCAAACCATATTTCAGGCATCTATATTCCCCCTGGGGCAGTCCATGTCCCAAGTCCATCACGGAGAATGCCGCAGATCTCCCCCAATGTCGCACCAGACCTGCAAGCAACCCTTATCGGATCGATGAGGTTTACATCCCCGCTCACAGCCAATCTAAGTTCATTGAGCGCATTTTCGACGTTTGTATTATTTCTTGTACTTCTATGGCTAGAAAGTTTGGAGATCTGTCGCTCAATCGCTTCATCGTCGATGACTTGCCCCCCTGGATACTTACCTTCTTCCTCTACCTGCAGATTTACCCCGACAACTCTCTGTAGATTGTCTTCCAACTCGTTCTGCTGTATCCACGCACTCTCATGAATCATCTTGGACTGTATCCCTGCCTTTACAGCCTCAACAGACCCACCGTGTCTGTCTATCGACTCAATCACATTTCGTGCCTCTGAGATGATGTCCGAAGTCATTTCTTCAATTAGTGGCGCGCCGCCAAGAGGATCAACATGATCCACTACGCCAATTTCATGTGCTATGATCTGCTGAGTCCTGAGTGCCACTTTAGCAGATTCTTCAGTGGGAAGTCCGAGGGCCTCGTCATATCCGTTTGTATGGAGTGATTGTGTTCCTCCGAGCACTGAGGCAAGCGCTTGGTACGCCACCCTCACTATATTATTCGTAGATTGTTGGGCTGTTAGAGTAACTCCAGCTGTTTGAGTGTGGAATCGCATTCTACCGCATCTGACATCATTGAAGTCATATCTCTCATTCATAATCTGATACCACAGGGTACGCGCAGCGCGGAATTTGCATATTTCTTCTAGAAAATCGCGATGACAGCCGAAAAAGAATGATATTCGGGGTGCGAATGTATCTAAATTGAGTCCGCGTTGCTTAGCAGCCTCAATGTATGCAAGAGCATTTGAAATGGTCAAACCCACTTCTTGGGCCGCCGTAGAACCTGCTTCTCGTATGTGGTAACCACTTACAGATATCGGATTCCATTTAGGGGCGTTTTCTGAGCACCACTCAATAATATCAACTGCAAGTCTCATCGACCCTTCGGGAGGATGAATATGGAGCCCTCTTGCCATATACTCTTTTAGAACATCATTCTGGACAGTACCAGATATCTGGGAAAGCTCTACACCTTGCTCCTCGGCTACTACTGAGTACATTGCAAGTAAGACTGCTGCAGGCGCATTAATCGTCATGGATGTGCTAACATCTGATATCTCAATACCCTCGAAAAGCGACCTCATATCTGAGATTGAATCTATCGGGACGCCGACTCTTCCAACTTCCCCTATCGAGTGATCATCATCCGAATCAAATCCAAGCTGCGTGGGCAGATCGAATGCAACAGATAATCCGGACTGCCCCGATTTGAGAAGTGACTTGAATCGCTTATTCGTAGATTCTGGATCAGAAAACCCAGCATACTGGCGCATTGTCCATATTCTATCCTTGTACATCCCCTCGTGTATCCCTCGCGTGAAGGGGGGTTTTCCAGCCGGAGGAGGGGTATCCACGCTTATCTGACACCTGTTTAGTGTTTCAAGTCGTTCATCTTCGGACAGTATAGTTGTCGATAAGTCCAATCAAACGGGCTGCCTGATCATCGTCAATCGCCCCCTCTGAGACCTTTGACTCGACAAAGGCCTTGGCCTCATCAGCTGTTTGCCGCTCACCCTTAGCCCATACAGATCCGATTATTGAAGAACGATGCTCTTCAGCAACAGATATTTCGTCTAGCAGCCCCTTCATTTCGTACTTATATTCCATATGCCTGGCCCTATCGAGCCTTTTCTCCCTTGCAGCAGGTTGGTACGTCTTATTTCTCCCACGTCCCGGCTTTTTCCTCTTGGGTTTGGCTGATGGCACAGGACTGGGTACTCTTTTTGGTGTAATCTTCGCAGCCTCTGAACGTTCCTTTGCCCTTGCAAGAGCCTCTTGAACTTCGATATCTATTGCACTTTCATCCGCTGTATTCTCTGATTCTTCGGATTCGGGAGAAGACTCTTCCGCCTTCAGACCGGCAGATTTCCTTCTCGGTACGCCTAATATCTGAGATTCCACAACTTCGATCTTTTCAGCCTCGATAGAAGCATCCTCTTCCTTAGATTTTGATATTGGTTTGGAAGGCTCCTTTTGAGTGGATGGGGCTGGTCTGGATGGATTGATTTGAGGCTTTTTGGGCGGTACGGGTGCGTGAGCAGGCTTCTTCGCTTTCTTCGGCTTCTGACCGCCGGAGAACACGTTCGCGGGTGCTGCTTTTGGCTTCCTTCTCCTCTGCACTTCGTAATCGACCAGTCCGTGGGCTCAGAGGTCTCCGAATAAGTATATGGTATGCTAAGACCATATGACGGGGGTCATGTCAGTTCTAAGGGATGGGTCGATTGCACTATCCGTCATCGTAGTTTCAATGCCTGAATCGAGCATTCTCCTCCCCAATTCCGCTATCATGGTCCCATTATCTATGCATAATGGTCTTTCTGGCCAGTATGCTTCTCCCCCACGCTCCTGTGCCATTATAGAAGTCATTGTACGAATTCTCTGATTACATGCAACACCACCGCCGAGTAAGATTTCTGTCTTCCCAGTCAGCGCCATCGCCCTCTCGCCCACCTCTACACAACTAGCGAATGACACCTCTTGCAATGAGTGGCAAACGAGTCCGTGATCTTCTCCTCGTTCTGCATGTGCGATTGCAGCGCCTAGTATGCCGCTGAATGCCATATCTGTCCCATGCACTGCGTATGGCAGATCTAACAGGCGCTCAGACCCATTTTCTTGTATGAATGTAGATGCTTTTCGTTCTATTTCTGGTCCACCGGGAAAGGGTATTCCAATCGACCTTCCAAATTTATCGAGCATGTTCCCTATTCCTATGTCCAATGTTTCGCCGAGCACCCTGTATCGACCCGATGCACGAGCGATGACTTGCGTATTTCCGCCGCTTACGTACAGCAATATGGGGTCTACACACCCAGTCATCCTACGTCCAATCTCAATATGGGCAACACAATGATTCACCCCAATAAGTGGGACGTCTAGAGCCATCGACATCGATCTTGCGACAGACCCCCCGACTCTCAGGCAGGGACCTAGGCCGGGACCCTGGCTAAATGCAACTGCCTCGACATCATCCTTGTTGGCACCCCAGCTTGTCATTGCAGTTCTAAGGAGATCTCCCGCAGAATGCACATGATGGTCTGCAGCCTCTCTCGGATGGATGCCCCCCTCTTCTGGCCTGTACAGCGATGATGAAGATGGAAGTACGTCGGATCCGTCACTAGATACCGCGCCGAAAGAGAATGTATGAGCAGTACTCTCGATGCCGATGATCAGTCCCACAGCCCGTGGGACGGGCTCGCAGATTCAAAATTACGGGTCACAACGATATGGATTGCCTCATGTCGATGACCATGGCACGTATCATTTTGATACATGGTTCCGGCTCAGTGGTAACCTTGGATTCGGGGAATACATCAGAACCTCTGAGAGGTCATGAAATGTCAGACAGAGGAGCGTTAATCAGAGAAAGTGGAACTGAGATACTGATCGTAGACGGCATAATATCAGACATCCAGTCTGAGGGCAGCATAACTTCTGAATGGGAGGAGTCTAGCGATATCGATCTAATTAACGCAGAAGGACGATGCATTATACCATCATTTGTAGACTCTCACACGCATCTTGCATGGACGGGGGATAGAAGCCATGAGGTTTCTATGCGCTATCGGGGCATGTCTTACTCAGACATTGCAAAATCCGGAGGAGGCATACGAAGCACAGTAGAGTCGACAAGAAAATCGAGTGATGAGGAGTTACGTCATTCCATAAAATCCAGGATAGATCAAGCCAAGACGCTTGGAACAGCAAGGTTGGAGGCGAAATCAGGATACGGGCTGAACGTTGAGACTGAAATTCGCTCGCTCGAGGAATTAAAATCGATAGGCGAATCCAGTTCAATGCCAGTCGAAACTACATGGCTAGGCGCGCATGACTTTCCCACTGATAAGTCGAAATCTGAATACATGACTGAGCTTATCGAACAACAACTTCCCGTCGTTATCGAGAATGATCTGGCCTCTTTCGCTGACGTTTTCTGTGAACCGGGTTGGTTCTCTCTCGAGGATACTGAGCAAATTTGTAATGCAGCGAAAGATGGGGGTCTAGGAATTAGACTGCATGTGGACGAATTTGTGGATGGGGGTGGTTTGGAGCTCGCAACCGAGATGGGGGCCGTGAGTGCCGATCATGTTGCTAAATCCAATATTGAATCTCGTCGGGCTGCAGATGAAGCAGGGGTGATGCAGACGTTCCTACCTGGAACCCCCTACGCTCTGGGGAAGGATTTGGATTTACCATTGAAGGAATGTTATGATTCTGGCTACGCATTTTCCATGGCTACAGACTACAATCCGAACTGTCCGTCACTTTCTCTTCCGTTTGTCGGAAGCCTCGCAGTTCACCGTATGGGCTTAGACCCGTTGGCTGCACTGGTGGCCGTTACCAGGAATCCGGCAACGACAATGGGGCAGCATGGAAATGAGCATAGAGGAACCATTGAAATCGGAATGAAGAGTTCTATGTTGATTATG
>DATW01000009.1:0-2869 GCA_002504845.1 Euryarchaeota archaeon UBA250 | reverse complement strand
ATGATTAATTAAAATAAATAGTATAATATCTATGTTTTATTTTATTTAGAATTAATATGTCATAATTAGAATAATCATTTCAAGTATTCCAGGAACTGTTATTCTTCCGATCTCAGAATTCAGATTCACAGGACCGGTTATTCGACTAACTCAGTGGCCAATTATGGGCTGATAATGCACATTATCAGACCAAAATAACTAGCTTCAAACATCAATATAGCCGCAGTGTAACGTTTTTTCATAATATACAGGAAACGAGCAAAAACCCCCTTATTCTACGTTCAAATGAAATAATTCATCCAATGCGCTTCGTACATGAGTGAACGTGCATTCTGCATGAGGTGTAAACAGAATGTGAACGTCTCTAATGGAAAGATCGTAGTTATGGGCAATGGGAGAAAAAGACTCTCGGGCATCTGCGATAAAGAGGGCTGTGAAGCCAAACTGTCGAAGATAATAGCTTAATGTTATTTTCAAGATCTTCAGAATCCTTCATCAGTGAGTGGTTACTGGCAATGTGAGTAGGGCTCGTGGTCTAGGGGTTATGACGTCGCCTTGACATGGCGAAGATCGCAGGTTCAATTCCTGCCGAGCCCACCAATAGAATATATCCTATTTAATTTAATTATTCAATATTCTATATTTCAAAGTAGATTCTGAAGGTCCCCTTCCCCTTATTCTGAACTCTCCCTATCGTTATGTCTCCAATTGGTGATGTCGAAGAGAGGTGGGTGCCTGCACAAGGACATAGGTCGATGCCTTCTATCTCAACCATTCTCAATCTTGGATCGCTACCCCCTATTCTATCGATAATCCTCTCTACGAATCTTCTATTCCTAACTCGATCGTCGGTCATGATCTGTTTACGGCCCCATTCGTGTATCATAATTTCAGCATCCTTGTTTACCCAATGATTCGCATCGTCCTGCAATATATTCGCATCAAACTCATCTCTATTTTCGAACTTAAGATCCATTCTACTTTCAGTCACTCCAAGTTGATTCCCAACTGTTATCGCGCCCCACCTCTCATTTGCAGTAGCTGACAAGATATGCGCCGCACTATGCATCGAAGCAAGCGCATTCCTCCGTTCAACATCTATCACGCAATCAACCTCTTGTCCAACCTGCAGGTTACCACTAGAAACAGGATGGAGTATGTGCGACGAGGCAGAAACCTCCCCAAACCGGAATTCTTCGCCATCGGATTGGAAGATCCCCGTGTCCCCCGGCTGCCCCCCTCCTTTTGGATAGCACCAAGAGTCGGAGAGAATCACTCCCTCGTCTGTAATAGATTCGATGGTTGCCTTGAATGGTGCTGGATTTATTCCAGGATGATGTTCCAAATGCCTCCTAGTTTGAGACATTTGAATCCTCCATGCCATTCAGAATCATCTCGGCCATCCTATTCGTATCCCTCGACATCGACCTATCCCCGTTTATTGGATCTGAGACCGATCTCACCATTTCATGATAGTTTTGAACACCCTTGCCTGGTTCATGCTCTCTGAGGTCCAACGCTGCTGAGGCGACGAGCATCTCATTACCGAGGACCGAGGCAGCCAATCTGCATATCTCTTCTAGGCGCTGACAGGCTGTTGACCCCATTGATACATGATCTTCCTTCCCCCCTGAGACGGGTATATTCGTTAATGCTGCTGGACTTGCGAGCAGCCTTATTCTTGCAATTGCAGCTGCTGAGACATATTGTACAATCATCAACCCACTTTCAAGGCCACTGTTCTTTGCCAGATATGCAGGGAGCCCGCTCCAACTTGGCATCAGCATTTGATTCGTCCGTCTTTCAGAAATAGAACATATCTCATGTATTGCAGCTGCTAAATTATCCGCTGCCAAAGCAAGTGGTTCACCATGGAAGTTACCTCCGCTAAGTACGTCGTATCCGCCATTATCATCTTCCAGTATCAGAGGGTTATCTGTAGCACTGTTAACATCTGATATAGCAATCTCTTTGATCGATTTAACGACGTCTATAACGGCACCGTGCACCTGAGGTGCGCATCTGAAACTGTAAGCATCCTGTACACGTTGGCAATCCTCGTGAGACTCGTTTATCTGAGAATCCTTGAGATGGCTCAATATCCGATTAGCACTGACTCTTTGCCCGAGTTGCGACCTGACATCATGTATTCTGGAATCGAATGGCTTGTGAGAACCCGCTATCGCTTCTATACTCATTGCACATGCAGCATCTGCAGCGACACATAGTCTGTCAGCATATGCTGCTGCTTCAGCAAGGTAAGCGGCCATCTGAGATGTTCCATTAATCAGGGAAAGCCCCTCTTTCGCACTTAGGACGACGGGGTCTCTCCCTATGTTCTCGAAAACCGTCTTGGATTCAATCCCCATCCATTCGTTCCCCTGTCTATGCATAAATTCCCCCTCTCCAATGAGTGACATCGCCATATGAGCCAGTGGGGCGAGATCTCCTGAAGCACCCAGTGAGCCCACTGATGGAATGGTTGGCGCATATCCGGAATTAACTAGGTCAAGCATCGTATCAACAACCTCCGGCCTTATCCCTGAAACTCCCACCGTCAGCGAATTCGCACGTATGGCCAGCATCCTTAGCGATGTTAAGGGATTCATATTCGGGCCAATTCCACATGCATGACTTAGAATCAGATTGCGTTGTAACTGTTGAAGTTGCGAGGAGTCTATCTTTACATTGGAAAGGCTGCCAAATCCCGTATTAATTCCATATACGGACTCATCGCTCTCGAGAATCGACTCGACGTGCTCTCTTGACTTCACCATCAGTTTTCTTGCGGATTCCGAAATGGAAAGCTTCGTCGGAATACTGCCAATCGACATGATATCCTCTAAGCTCATTGATTTTCCATCGAGTA
>DATW01000056.1 GCA_002504845.1 Euryarchaeota archaeon UBA250 | reverse complement strand
TCCCCCCGAACCCCCGTATGGCCCTGTTTCTCAGAGCAATAGTTCAGAAAGGTTCCATGGAGCCAAATTTATCCAAATTTGATTTGACATTGGAGGCAACACACCACGGGCCAGTAATGACTCTCCCGACCATGTATGTTGAAATTGGTTCCTCGGAGAAAGAATGGACTGATTCGAAGTTAGCCTCCATATGGGCCGAGATCATCATCGAAAACCTCTCCAGCAAGGCGCCTGATCCGAATAAACGTTGGATGCTGTGTATCGGAGGCGGCCACTACGCACCTCGACACAGGGACATACTAATCAGATCAAATGAACTTGTAGGGCACATACTTCCATCGTACTCACTGCCCGATGTCGATGAAGAGGCGTCTCTCAACAATTTTGAGAAGATTCTCAGAGCAGCAATTCTGTCTATGAGGGCGGCCCGTCCAAACGCACAAGTGATAGCACATCTAGATCGAAAATCTATGAACTCAGATTTTAGGAGATATATTACCGCCAAACTCGGCACCTTCGATGTAGATGTGGTCCGTGGCAAACAACTCTTGGCAATTGAGTAATCGTCAAGTGCCTATTCGAACGAGCCGGATCATGAACTTGTTCGGCCGGGTCATTATGGCATTCATGCCAATCACTCCCAAGGCGTTCATACGATTCATATCCCGGCGTTATGTTGCTGGGCCAGAGCTTGAGGATGCTCTCAGAGTCATGCGCGAGATGTCGTCTGAGAATACGTCATTCACTGTCGACGTCCTCGGGGAAGATATTTCCACATTGGAAGGAACCCAGCCATTCATCGAAGAATATAATCGACTTATAGAGGCAATAAGCCAATCTGATCTAAATGCCCACGTTTCTTTGAAACCAACTGCCTTCGGCCTCGATATAGATTACGGATATGCTCTGAAGGCTCTTTCCGATATAGTCCGTAAGGCGAATGAATCCCAGATCTACGTAAGACTCGATATGGAAGACAGCACACATACTGAATCAACTCTGAAGATTATGGAGGACCTGTATTCGGAAGGGCATCTCAACGTAGGAGTAGTCCTTCAAGGCAGGCTACTCAGAACCAACGATGACCTCTTGCGTATTGCTGAGACGATGGGCAAACACGCCGATGTCAGAATCTGTAAGGGCATATATCTCGAACCGTCAGAAATAGCATACACGAGTTATTCGGACATCGTGAACGCCACATCGGATGCTGTTGAGACAGCATTGGACCTTGGAATGTATGTGGGCATCGCATCTCACGACCACCCGGTAATCAACGCAGCCTTGCAGAACCTTCAATCTAGGGGGATAATGCCTGAAAAACCAGATCCAAGAAAACCAGCACCAGTAGTCAAGCCAGGAAAGGGGGGCGGATACGAGTTTCAGTTCTTACTTGGAGTCAGAGGCGACGTAAGAAGGCGCCTCGCTTCCAATGGGCATCTGACTCGTGTTTACCTGCCCTACGGGAAGCAGTGGTACGAATACAGTATGAGGAGACTCAGGGAGAACCCCGGAATCGCTTGGCACGTGGCCAAATCAATAATCATGCCGTGGACAAACAGAAGATGAAATCAATCTGCATGCAGGTATATTCTACGAATATCGGCCGCTGCTCTACGGCCTCTCAATGTACGACCTTTGCCCGTATGTATGGCGCGAATCACCCATGTTGAACCTTCGACTTCAATATGGGTCTCACATGAGAAAATGGTGTCTGGACTGCATTCCATCGATGATGAACGACTCACCTCTCCATCAGTCATAGTCAGAGGAATAATCACTCTGTCAACTCTGATGGCCCATCCTCTTCGAATGCTCCCCGCATCCATCTTCTTCACACTTCGAGAATCCTGTCCCTCAAGACGAGTTATCGTCCACTCAAAACCATCGTGCTCGAAGGTATCGCCCACACATATTTCCTCATCATCGTCCGAATCTATGTTCTCGAATGAAGAAGATCTGCCATCGGAGAGAGTCATCCCAATTTTGACGAGTTTACGAGGTCGTAAGATTTCGGTGTGGACGTGATTGCATTCAGAACACCTGACTAGAAGATCGACTCCACCTCCGATCTCCTTTTCTCTTAGCGTGATATGATTCGTCTCTGACGAGCAAGATGAGCAGAATAGGTCTACATGCCCTTCTGGTTTGGAAGTCATCGTTTCAAACGCGAGAGCCCCCCATTCTTCAATACAATGGAAAATAGCCATGTTTGATATCTGGGGCCTCTAGCCAAGTATCGTGACACTTGCCGGCGGCAACCTCCCGATGAGGGGCGAAGAGGAAATTCTCCATGCCTTGATTGAGCAGAACCAAGACTTCAGCATGGATGAGCCAGAGATTGCTGCAAATATCGGTCAACAGATGCTACACATGGATTTACCACTTCTTTCTCGTGATGCTAGGTCGAGAATTCGAGATATTGCTGCTAGGGTAACTCCTGAGAATGTAGTTCTAGTCGGGGGAGGCATAGGGCACCTTGCTGCGTGGCTGTTGGATGCGTGGGCCACTGAAGATTCCAAGCGCCCATCTTCATTCAGAATTATAGAAGAAGGTGGAAAGTTTGGAGTGATATTAGATCGGCTTATACGCAGATATTCCGCTGAATCATGGACTTCAGTACTGTCGCGCCCATGGAATGAGGTGGTCGCTGAGACGACGGCATGGAATGCAGCATCTGCGACACCAGAAAACAGCGTCATTTCACCTATACCGCTGCCATCCCCCACTGGTATGGTGATAATCGATGTACCTGAAGTACAACGACCTGCCAGCCTCCAACTAGCATTTGAGATAGTGAAAACGGACGGTATCATCATGGTGATCGAACCAGAAGTCCCAACAGGGGATGTGGGGGACTTCGAGCCAGGCAATCCACTGACGGAGGCTCAGAAACGTGTAGAAGCCTTCAACTCGTGGATTTCTGCGATAAGAGAATCCCAGATACGCGGATTCAAGTCGGCCTTTGTCGAACTATCGGGCGCGACATTGGTCGTACTCATTGGCTGATGAGAGTATAACATTCTTTCAAAATCTCGATTTGAAGTACTATCATTCGACATGCCCCCAATCAGGCCAACTGTATTCACGATCCCGTAACCAAATCGATCATCATGCCCCGTAACCCCTTCTTTCTGAGTGGATGTCTGTGATATCCGATTCTTGATGTCCTCTATGGCATCCCTGTCCCCTGAGCGAGCAAGGTCCGGCTCATTTTGCACCACCAATGCAAGGATACCTGACACCCAAGCAGTTGCAGCTGAAGTACCGCTCGAGTAACCGTACCAACTACCGCTATTCGTGAGTAAAACAGGTACTTCTGATGCAGGAGCTATCACCTCGGGCTTTTTGTCGGGGTCTTGCCTTGGAAGAATTGGATTGGGCCAGAGTCGACCATTATTATCTCCCTCTGAGCTGCCCGACCACACGTCTCCATTCCGATTGACACCTCCAACACAGATCACATCCTCGACAGATCCAGGGGAAGCAACATCCCCGTCATCATCCGTACCGTCGTTGCCCGCTGCTGCGACCACGAAGACCCCCTCATCAAGAGCATCTTCTACAGAGTTTTCCAGAACATCCAGAGTGAGGCCTGAGAGACCTGGCCCCTGATCCCCCCCGAGACTCAGTGAGATTATGTCGGCACCTTGAGCAGAGCACCAATCTACCGCTTCTGCAATGCCTTCATCCGTACCGGAGCCAGAATCATCAATCCCCTTGGCGATGAGAAGTTCCGAACCCTTAGCAATGCCCCCCACTCCTCCTTTGGATGCAATTATGCCAGTCATTGCAGTCCCATGCCCCTGGTCGTCATAGGGGTCTATCTTTCCGTTTACAGCATCATACCACCCAGTTATGCTAACTCCGTCCATGCCGGGGTGTGAGAGGTCCACTCCCGAGTCAACTATGCATATCGTAACTCCTGAACCATCGAGATTCCCATTCACCTTGTCAATGCCAGTCATCTCCTCGTAGTCATCTTGCCATGCTAAGAGTGTTGCAGGAGGCCCTCCAAATATTACATTCTCTTCGCTGAGGAGCCACATCGCTAGAATGGCTATGGACAGCCCGGTAACTAGGGTCGATACTGCGGTAATGAGGTATGGAAGTGCCGAAGTTTTCGATATGCCACGAGTGGAGACGCTCTCGTCATTTCGATTTAGAAAATCAGAGAATGAGTCGATTTCTTGATCCACACTCTACACTCCATATGGGCCAATTCTGGAGGCTACCATAGCTCTCCTTGTGTGGAAAAATGATCTTCAACGTTTGATGTGGCGCCACACGAGCCGCATGCCAGCGACCCTGTGTACTCAGCACCACAATATTCGCACTCTTTTCCTACAAGTCCCCGTCCCTCGCAATTTTCAGTTCTACAAGAAACAATGATCGAGCCATCGCCCTCTCTTGATGCAGAACTTGTCACGCCGCAATCGGGGCAGGTTCCGATTTCCACCTCTATCTTTTCCGACCCCATCCCTTCAGAGACCATCCTCGCTAGCTTCGATTGTATACTTCCGCCGGAATCCCCCATCATGAATTGAGGATACCAGGAAACGTGCATGAGTAGTGCAAATGATGCCAGTCCGGATATTATGTGCAGAATTACGAACCCTCCAGTATCGCCTAAAATGGGGGGTGGACGGGCCACTGCATGAGATCCTGACCACGCACTAATGTTGAGGAATAATAGCCAGAGGAACAGGGAGACATTCCATAGCAGAAGGCTGTGATCTTCGTGTGCACTTCGCATCCGGCGGGGATCCGGGTGAATGTGAGAAACCTCCACATGAAAATCTCGTGTTTCCATCACAGATCTTCTCACAACGCCCAGGCTGACAAAGAGTATGATTCCATTTCCAATTACGACTCCTGCCCATGTCGCCAGGTCTGAATCTATTGGGAAGTACGGATCAGAAGCATGGCTGGCTATGTGCCCGTACTCAACAGCAAGTATCCCGAATATGAGGTACAGTAGATTCTCCCGCATGAGCGGAAATATTACCATCAGGAGTACATATGCTGCTACGGATATGAAGAGTGAAAGGAATGAAAGAACTAACGCTCCCCCTGTAACGTGCAGAAATCCACTCTCGGACCCAAATATCCCTCCTCTGTTGTAGTCTCCACCGCCCGATAACTCCCCGCTTCCAAGATCCCATGAGCCAAGAACAAGGGCTCCGAATGCAAGAACGAGCGGAGCTGCATGAGTGTAGGTTAAGCTACTTTTAGCCGCTATTAAATTGAATTTTATTTGCCTGAGTGCCTCGTCTATGTGTGATAGTGCTCCAAACCTAGTTCCAAATTGTGTAAATGCGTCTATGTCGGACAAGCGCGTAACTGGCTCAGAAGCCAAATTATGCTCTACGGCATCAACGTCCACATGGATCGGCTTCGATACAACCATTTGGAAATTCTGTATACGAGTGCGGGATAGGGTGCCGATTTGGCGCCGAGACGGAGATTTGAACTCCGGAGGGAAGATCCCACATGATTTCCAGTCATGCGCAATACCAGGCTATGCGACCTCGGCTTATGAGCCGGCCTGAACACCGATGGTGTTTGAGGCTGTTGATTGTTCAAAACGATTTACGCAGCGATTAAATCAAGACTCTAGGTCCCGGTGCTGCCGCCACTGTGGCTTAGGGGTATAGCGTCGCCTTGGTAAGGCGAAGGTCGGGGGTTCAATTCCCCCCAGTGGCTCCAAGAGTTATCCACTTTCATTCGCACATTTCATAGTCTTAGTTACACGTCACTAGTATATGTCTCGTACGAACGCCCGCCGCGCAATCCTTCTGACAGCCTTGATGCTGTTTGTGCCGATAGCCCAAGCCGACCTCTCAGAGTGGCGCGGCCCAGATGCCGTGAGGCCTTCTGATGGCGGATCAGATTTCACAGCACTGCGCATTCCCACAAATGCGACTGTATTGGACAGCTGGATGGAGATATCGAACGAGGAGGTCGCACAGTCTTCTGAGAATCTCCTCTCATGGCATGAAGACTCCCCGCATAATGATGGAGCCTTTCTCAGCGGAATAACGGTCAATTCGGATGGCCAATTACTACTTGAAGATGATTTCACCGTATCTCAGATAGAAGACTTCGACGGGGGAAATTACACCATCGAAATGCCGAATGGATACTACCACTCCCCAGGGATTCTAGTTGTCTATTCCATCGAGTATATCTCCTCAAGCATATCATGTAGCAATCAAGACTCCACAAAACTATCTTACGGGCATGACATCGATGGCGATGGAAATCTCGACTCTGATGAGATCGAATCATCGAATGAGTACTGTCCTTCCTCGGGGCTGCCCGACAGCATCACTTCATTGAATATCACCGATCCAGGTTCTGGCTATGGCGATGGAAATCTATCTGCAACAGGCGGTGGCGGATCAGGATTCAATGGCACATACCTCTCAGGCAGAGGTATTGGTTCGGCCACCCTGGTATCAGGCGGCCAAGGGTACCAGAGTGGCACCGTGTTCAATGTGGAATGCGGTCGAGATTGCCCTGGCACCGGCGCCAATTTGACTGTTACTTCGGTTGATAGCTCCGGCGCTGTAACTGGGATTTCCCTGACTTCACATGGCTTCAATTACACAACGGAACACACCCTCTCATTAGCTAACACCGCTGCTAGTGGGAGGCAGGTAGACATCGCTCTAACACTGAATTCGACAGGTCCCATCGTAATCGCCACGATAGACGCACTTGGCTCGGGGTACACATCTACTCCGACTATAGTCCCAAGCGGCACGGGAAGCGGTGCAGTGATCACGCCTGGATTAGGCGGCTTCTTCAACTGGCTGGTCGAAGATCGTCCAGATGCTGCTGATTCAGCCACATGCAGTGATGGCGGTCACCTCATGGATATCGGGCAGGATCTGAATAACGATGGAACCCTCGGCACTACAGAGATACAGCAGACAATCCCGCTGTGCCACAACCCAGATATCGACTACTGGTCCTCAGTACTGCCTGAAACGATGAATGGCTCTGTTTACTTGGATGAGAGAACCCTTCCACACGGGGTAGTCCCAGCAGCAGCGGTTGAGGGGAAGGTCATCGCAGGAACCATGCCCGGAAACCCTGTTCCCGCGGGCGTAGACACATCCCTCTACCTCCCTCCTCTGGATGTCCCAGTGAGCGATCTACAAGTTGGCTACACCCTATCTTTCGATCACTGGTATCACGTTGACAGCACATCCGCTGGCGACGGCGACGGCGCATGGCTCGAGTTCAGGATGATGAATGGCACATGGGGCCCATGGTCGTACATCGAACCAGCAGGAGGGTACCCTAGCACATTGTCCTCAGATGGTCCCGTAGTTCCAGGGCAGCCATCAGGCGACCTCCCGGTCTTCGCCTCTCCTTCGCACAGCGGTTGGACTTCTGAGAACATAGACCTCACAACCCTGTCGGGAATAGATGAAGCCGACAAGATACAATTCAGATTCCGGCTCTGGACCCACCCGTCCTCCCAGAACTTGAGGCCTGGATGGTTCCTTGACAACATCTCCTACCAGAATGTCGGCGGAATGGACGGCGGCTGGCTCCACGGGTGCTCTCTCCCCGCTCTAGCAACCTGTTCGTATTCTAACTACGCTCATGGCGCCCTCCAGACTCAGATAAACACACAGGGCACATCGGCGAATTCCAAGATACGACTCAACATCGAGTACGACCTGGAGGGTAGCACGTACGACAACTACTGCGTGGAGATGTCCACAAACAACGCCACGTGGGTCGACATTTCTTCTTCGACATCTTTGACGAGTACTGCTTGCGATGACAGGACTGGAGCCATACCAGGCAATACTGGCGATCAGAGCGGGGGCCTGGTGATCCAGCAGTACACCGTCCCTTCGCAGTTCCTCAATCTGAATACAGTGTATCTTCGAATTCTTGTTGACACCGACGGTTCTGTAACTTACGGGTCCCCTCAGGATAATTTCGAAGGCGTCTTTTTGACCGATGTGTCCCTAGTAACTCCCGGTACAGCTGTACACTGGTCTGATGATTTGGGCACTAGCAGCACGTTCTACCATTATGTCGCACCCGGAGGATACTGCTTAACTTCCGGATGCGTCGATGATTGGAACCACATCCAGCTTTTCGGCGGAAGCATAGACCAATCCCTTGGATTTGAGAACTCATATGCGACTGCGCCGGAGAATGCCCATGCTCCCGGTTGGAGCACCACCGGGGCTTCTGACACATGGGATTACGGATTCCTAGGATCGTCACTTACGCTTCAAGAGCCAGCAAGCTTCCCCTATCTTTACGGGACAGATCTGTCTGGGCCATACTCGGACAATAAGAATGGATATCTCCTTTCGCCAGACTACGACATCCCTGATTCAGGCGCAACCCTCCATTTCTCGAAATGGAGTTGCATGGATCCTCTCTACAGCACTGATGGCGCACAATTGCAGTACAGGGTCAACGGAGGGTCGTGGCAGCATTTCCAGCCCTCATTAACGGGGTGGTACGACGGCGTCAGAACTTCCACATGGAACAATCCGTGGGGCACAGAGGAGCTGTGGTTCGATGGTGAATGCGGGCTTGATGAGATGACTGAGAGAGAGGCACCCCTGGACCAATGGTCCGGCGAACAAATGCAATTCAGATTCCAATTCTCATCGGATACATGCTGCCAGAATAGTGGTTCTGAAACCTATGAAGGATTCTACGTCGATGATTTCGGCATACTCATACCCAACTACAGTTCAAATGGATCATGGACATCTCCTTCAGTGGACCTATCGAACCAATCAAGTTTCAATATGGGCTATGTCGATGTCGATGCTGAGATTCCCGAGGGAACTAGGGTTCTAATTTCAATCCTAGATTCCGTGTCTATGAGTCCTGTAGATGGCTTTGACATGGGTGAATTACCAATGTCCCTCGCAGGCATAGATGCTGCAACACACCCATCTGTTAGGATTCAAGTCCACTTGGAAACTGTGAATTCCAGTCTGACCCCCATGATAAATTCAGTGAGACTAGACGGTTTCAGGACACTGTCGTCCTCTTCAGGGATTTCTAATGGCTGGTCGTTCAGCCCGAGCACAGTCATAGAGGGGGATTACATCGTCAGCACAGGGATAGCAGGCACAATTGATTCCGAGTACCTCACCTCTTCAAGACCGATAAGGGCATTATCTGTATCGGGGGACTACTCGGGAGTTACAATCACCTTCAAAGATGCGAATGGCGCTGTTATAGGGCCACAGGGGGTAACAGGGGGGCTCGTAGAATTCCCATGGCTTCAACCGGGATACCGTGCTACCATTTCCCTGTCTCCAACAGGCAGTATCAATCAACTCAACATCTCTGCTAAATTCGCAGAACCGGCACGTTCGCCGACTGTAGATTTGGGTTCAGATGGTACAAATGATTGGGCTTTCCCCATGGGCAGCAGCTATGGCAACCTCGGCTGGCAATCCCTGATTGAAGGAGGCACCATGCAAAGAAGCGAATCTATATCGCTCACTCCATCCAACCCGGCAACTATCTCTGTGCTTGTGCCTTCTGGCACATCAGCAGATACGAATGTGGATGCGACATCATGGGCGGCAGCCGGCTTCATGGCAGTATCTCCCGTGGGCTCGCCAACCTTCGACTCGCCCGTCGTGGTATCCTTGGGTTCGGCATCCCAGTCGACATATAGTTCTGGAGCAGGCCCTTCAGCGATCCACTTCAATGGTGCCATGATTTCTCAGATCAACTCCGTCCAGCCGAGTATTACAGACCCATCAACAAGTAGGCATTGGAAGCAACTCGATTTCCAAATTTCATCAACTTCATCCCAAACTGTGGCTATCGCGACCTTGGGGATATCGTACTATCTCCATGAGAATGTATCTGGCCTGCAGAACGTAGTGACAAGCGCCATAACGGCAGCTCAGTCGAATTCCTCCAATACGGATGTCAACGTCGCGGTAAACGCGCTGGAGGGCATGATCTCTATCGGCGGTGGCGCGGAATACGACTACATCACAACCAATCACCCGTTCGACCCGCCCAATACATTCGCACCTAGGGCTGAATCATACCATCTTGTGACCGAGCACAGCCACCTCTTCGATAATAGTCAGATTTCATCAGTGACTCTGACTGGAAGCACGGAGGACGGAGATAGCGCCACATATACCGCCTATTCCCCTGATGGCGACTGGTCTGACCAAGGCTCAGTATCATTCGCCCAATCCGGTTCGATACCTGGACTCGATCTTGCAACCTCCGAGTCAGCCTCGGCACTCGTAACAAATCAAGACGGAACTGAAAGAATACAGGTCAATTGGTCGATATCCGCCTCATGGGGCCCAGATGACCTTTCATCGATATCGTGGTCATCCAGCGCCACTGACCTGAACGGCGAGACCCGATGGTCTGCTGAGGCGTCAAGCGGCAATGGCGGAAGGTCTGCTTACGAGAATGACTTGGAAATTGACTCTTTCACAGTGGTCAATCATCTCGGGAATACGCTTTCCGACCAATTCTCTTCGATGTACCCGTTCCCCGTTGATCCTGGAAACATGATTTCCATCGAGGGCAGCGTACGCTTCCAAGGCTCAGAAGAATTAAGGCCGGATTCAGGAGACTTCTCCCCAGCAGTCGACTTATCTGGGGTCATAATTCCACTAATCCCTCAATCTGGTGGAATCTTCAGTGGAGACCTGATGATCCCATCGGGCATGTCTTCAATCACACTGCAGCCACTGCTGGAGGCAATCGGTCCAACCATGGTGTCCATTGTTAACGCCGAGGACTTGACCATCGACCCCCCCAGTATCCAGGCAGAAGTAGATTCCGAGCCCCCTGTAGCGGGGCCAATCCAGATACTCACTCCACTCGGCTTCCAAAACGCAGCTGGAAAGATTGTGGACCCAGAGATGCCGCTATCGGTATACGTGACCGTGTCTGACGCCGATGCAAGAGCATCAGAAGTAACTCTGAGGTACTGGCGTACTGTGATGGATGACGCAAATGGTGATGGCGTTCCTGACTCAGAAGAGTACAGCTCAATGACGCTCCCCCTATCCATAGGTTTCTCCGGCGAGGAGCAGAAGAATTTCGAAGGAATTGATTTGACAGGTGTGCCCTTCAATAGCCCTGTTTATCTGTACATCGAAGGTACTGACTGGTCTGGACGAACATATCAGTCAGGCGGCACAGGGGGAGGACCCGGAGCATCCGAAGCATGGGCGACTATGCTCGTCGCGGAGGACGTTGAGACGCAGATTCTAGGCTCAGGATTCTCTCTTGATAGGAAATCCGGCTATCTGCTACCCGGTGTGGAGCATACGTTCACCATGGTAATAGACGAACCAAACGGTATCGCAACTCTAGATGGCATTGACGTGATGCTTTGTGACGATGGGCCAACAGGTCTCGGCAAGATGTTCTGGAATCCAGCTGAGCAGATCCTATCCACACCCGAGGACTCTTACGTACACCTCATAGATGCAAGTGCTACGCCGATGGAATCCGACTCAATCCTCTCTGTTGAGTTTGATTTCATTCTTGATTGGAACTACCCTTGGAATACAGGCGACTCAGACTGTAGCCCAAGAGTCAGAATAACAGATGACTTACAGATGGTCGCTCAATCATCGCTGCTAACTTCCCTTTCATGGGAATTAGACAACATGTTGGAAGCCGTCCCCACGCATACTGAGGACCTGACTCTTCCGATCGGCGAGTCGGATGCGTCTGGCATCTATCTCATGAAGGGAGACTCATTCAGAGTCAATGGAACGCTTTTACACGCAGGCTCGGGGACGCCATTCACGTCCGGCCTGGATGAAACCATGGTGGAAGTATCATTCATTTACGGCTCCGAGAGGGTGAGCGAGGCCTCTTCTCTAGGCCAGGA
>DATW01000077.1:14917-16017 GCA_002504845.1 Euryarchaeota archaeon UBA250 | reverse complement strand
TCTGCTGGAAAAATGACGAGTAGTCCGACGCATATCCATCTGCTCGTAGAAGTCTCGAGCACGTTGAGCCATCTCATCCTCTGGCAATTCATTGAAGATGAGTTCGATGAATCCCGGTGGTTCGTCCCCATCGCCCATGCCTAGCCTCAGACGCGTCTTGGCATCAATGCTGCCGTCCCAAGTGACATGATAGCAAGTAATGCCCCGCCATATGGCACGGATAACATCCCATTAGACGGCTCAGAGCCATCATCCAACACACTCACACAATTCTCCATTCCGATTTCTGCTGGAAAGTCAACTCCACCCCATGAGTCCCCATCAAACCAACATGTTGACCAGATCTTCCACCCCCACCCCAGGGGTGGAATGCGTTCCGAAGTTGAATTGTTAGCGTGTTGAATATCAAATCTCCAATTGACATACGAAGCGTCGGCCTCTATTTCTACGCCTGACGCCCACGTCCCATTCTGCTGATTCATGTCGTTGTATTCAGGCGGGTAACACACCCCGCTATTTACGCAGACTTGAGTGACCCATTGGACCGAACTGATATTTTCATCCATTCTAATTTCAAGTTCGATTGACATGAAGCCGCCTTCATCCCCAAGGGCCGTGAATGAGTCGGGATAGGACAAAGATTCGATTGGAGTACCAGTCAAGTCGGCTTCAGAATTAATCCCACCGTCTTCTCCTACCACTGTTGGAAGAATAAGCAGGACAACCAGCAGTGGCGCCGCTCGCATGGAGCCCTGTTACCTGACCTAGGTAAGAATGAAGCGATTCAATGCTCAATCAATCTAGGAATCCAAATTCCAGAGATCATCACCGACCCAATGCACTGTTTGAATTCCTTTGCCATTCTTCGCATTCTCCATTTCTTCACCATCCATTAGGGCCCAACCTAACGCCAGCGGTCTTCCGTGGGACTCATCCCTTATCCAAACAGGATCCCCCTTCCTTATTCTGTGATCTGAATTCTGTATTCCTGCCGCCATGCAGTCAGCACCGTTCATCAGGAACGGTATTGCTCCATGATCGACTTCTGCCCAGTTCAAATCTAGATTCCAAGTAAGGAGCCCCCTCAGAGTTGGAAACCA
>DATW01000077.1:8011-14509 GCA_002504845.1 Euryarchaeota archaeon UBA250 | reverse complement strand
TCTTCTAGAAATGAACTCGAGAGATTCAGCGCCACATTGAGACGAGCTTCTATTTCGGATGATATGGCCTTGATTTGTTTGAATCGAAGAGGCGTCCTACGCCTCAGGCGTTTCTCCGTCATGTACTTGCGGCACCAATCGAAAGGATGAATCTCACGGAGATAATCGTGGTTGTCAACCTCCAATCTATTGAAATAAGGAAGGTCGGTCGGCAGGACTCGTGGCTAAGTGGCATGGCATGTCTAGGAGAAAGCCAACTGGCGGACGCTTGAAGCGCCCTATACGCTATAGGGGCAAGCGGAAGAAGGAAATATCCAGTGAGAAGCAGTTCGCCTTCGTCTCCGACGAGAATCAGAACAAAATCTATCGAAAGCATGCAGGCTTACAGACTGTCAGAGTCATGAGCGCCTCTCAAATCAACGTCAGCATTCCTTCTGAAGGCGTCACGAAGCGCGTTGCCATTACTAACATCATTGAGAACGCGGCTGATCCCAACTACGTACGTCGTAACATCATAACAAAGGGAGCCATTGCTGAGACAGAACTCGGACAGGTCCGAATCACAAGCCGCCCGGGAATGGACGGGGTAGTTAGTGGCATTCTTCTAGATCAGTGACACACGAAGAACTCAAGTCAACCATTCTACGGCGAATATCATATCCATGACAGGCGACTCCACCCGAATGACGATCTGGACGGGCTACTTCGATTCCAGAACCTCCAGGAGATCCGGGAGACGTGTCTCACGTGATGCCAGCATACCGCGCCCCTCTCTTGACCAAATCGCAATGGCTGCGAGATCCGCAGGTATAACAAAAATGAGGCGTGACCAAGATGCAAGCCACCCTCTTCGACCATCTTCCAAAGAGGGTAGACTGGTCGTATCAACTGATGATGCACTGGCATCTACCAATTCAGCGAATAAGGAAGACGTCCTCAAGGCGATTGGTCAGAGACTCAAGATCATGGCTTCTGAGAGTGAAGATATGGCCGACAAACGTACCTCCAAGCTGTCTGGTAGGGCCGGCGCCAGGCAGGCAAAGCAGAGAAAAGCCCCCTCTCGCAGACCTTCTGGTCAGCGCAAGAAGAAATTCGGACGCCGATAACTCATATCTCCAGGGTCCATCCAAATGGGTCTTCAGACGAACCGTCCATTATCCCTGTTAGTCGACGATACAGGTCCATGGTAATCTTTCCAACATTGCCGTAGTTGACAACCCTCTCCCCATGTTCAATTGAGCCTATTGGCGATATCACCGCAGCAGTACCTGCGCAGAAGGCCTCATCACACTCCAGTGCAAAATCAATATCCACACGCTCTTCCTTAACTTCCAGCCCCATTGACCGAGCAAGCTCTATGATTGATAGCCTTGTTATCCCGGGCAGAATCGTGCCAGTTAACTCTGGCGTGTACAGGACATTGTCACGCACGCAGAAGAAATTAGCCGCTCCGACTTCCTCCACGTACTGATGATCCACAGCGTCGAGATAGATGATTTCGCTGTAACCTTCTGATTTGGCCTTCTTTGAGGGCATCATGCCAGGGGCGTAGTTGCCGATGGCCTTCACACCCCCAGAACCACCCGGCGCAGCTCGGTGATGGTCTTGAGAAACCCTGAGGGATATCGGCGTCATGCCTCCCTTGAAGTAGGGCCCAACAGGAACTGCGAAAACCACGAACATGTATTCATCTGCAGGAGCCACCCCGAGTCGTGCGCTGCTGCCGAATATTATCGGCCGAATGTACAATTCGCCCCTTCCATTTGGAGGAACCCATCTTCGATTCTCTGAGGCAACTCTCCTAACCACGTCAACAAACATCTCCTCTGGAACCTCTGGCATGACTAGCCTTGCAGATCCCTCAGCCGCTCTTCTAGCATTCATCTCGGGCCTGAACAGTGTAATCCTCCCATCAGGAGTCATTCTTGCCTTCATCCCCTCGAAGAGGCCCTGCCCATAATTCAGTACGCAAGCAGCCGGTGAGAGGGTGAGAGGCTGGAAATCCGTCATGGTCCCTTCCCCCCAACCATCTTTCCATGTGCCGTGGGCTACAAACATCCTATCAGTCTCCGTAAAAGAGAATGTTAGAGTGTCCCAATCAATCGGTGGGACGGGACTCTCCGACGAGGCCATGAGGGGGGCTCGCACAAAGAAGGCATTCAACGCTTCCGGCCACAAGGTAGTGTGAGCGAGTAACGCTGGAAGCATTGAACCACAACCCCTCTATCCGACCTCATGGGACGTGCCATGTGGTCCGACGATCTTTGCATCGTTTCAGGCGACAACCGTTCGTGGGGCGATTCGAATACTGTGGTTGAATTGTGGTGCAGATCAAAACAAGGGCACTCGACCCTTCTCCTCGTTAATGGTATGAGGCCATACATCGAGATATCTCCTAAGGACAAGGGTTGTAGCGGTACTGAAGAAGAAATCAAAGAGGTCCTGGCGATCTCTACAGTCACTGACATCCGACCTCCTGTGATGAAATGGACATCCCAGGGGGAAGCGCCACATTGGAGAGTGATGGTTCGCGATACCACGGTAGTTAGCCGCCTAAGAGAGCGGCTACGCGCAGATTGGAGAGTTACCAGTGCAGATATCCAATTCCACAAAAGACTCATGCTTGACCTAGATCTGGGGCCGCATATCCGTGCTAAAGGCCAGATACTCCATGCAGATGCTAGGGCACCGGAAGAAGTCAGAAAACTCTCTCCAGAGTCTGAAGATGCTCTTGAGAACATACTCCAAGTGGGGGGAAGAGGACTCTATCCTGTAGACATCGTGATGTCTTGCGAGGCAGAAGATCTTGAAACATGCGAACCATTCCAGACGCCTTTCGTGACTCTTTCGATAGATCTTGAGACCAGTATAGCGACAAATGAAATCCTCTGCGCCGCCGTTGTCATAGACAGAGCCGGTGAACGTACCGAGCACGTCTACAGAGGCAATGAAAGGACAGAGATCCTTGAGCCAATATGTCAGCTTGTGAGGGAACAAGATCCTGATATTATCACTGGATACAACATAGACAATTTCGATTTACCACGTATCCTAGAAAGAACCGAGGCACTGGCCAAGAAAGATGAGAGGCCAGATCTGTTCGGTTGGGGAAGGGTCCCCTTCGATGAGAAATCGAGAAGAATTATCCCGAACAGAGGTCAGAATCGTACTTGGAACATCTCCGGAAGAGTCCCAATGGATGCATGGTGGCAGGTTCGTCAGACCTTGAGGCCAGAACGAGAATCACTTCGTTTTGTAACTGCCTTGATTTGGCCAGAAGACGAGGATAGGAGAAAACTCGATGTCGACTCTAGCCGTATGGATGAAGAATGGGCTTCGAGGCCGGAAGAGGTGATTCGTTACTGCCTCAGAGATACACACCTGCCGCTCGACATTCTCCAGCATCTCCAATCTGTACAGCAGAAGGAAGCCCTTGCAGCCGTAGCTAGAACCAGTTTCTCAACTGCGGCCACAGAGACCACAAGTCAGTGGATAGACTCTCTCGTGATACGATTAGCAGATCGAGAAAACGTTGCAGTACCCACAACCCGTCAGGGGCGAAGAGGCGAACAAATAGCCGGAGGATATGTGCATGAGGTCGAACCGGGACTCAGGTCATGGGTAGCAGTTCTTGATTTCAAATCGATGTATCCGTCGATTATGATATCCAATAACATCTGTTCGACGACCTTAGTGGACAGTGCCTTCCATGAGGATATGGAGGATGATTTGGTCTCGCCCTCCACGGGAACAAGATACAGATCGCACAAGAACAGAGCGGGCCTCGTTCCAAGGTTGCTCTCCGACCTTATGGATCAGCGAGATCAATACAAGGCTGAAGCCAGAAAAGCCAGGAACGAGGGCGATGAGCAGGCTGCCTTTCTGAATGAAAGGCTACAGTTCGCAGTCAAGATACTCATGAACTCATTCTACGGTGTCTTCGCAAGTGCATTCTACCGCTTCACCCACAAGGACATCGGTGCAAGCATCACAGAATGGGCGCGCCATAACATCCGATCAATAATATCGGATCTCGGAAACGACGGCTATGAAGTGGTATATTCAGACACAGATTCAATCTTCGTTCGTACGAGGGGGCTCGACAACGCACCAATAGACAAACCAGACGAGTCTGAAGACAGCTTTGCCCTCTGGTCGCAAGCAAGGAGTGAGACAATTAATTTTGGACGCAGACTCGCAGAGAGATACTCCAAAGAGGGTGCTGAACTCGAATTCGAGACAGCCATGTCCGCATTTTTTTCTCATGGGGCTAAGAAGAGGTACGTTGGAAGAGTTGTATGGCCAAGAGAAGAGATGCTAATTCGGGGTTATGAAGTTAGGAGGACGGATTCATTCAGACTGTTAACCACGACAATGACCATGCTCTTCGAGCATATCCTGCAAGGAAAACAGGAGTCCGCCGTCGATCGAACGAGAAAGGTCATCGACAGAGTCCGAGGAGGCGATATCGACACCGCCGATCTCGTCATCAGTCGCTCATGTAAGGGAAAGTGGAACAAGAGGGAGAGCAAGTGGGATTTCAGCGTATACAAAAATGAAGACGGCCTCCCGTACGTAAGAGCAGCAAAACAGAGGATAGAAAGAGGCCTTGGATTCACACCTGGAATGAAAGTCGGCTACGTCGTGTCGAATGCCAAATCATCACCCATGCAGGTCAGCGCTTGGCTTACTGATGAATTGGGGGAAGAGCCGCCTATGTATGACGCTGAATACTATGCAAAGCGGCTTGCTACAGCGCTCGGCCGTATCACGGAAGCATTCGGATGGAGTGAGAAAGAATTGCTCCAAGGGTCTAGACAACAATCCCTTTTTGATTTCTAGGCCCAAATCATCGCAGGATTCATGTTCAAATGCTTTCTGAAAGGGGTCATGGGAGTTATCTCCAAGGCTACAACGATCGCATTCCTCATCGCGATAGCGTCTCTCAGCGGATGCCTCGCAACACTCGGGCTCAATGAAGCCCCAACAGTCCAAATGAGCATAGATCCCTCTGGTTCTGTGCGAGAGGGCGACACAGTGACATTCAGTGCCGCTGGAAGCTCGGACCCCGATGGAGACTCCCTGACATTCTCATGGTCTTTCGGCGATGGAAACTTAGGCTCCGGTCTGACCACAAGTCACGTCTACACGAGCACGGGCACTTATGCGGTCAGACTAACCGTTGCCGATGGCAACTACGAAGCCACAATGAGCAAGAACATCACAGTAATCGACTCTGACGCCAAGAAACCAATCGCCTCAATCGACGTGGAAAAGATGGATGACTGCGATGGCGAGGAACCTCCAAATGGAGAGTTCATCCTCATATGGGTCTGCGATGAGAATAAAGATGAGGGAGACAGATCAATCGCATTCACTACTGAGGTACAAATCGACGGCTCTTCTTCAGACGCAGGAGGAATCGATTACATCGACAGGTGGGAGTGGGATCTAGACACTTCGGAAGACTCAGACGGCGATGGCATAAGAGACAATGACGTCGATGCATCTAGTTCGGAGGATGGCGTTGTAACCTTCGAAAGAAGCGGCGGAGCAGTCGAAGTCCAACTCACTGTGGTATCCAGCAACGGACTCACTGATAGCATCAAAATCACAATCTACATCAATTATCGAGGCGCATGGTCCAACTTCGAAATAGACAGGAGTCTCGGGGACCCCGTTGAGATGATGTGGGACTTCCCGGTGGATTACGATGATGGTAAAAGTCGAATTAGATATCTGAGAGTAAAACTCGATTATCCGCAGGAGGATGACGATCAGCCCATTGGAATAGGAGGGGCAACCACAGCAAACAGGCTTGATTTGTATATGTACAACACAACATCTCAGGATCACGAAGTCACCAATACTACTGGTATAGAGAATGAAAACAGGGATGCAGGGGAGTGCGGTAGCGACGATTACTGCGTATGGCAAGTCATATCCGGGTCCACCGTCCGAGGATTCCAGCCAGGAACCTGGTCCGTTGACCTATCTAACGATGAGAGCCACAATACGCGTATCAACTCACTCATCATAGAGTTGCAGTATCGCTAATACGGCGTTGATACGCATCTTCCAACCGATACCCATAACCCCATTCTCTGTGAGTGAGGTTCAAATACGGACCCAAAGTGGCCGGCTCACCATAGAGGTGTATAACATGGGCTCACAATGGGAAGATAAGAGCAAGCCACACTTGAATATCGTATTCATCGGTCACGTCGACCATGGAAAGTCAACCACAGTTGGAAGACTACTCCTAGACAGTGGCCACATCGAACAGCACATAATCGATAAGAACGAACAACTGGCCTCCGAGTCAGGCAAGGCCGGATTCGGTTTAGCATACGTCATGGACGGGCTGAAGGAAGAGCGAGAGCGTGGTATCACGATCGACGTAGCTCACAAGGAGTTCTACACGCCCAACTATTACTTCACCGTCATCGATGCTCCCGGGCACCGTGATTTCGTGAAGAACATGATCACTGGAACCAG
>DATW01000077.1:732-7683 GCA_002504845.1 Euryarchaeota archaeon UBA250 | reverse complement strand
CAGGCAGATGCTGCTGTACTAGTCGTCGCCGCTAATGACGGAGTTAACGCCCAGACCAAGGAGCATGCATTCCTCGCTCGAGTTCTCGGCGTAACGCAGTTGATAGTCAACATCAACAAGATGGACATCAGCGGTGTAGATTACCAGGAAGCCAAGTACAACGAGGTCAAGACCGAAGTTTCGAACCTCCTCAAGATGGCCGGATTCAAGCCAGACGGCATCAACTTCATCGCAGGCTCATCCCAGATGGGCGAGAACATCTACAACAAGAGTGACAACATGTCATGGTACAACGGCCCAACTCTGTTCGAGGCCATCGATGCAATCACAATGCCACCAAAGCCAACTGATCGCCCACTAAGGCTACCTATCCAAGATGTCTACAAGATCGGCGGAATTGGAACTGTCCCCGTCGGCAAGATCGAGACTGGAGTTCTCAATCCAGGAAAGACAGTCGTGTTCAACCCAAGCCAGAAGTCGGCTGAGGTCAAGAGCATCGAGATGCATCACACCATGGTGGACAAGGCCGAACCCGGCGACAACGTCGGATTCAACGTCAGAGGCCTCGCTGTAACTGACATCCGCCGTGGAGACATCGCAGGATACCAGGATAACCCCCCCACATACGTTCGACATGACGAGACCTTCCTGGGTAACATCCAGATAATGGATATACCAAAGGCCGTCGGCGTTGGATACACACCAGTCTTCCACGCACACACCGCACAGGTTGCTGTCAGGTTCGTGGAACTCGTTAAAGATCTCAAGACTGGAGAGACTCCAGCATTCTTGAAGTCCGGCGATGCAGCTCTGGTTCGCTTCCAGCCTACCAAGCCAATGGCCCTTGAGCAGCAAGATGCCTTCCCCGAACTTTCCAGATTCGCAATTCGCGACATGGGCAAGACTGTGGCTGCAGGTGTCTGCGCCAAGATCGAGAAGAAAGCGTGATTCGTAGGTTTGGGGTGTACTCTGGATGCCAGTAGTCACCACAATCAAACTGACCGGAGAAAACCACGAAGATGTGGATACAGTATGTTCTCAGATAAAGAGAATATCCGACGAATCCGGAGTTAAGCTAAGGGGCCCGATTCCACTCCCAACTCGAAGACTGGTTGTACCGTGCAGGAAAGCACCCTCAGGCGAAGGGTCAGAGACTTACGATCATTGGGAGATGCGAATACACAAGAGACTGCTTGAGCTAGTAACCAATACTGCCAAGGATGAGACTGCATTGAGAAACGTACTAAGAATCCCAATTCCTGATTCAGTCACGATCGAACTTTCTCTCAGAAACCTTGCTTGATCAAGCGTCAAGACTCATTTACTCTAGCAAGAGATCCCATTGGATCCCATGCTGGAAGAATAACAGGTTCGCTTTCTAAACCAGAGGCCATCTTTTGATTCAGTAAATCACGTGGAGCTGCTATTTCGAACATGTAATCATCGAACCAACTGTCATTCATAGTGTAGAATCCTTTCTCCCCACTATCTTTCGCACCCCAGGAATTCTCCACCCTCCATCTTCGAGGGGATCCATCTACAATATCCACGCCTGTGAAAAGCATCGCATGAGTCATCACCGTCTGTCCATGTTCCAATCTATTCTTTTTGTCCATTCCAAATTCAAAACCATATAGCGATTGGAGATCATACAGACGAGAATCCCAAAGACCACGCTTCCTATGCATCTGCTTACCCACATCGCAACCCATCCAAACTGGCGTGCCTTGCTCAAGCATCTCCATGGTAATCCGCTTCATTTCTTCGATTGGGATGTTGAGATACATCACTGGAGGGCCGCCTGCAACATTCTGAAGCCTGTCCACAGTGTATGTTTTGTACATTTCATTTCTAGGATCGTGAACAAGACAAACAAAATCATCCCAGTCGATATCTACGAATTCTGAAACGAATTCACTCGGCGTCATCACGCCCTTTCGGTGAAAATCTCCATCTTTGTCCCTCCATTGCCAATCAAATGACTCCGGCGGCGTACCAAGATGCATGCATAGGAGTCTCCATACATCAGCAATACGATCTTCTTTCCTGGACCTAACTTCACTGAGGGGTGAACCGTCAGAGATCATCTTCCTCAATTCAGATGCAGAAGATCTCAGCAAATCCCTCAGACTTGAGTTCATCCATCTCGTCGCACTACTAGATGTCGATTCAGGATATACCGACTTTGGAACAAGGCCATGCTTTCGAATTAGATTCATGGCCATATTCCATTGACCCCCATCTCCGATAGGGTCACTAAGAAGGAAATGCACTGTACGGTCCTCCACAGGTTCCTTTCCAAGATCAATAATTGACTCGAGGAAGCAATTTGATCGTTCGAATTTATCCCAGAAATGGATATGAGATTGACTGAATTCAAACTCCTTGATATTCATCTTCTTCATCGCCCCCGGTCTAAACAGATTCAATGCAGCGAAAAGCCAACATCTCCCGCTAGATTTCTGATTAGTCACAGACCATTCATCGAGTTTGATGCTGAAACTAGAATTCATGGTTTGAACTAGATCACGATCAAGAGCCACGTCTATCAGATGCCCATTCGAAACAGCATTCTGTACGATTTTAGCAGTAGGGTCGTCTGAGAAATTCTTTCTCAGCCTTTCAATCATGATGTCTGTCACTGAGCCATTGCCGGGCATGCTGTGAAGAGTCCAGCACAAGGCCTTTGGTCATTGCCTGAATTATACATCTGCTAATTCAGCAAGTCCAATTGAGATCAGAGTCTCGCTCATAGTCGCGGAACAAAGGTGGAAATCACCCTCAATAATACGAATTTCATTACCCTCTTCATCAATTATCGGGTCATCACTATCTTCGATTATCCGTATTCTGACCAAATCTGGCTTGACATCTTGCGGGATCGGGCTCAGTGGCGCTTCGGGATATCCGTCATCGATCGTCCTAATCCTATCTTCCTCATCCATTTCAGGATCATTCCATTCAACTTCTTTCTCAGGGGCAGGCACTGGTAGAGGAGCCAATCCATCCAATTCCTTTTCATTCTCAAATTGGTTTAACTCAGGAACTCCAATCGCCTCTTCTACACCGGACTCCTCGATTCCCATCAGAACATCCCAAGATGCCTGATTGCGGAATCGATCGACGCCTCTTGATACCTCTGAGTGGAAAGCCCGCTCTTTCGGATCCATCCTAGACCACTCAATAGAATTCCCATTTCCGCGAGATCCTCCTCCTTCCAGTAGCGAGCCAATGACTGCATGACTGGTTAGGGCGTTTAGACGAAGATTTGCAAGATTCCTAATCTGCGTCCTTATATTCGCCATTCTTCGAATTCCTGTTGATAGTCTGGCACTTCCCACACCCTCTCTTCGCATCCTATCGGCTTCCTGCTCAAGATGAATAACCAGGTGGACCGCACGATCCCAGAAGTCGGGAAAAGGAAGAGATACTGGGACCCTCTTCCCTCTTTGTTGCCGGGCAACTTCGAAAATAGCCTTCTCAATCCGGTCGAGCTCACTCGCTGAGAGAGTATCATGCTCATCCGTATCCACGCAACTTCCCCGACTCCACGTTCTGCAAACGCTCCTTGAACCATTCCTCTGACCCCCCTCCTGAAACAGGCTCGATTCCGTTGAACTCAAGTGGGGTAGCGTCCTCCTGATGGTGCAGGTGTACCCGAGTGGTCAAAGGGGGCGGGCTCAAGATCCGCTGCATAGTGCTTCGCAGGTTCGAATCCTGCCGCCTGCACCACATCATGCCAATTAGAGGATATTTCCAGAGTATAAACTATCCAAAATGAGATTTATCCCCCACTCGGTATATCGCCTTCTAACTTAACGAGACCAGAGGACAGTTAAATCAACGAAGTCCTACATACCCACTATGAACGCCCAGAGGACGCCTAGCTATCTCCTCATCTCACTAATGCTGATAAGCTTGCAATCACCATTGATACAAGCCGATTGGGACAGCGAAAAAGAAGTTGAAGAATCCAATTCTTTATTCCCTCGACATACTCCGATTATCGACTCTATGTCAGAAAATTTGCAATGGTCATTCGCAAGGCTTCAGGCGCCATTGGAGGATGGTGGCTATTCAGGGGTACCAAGTGAATGGGTCATAGTCACAGATCAAATCACCAAGATATCTGAGCAAATGAAAAACGGCAAGATGGCCCAAGACAGATTCTTGGATCATGTTTACACCGTCCCAGGATCCTCAATAACTTTCGAAACTCTTGATTTTTTGCAGGAAACTGGGGAAATAGAGCTTTTTGCTCCTAGCCAAGATAGTTTACAACCTACTCCGATGACCATTCCCGATGATCCCCTCATCGCAGATCAATGGCATCTAATCAATACTGGACAAGACGGTAATAGCGTGGGCGTGGATCTGAATGTCACTGCAGCATGGGACAGGTACAACGGCTCTGGCGTAATGATACGGATAGTGGACGACGGCCTTGATATTCTACATGAGGACCTCCAGCCTAATTTTGATGCATCCACTTCATACGATTATTGCGATAACGATGAGGACCCTAGTCCTGTAGCGTCCAGCGACAACCACGGAACGGCAGTTGCCGGCGTCGCAGCGGGCATGGGGGACAATGGAATCGGAATAGCAGGCGTGGCCTGGGGCGCTAGCCACAACCATGCCAGATTCCTTTGCGGAGGCGCTGCGGTACCTGCTCTATCGGACTTCAACCAAGACATTGACATCTATCATAATTCATGGGGCTACGGCGGTGCTGGTTTCGCGAGTCTGGGGCCTAGTAGTGCAGCCATGTTGGAATCAGGCGTATACGATGGGAGGTCTTCTCTGGGAAGTATTTTCACATTCTCAGCAGGAAACGAGTATACCTCGGATGAAAACGTGAATCAGAAAGGATTCCAGAAGTCAAGATACACTATTGCGATCGGAGCGATAACTTACAGCGGAGTACAATCTTGGTATTCGAGCATAGGCGCACCGGTTCTGGTGGTGGGTCCTTCGAATGGCGGTTCCTTGGGGATAACAACTGCTGATAGGACAGGCTCTGTGGGATACAGCTCCACGAATTACACAGATGACTTCGGGGGTACGTCGTCATCGGGCCCCAAGGTGGCAGGGCTGGCCGGACTCATACTTGAGGCCGAGCCCACACTCACTTGGCGGGATATGCAAGCAATATTGGTGCATTCCTCCACTCCAAATGATCTCAATCATGAGAATTGGAGTGTCAATGGAGCAGGATTGCCAGTGAGCCACTACTACGGGTTCGGGATGGTGGATGCGACTGCTGCGGTAAATCTAGCAGAAAATTGGACCTTCTTAGGCCCGGAGGTGAATATCTCCACCCCACTATACACTCCATCGGTGAACATACCCCCCTCGGGAACACCACTTTCTTTCAGTCACACTGTGACTGACTTGCTAAACATAGAGAGTGTTGAACTATTCATGGACGTTGACCATCAAAATCCTGAAGATCTGATAATCACACTCACCTCCCCGAGCGGATATACCTCCATTCTCGCTGATACGAATCCAGCTGAATATGGCAATATGCGCTATCACGACATGGTAAGCATGCACCACTATGGCGAACTCACCGCGGGAACATGGACTGTGAATGTGCTAGACGTCAACTCCACCGGTTCTACTGGAACTGTGAATGATTGGCAACTCGTTTTCCATGGAACAGAGGCAGATGCCGACGGAGATGGGTGGACGAATGAAGAGGAGAATCTATGCGGTTCCATGGTAAATGATCCAAACTCAACTCCAGACGATGTAGATGGGGATGGAACCTGTGATGCAATGGACGACGATATCGACGGAGATGGGTGGTCAAATGTCTCAGAAATGGCTTGTGGGACCGATGCCTACGATCCCCTCAGCCTGCCTTCGGCAGATACCGACTCCGATGGACTCTGTGACAGCGTAGATATCGATGACGATAACGATGGAATTGAAGACAATATGGATGCCTTCCCCTTGGATGGGCAGGCCTGGGACGATACCGACGGAGATGGTTTAGCCGACGAGACCTACAAACTGGTGTGTTGCACTTACTCGCTCGACGAATTCGAGGACGTTCAGTTGAACTCAACATTCTCCTGGGATCTAGGAGCGTCCCCCTCCTGGAGTCTGGACAACTCCACATCCAGCAGCGGGAACGCATCACTTAGATCTGGCAGTATATCCGACAATGAGGCCTCATCGATCTCACTGACGCTTTCCACCGAGAGTGCAAATGGATCATTTGCATACAAGGTAGACTCCGAAAGTAGCTATGATTTCTTGATATTCTCGGTAGACGGGGCACAAGTGGAGTCATGGTCCGGTGATACCGGATGGTCGAACTACTCATTCCCTCTTAGCGCAGGCACACACACCCTACAATGGACCTACAGCAAAGACTACACTGTATCAAATGGACAAGATGCAGCGTGGATAGACAACCTCGATCTTCCAACCAGTCTCTTCATGACGAATCCAGAAGTAACAGATTACGGAACACATCGCGACCATGATGATGACGGAGACGGGGTCGACGACATATCAGACGCATTCCCCCTCGATGGATCAGAGATCGCTGATTTTGACGGCGATGGGATAGGAGACAACGCAGACTTAGACGATGACGGGGACGGATGGTTCGATATTATTGAGACTCAATGTGGTTTCGATCCATTGAACAGTACTTCCATTCCTAGTGACAATGATGGTGATGGGGTATGCGACTCAATCGATCCAGATGATGACAATGACGGATATGCGGATCAACTCGATGAATTCCCGTATGATGCTAGCGAATGGGCCGATACTGACTCTGACGGGGTAGGGAACAACGCAGATACCGACGATGATGGAGATGGCGTGCTCGACGAGGACGACGCGTTCCCCACGAATATTGCGGAATGGAACGATCTCGATGGTGATGGCCTTGGCTCCAACGCAGATACCGACGATGATGGGGACGGC
>DATW01000077.1:0-411 GCA_002504845.1 Euryarchaeota archaeon UBA250 | reverse complement strand
GATGGGGACGGCGTGCTCGACGAGGACGACGCATTCCCCATGAACGCCACCGAGTGGGCCGACTTCGATGAAGACGGGATAGGCGACAACGCTGACACCGATGACGATGACGACGGCGTGCTCGACGAGGACGACGCATTCCCCCAGGACCCATCGGAAACCCTCGACACTGACTCCGACGGGATAGGTAACAACGCCGATACCGATGATGACTCAGACGGCGTGCTCGACGAGGACGACGCATTCCCCCAGGACCCATCGGAAACCCTCGACACTGACTCCGACGGGATAGGTAACAACGTCGATACCGATGATGACTCAGACGGCGTGCTCGACGAGGACGACGCATTCCCACTCAGTCCAGCGGAATCTGTGGATACCGATGGAGACGGGCTTGGGAACAACGCCGAT
>DATW01000091.1 GCA_002504845.1 Euryarchaeota archaeon UBA250 | reverse complement strand
CGACGCTGAGGTCGACAAGAAGCACGTGACGGGGCTTCTCCACCATAACACCGAGATGCCGACGGCCGACGAAGATCAGGGTCTCGTGGACACCCCCCTGTGCGACCTTCCGCCGGATATGCTGAGGCCGAATCGGGAGAAGCATGAGGAAATCATGGCTCGCTTCAGGGCATGATATGTCCTTTAGACCATCATGGGTTCGTTGAAATACAAAACCGCTCACCGCAGGTTCGAAGTCCCGTAGTGTAGTGGTCCATCATATGGCACTCTGGATGCCATGACCCTGGTTCGAATCCGGGCGGGACTACCAATTCCAGTTGGAATTTTACTCGCCGGGAAGCCTGATGAAGGGCAATTCTGTGGATGTCGCGGCTTCCATAGTATCGACCGATATCAAGGGAGTCAACTTACCGTTGAAGACTCCTGAGGCGCCAACATGCAGAGAGAACTTGATCGCCATCTCCTCGGATGGGACGTTGATGATCATCATGAAGTCCATTTCCCCGTAGCACCAGTAGTATGCCTCTAGGGAGCCCCCCATGGAGGCAGCGGCTTTCTCAGCCTCCTCTTCTCTTGCTTTGCCCCCGTCATTCAACAGACCAGCGGCACCTTTCGCAGTGTAATTTCCTGAATACATGTATTTCGGCATGCTACATCGGAAAGAGTTCCATGATTTGTTTGTTCCTATCCCAACTCACAGCGCCCTGTAGAGGAACTGCGAGACCCAAGAGAGCATGATGATGATCATGAACCATCCCAGAGACAGACGCAGTATCCTCCCTCGTACTCGCTTCGGTGGGAATGGGTCGATACCCAATCTCACAGCCTCTGCGAAGAGCTCCAGCTCCTCTTCAATGGTTTCTGGGTCTCTTATCTGGCTCATGGTTCCACCGTCGGGTTCCATCCTGAGACATGATTCGAGTCCAGCATGTCTATCTCGTTTCTGATCGAGTCGATATTGACGCCCATGGAATCTAGATTTTCTCGCTGCCTGGATGGATCGCTGGACTTCGGTATGACTACCGCGCCTTGGTCTAGGCACCAGCGAATGGCGGCCTGCGCACCCGTGCAGCCTATCTTTTTGGATATCTCCGAGATTTCCGGATCATTGGCCTTTTGACCCCTTGCAAGAGGGGAATACGCCATGGTTATCGCACCCATCTCACGAGTCGCGGAATGGAGCTCAGGTCTCTGAATCCATGGATTCAACTCGACCTGGTTCACGCAAGGCAGTACCCTGGCATACGACTCAAGATCATGCAGATGGTGTACGCCGTAATTGCTGACTCCGATCGTTCTCACGAAGCCTGCTTCCAAGAGGTCTTCCATGGCCCTCCAAACCGGCTCTCTCGCACCTGGATCTTCTGGAGGGGCATGTACGAGATAGAGGTCAATCTGATCCATTGCGAGTTTTTCCAAGCTTATCTTACAGTGCTCAATAGTAGATTGATAGCTGGTCGCATGCATTCTGCGAAGTTTGGTGACTATCGTGATCATCGATCTATCAATACCGGATTCCCTGATCGCCTCTCCGACCTCCGCCTCATTCCCATATGATCGTGCGGTGTCTATCATACGATATCCAATCGATATTGCATTGGTTACAGCGTCCTTACACTCATTAGGGCCATTCATCATCCAGACCCCCAAGCCCATTCTCGGGATTTCAATCGAGGCGATCTCTCGGCCCGAACCGACCTCGCGATTGGTCACGCTTATGGGTTCCATGGGCGCAAGAGGAGGTATCCTAACTTCAGGGCTGCGGCACTCTGCGGGCTAAGACATCAGCAGAGACATGCCTCGCCATCCCAGCAATGCAAGCAAGGGGCAACCCAGTGCTGTCACCACAACATAAGCTGCTAAAGCACCAAAAGCACCAGATTCACCCATCTCAACTGCCTCGAATGAGTATGTCGACATAGTCGTAAATGCCCCCATGAAACCGACGCCCAAGAGTAGGACCGCATCCTTCGAGATTGAGCCGCTTGAGAATGCAGCTGCAAGTACGCCCAGCAGCAGCGAGCCGATCAGATTGACCCCCAGAGTGGCCCACGGGAATGCCATGCCGGTAGTCAATGAGCCGATCGCCCATCTCCCAAGTGCGCCCAATGCTCCGCCCGTGGCGACGAGGATGGCCGGGTTCATACAGGATCCTCCAAGACACGACGGATAGCACTTTTCAGGTGTCTTAGAGCCACACATGTGATTAGAAACCACTATCCCTTCGGTCATTCATGAGTCTTTACGAGCGCCGTCCTGCTCGGCCGCCAAGACGTGCTTCAAGCGCAGTGCTTACTCGAGGGGAGCCCGGTTCGATCAGGATGCTTATGGGCCTGAGGCATCCGGATGTTCCGGCCTTTCCCGAGTTCTGGGCGTTCCCTGGAGGCGGTGTTTCGAAAGAAGACATCGAATATGCGAGGAAAAGGTCTGACCAGGGGGAGGATATCCAATCCATGGAATCCCTGGTAACTCTATTCCGAGAGGTTGTGGAAGAGACTGGTCTCTCGAAAAGTGAGGACGGGGGTTGGGTGATTGTCCCCCCTCATGTACGCAAGAAGCTGATTGAAGGGCCCGGAGCCTGGATTGAGGCATTGGCTGAGGGCATGGTCCACGTGGATACGTCTGGGGCTTCGCTGGTTACTGAACGGACAACCCCTCCTTTAGCCCCTGTAAGGTACACGAATAGATTCTACCACATCCATCTTGGTGAGTATGCTCCAGAGCCTGAGCACCCCCCGGGGAGGAGTGAATTTACGGAATTCAAATGGTGGAATCCAGAGGATATCTTGGAACAGTGGGAGCAGGGGTCGGCAAGGATGGCTCCTCCCCAGGTCACTTTCATGCGGGATATCGTTGACCGTTGCAGAGAAGGTCGAGGAATATTGGAAATTCTCTCTGATCTTGCAGGCAGGCCGCCGGTGGGGCCCCATAAGATCGAGTTCGCGCCGGGGGTTGAGTGCCTGCCTATACCGACTGCTACACTTCCGCCATCCACCCATACCAACTGCTTCATAATCGGACAGGGGGATGAGTTGCTTCTTGTCGATCCGGCGATCCAGGATGGAGAAGGCCGATCCATAATCGTCGAACGTCTGAACGAGCTAGAGAGCTGCGGTAAGAGAATCAAGTCAATCTTGTACACTCACCGCCATACCGATCATATTGGAGATAGGTCCAGAATTAAGGAAATTGTAGATGTCGAGGTTCTCGGTACTTCCGAGACGCTTGCTGCGATAGGCGGGGGGACCGTGATCAGAGAGGGGGACATCATAGATCTCGGCGATAACTTGCCATGGACGGTTATCGAGACGCCTGGACATTGCCCCGGTATGGTTTCCCTAATCTCGAAATCAGGACTGCTATCGGCAGATAACGTCACCATGGTTGGGACCATACTCGTTCCCTCTGCTGACGGAGACATGCGCCAATACATGAATGGGCTAGAACGTCTTTCTGCTTTGAATCCGAATCTCCTGTTCCCCAGCCATGGCCCAGTGTGTGCTGCGCCAATGAGGCTGCTATCACGCACATTGAAGCACAGGATGGAACGTCACGCCAAAGTCTTGAATGCGGTCAAGGGAGGGTTAAATCGCTTGGGAGATATTGCCTTGAGTGCCTACAAAGACGCTCCGGATGCACCCGAATCTCTTGTCCTCGACCAGACTCTTTCGCATTTGAGGGGGCTCGTCAAAGAAGGTCTTGTCATCGAACAAGACGATGTCTTCTCTACTATCTGATAATCAGGACCGGTGAGGCCAAGGTTCATGTCAGCATGTCGGCTGGCAACATTATGGCAGAGGCTGCTATGGGAATTGGCTTACTAGGATTACTCGGATGCTCCG
Organism: Euryarchaeota archaeon UBA250; assembly: GCA_002504845.1. Classification (GTDB taxonomy): domain Archaea; phylum Thermoplasmatota; class Poseidoniia; order Poseidoniales; family Thalassarchaeaceae; genus MGIIb-N1. The sequence goes on along the minus strand of DATW01000091.1, from coordinate 14,651 downwards.
GGCTACTGGTAGTAGTCCTACTATTTTGGGCAATAGGACTCTACAACAGGATAATCCGCGCGGAGAATGAGTGTGACAGGATGTGGAGCAATGTGGACGTTGTCCTACAGCAGCGCTACGACCAGTTTACCAGCCTAGTGGAAACTATCCGGGGCTATGCGAAGCACGAGAAGGAGATGTTCGATCAGTTTGCGGAGGCACGGATGGCTGCAGCAGGCGCATCGAAGGGAGGCGATATTGGAGGCGTCATGAAGAATGAGGCGCTGCTTGGACAGATGCTCCCCAAGATCTACGCTGTTGCAGAGCAGTACCCAGACCTGAAGGCGAATGAGAATTTCCTCCAACTGCAAAATGAGATCAGCGATATGGAGAACATCATCAGCGACAGGCGCGAGGCGTACAACGCGGCTGCGACCAACTTCAACAATCTAATCGAGGTCTTCCCCAACGTCATTGTTGCGAACTGGATGGGTAAGGGCGAGCTCGAGCTTTATGTGGTTGACATGGCAGCAAGACAGCGCCCTTCACTCGAATTCTAATGAGTAGGCCGCAATTCGTCTAGAGGGTTATGCGATGGAAAACCCATGGAAACGGATACCAGAAGTGGCTGGCACCACAGTCGAGTCGAAGATGGTCGAGATGGATGATGGATGGTCTATACGAGTCATACAGTGGGTGCCTGAGAATGACTCGGGCTCCGCCCCCCTAGTCATGGTTCCAGGGTGGAACAGCGTCTACGAAGGATGGCAGGAGATCGTTGAGGAATGGGCTCCGAGACGAAGACTGACATACATCGAAACAAGGGAAAAGGGAAGTGCTGTCTCGAAAGGCAGGCTGACGAAATCGAGCCTCTCTATCCATCGAAGCGTGGAGGACCTGAAGAGGGTAGTCGAAGAATTCCCAGAGATTTCTTCCGGCAGCGACTGGTTTGCCTCCTCGTTAGGGGCCACGGTAATCCTGGAGGCATTGGCGGGACGTGCCTTCAAACCAAGGAGCGTCGCATTACTGGCTCCGAATACGAATTTCAACTTCCCCCTCTGGAGCCGTCTCTTGATAATGATGCCAAGCTTCGTTTACCCCCCGTTAGTAAGGCTCGCGATACTGATACTCGATTTCAAACTGAAAGAAGAGGGTCAACGCATCAGATATCGTAGGACCTTGCTGGCGTCAAATGTGAAGAGGCTTCGACTGAGCGCGATGTCACAGTTCGCATACACAATGAAAGATGAGGACATATCATCAATAGAAGATAGAATCGCGCTTCTGACCGCGAAATCAGACTCTCTACACTCGGACGACGACGTTATGCTACTTTCCAAGGGACTCCCAAATTCTCAGCTCATCGAGGTCCCAAGTAACCAATTTGCACATGACGCAGAGGTCATTCCTATTTTGGAGGCCTTCCAAGATGACAACTAACCCCTGTGATTGGCTTCTTTGAGCGCACGGGGAAGTTGGGATTATACGGCGTATGCGGAAGTGACGATGCACGTATGCAACGTAATGGGGCCAGACGAGCACTGCTTCTGTCAGTGCTCATTATAATTATGGACGCATCAGCAGGGGCTACGTCATACGAAAATTTGTCTGATTTCAATCCAGGAGAAGATTTGGACGAATCCTGTGACGAAGGATGGTGCAGGTCTGACATGGTAAAACGCTCAGATGCGCCCAGTGATGCTGGCCCGGCGGTAGAGGAATACGGCTGGTGGCAATCGTATGGAAGGGATAGTGACTCAGACGGTATGGATGATCGTCTTGAAAGCATTCTACGAGGCGATTCGGAATCTGTATCGCCCTCGGCAATCATCGGCGACGATGGCAGAAAAACAGTCGCAATAGTCGTAGATTACGCATGGCACCCGGGGGCGACGGATGCGGAATCGCTCAAAGGCGTTCTAGCCGAACATGGGTGGCTCGAAGATGGTTCGTGGTTCTTTCAGATGGATGTACTTGATTCGATAGTATTGGACAGAGTGCCAATATCCTCTCTTCCCGATATCCTCTCACTACCTGGCGTCATCCTGATCGAGCAGCAGAATGTGCTGGAACCGTATCTCGGAACTGCCACAAAGGCATCCAAAGTAAGGCCTAGCGAGATATATCCCGACTCATTCTGGAGCAATGGATACATGGGTGACGGGGTCGTTATTGCAATTCTCGACACTGGAGTGGACAATGAACACTTTGCGTTGGATGACTTCTCGGATTCGAACACCGACAATACGAACGAGCCTAGTGATCTCGCTGACCCTAAATGGGTTGCTGGTTGCGACGCCACGTCTAGTCAGCAAACAGAGTGCTCAGACGGGAACTTTGATCCTGATGACGGAGATGGCCACGGCACCCACGTGGCTGGCATCGCCCTGGGAACAGGAGATAGTGATCGCGAACATATCGGATATGCGCCGGGAGCCTACCTAGTCGATGTGAAGGTTTTCAACGATATCGGAACTACAAACTCAGCAGCCATACTGAAGGGGATAAACTGGGTCGCCAACAATGCAGATACTGATTGGGGGAATAATGAATCCAGCAGAGGAATAGATGTTATGTCGATGTCATTCGGCACTAGAGACACATCAACTCCCGGGGAAGAAGATCAAGGTGATGATGGGCAAAACGCAGAGGCACGCGCTGTAGATGCGGCTGTAGATGCAGGGATTGTCGCAGTTGCAGCAATTGGGAATGATGGGAAAAATAGGATCACGTCCGTCGGTGCTTCGGACAAAGCGATTACAGTAGGTGCTATCGACGAAGATGATTCGGTTGACAGAGGGGATGATGAAATCGCCTCATACTCCAACTATGGCCCAAGAGTGAGTGACGACGATGGTGACTTCGATGACGAGCACAAGCCGGATGTTGTAGCACCCGGAACTGGCATAATTTCTGCTGAATATGCAGCTCCAAACCCACTCCCCGTAGGCGATGAAAATTTAGCTGATGACGGCTACACAGAGAAATCCGGTACCAGCATGGCATGTCCCGCTGTTGCCGGTATAGCCGCGTTGATATTGTCATACGACGATACGCTTACCCCAGTGGATGTCAAGAATATCATCAGAATAACTTCCGAGCAGAGAGGGGGTGCGAGCGATCCCAGTAACTCTGACAGGTGGAACAATCAGTACGGATATGGGATAGTCGATGGTGAGCAGATATACAATTGCCTCATTGGTGGCGAGTGTACTCAGGACGGCTGGGAGCCGCCGGATATAGAAGGCGGGACTGAATGGATTCACATCGAGTCTCCGATTCTTGACAACTGGGTAGTACAGGGTAGAAATTACTCTTTCAGCGGGATACTAAACAAAAGTGACATAGGCACTGTTAGTATTGAAGATGTGGAAATCAAAACCTCATACTCGTACAAGAAGGAGAAGCCTGGCGGACAAATAGAGTTAATCAGAAAAGATTCGAATTGGACCCGTGTATCAGTTGATGAAGAGGGACGATGGTCCGATATTGTATCCATTCCCACGATCGATGTGAATGGATACTTTGACTCTAAGATCTCACTGAGCGCAAGGGCAACAAATGAGTCAGGACGAGCTAGCAAGGTGAATACGAGCTCACATTCAATTGGCAATATCGATCTTGGAGTATCTGAACCAGAGCCGGGCAGTACTGTTTCTGGGATGATGGAGATTAGCGGATCGTACTCGACGGTTGACGGTGGTATTGTAAGATGGAAGATTGACGATGGTGAATGGCTTGATGGTCCATCGTTATCAGAAGTTAACAAGAATCGAGATGAGTATACTGGGGATTTCCAGATATCAATAGACACATTGAATCTTGAAGAGGGCGATCATGAATTGCAAGTTAGATTGGAAACAGGGGATGGCTTGTTTAGCGAGATCGACAGAAGGTCTGTGGAAGTAGACAATCTGCCCCCTAGACCGAATATGATCATTATGGACGGTTCGGTTGTGACCGATTACGGAATTCCTCTGGATGAAGCCCGAGTGGGCTCTTTCCTCGAAGTGAGGGGGGAAATACGTAATGAGGGGGACGTGGGAGCTACGGGTGTAGTGGTCAGTCTTTTCGAAGATGGTCAACGCAGGTATGAAACTACGATACCAAAGATTTCAGTGAGTGAAAATGCTGCATTCACCCTATACTGGAGTCCCTCGGTTTCGGGTACGAAGGATCTTTCCATAGTTGTAGATCCATCAGATACGATTGAAGAGTTAGACGAATCGGACAATTTGGCCAGTCTAGATTTCGATGTGATACCATTGAAGCAAGGGGTCGACATAGTCTTGGTGGAAGGAGGCATTGCAACGTCGCCGGCGATTCCCAATCCTGGTGATCAATTCACGCTGATTACCATGCTTCGTAATGATGGGAATCTTGACTCCTCGAGCATAGAAGCTACTCTTCACATCAAGGAGCCAGGAGGCTGGTTGCCGATTCTATCGAGATCACTCTTCACGATACCTGCAGGTCAGGTTTCAATGGTTGAATTCCCCTTATCTGCATCGGCAACGGGGCCGATGGAATATCGCATAACTGTCAGTGGACCGGAGCTAGTTGACGAGGATTGGAGTTCTAATGAAATCGAGGGTGCGGTAGTCATTGACGATTCAAGAGTCTCTAGTCGGCTTGTTTCATTATCAGAGGATGAGGAGCCCCTGGCAGTTCTAGCATTTAGGAAAACGGGTCTGATTTTGACCTCTGAGGGAACTCAGGTAATAATGCACAAAATAGAGGAGGATGGCACAATAGTTCGCTGCACTACCCCTCTAGAGAGATTCTGGAGTGGTTCGATAACCGCGACTGTGGATGACAGCAGTGTGGCACATGTAGTCTGGACGAGGAGGCTTGTAACAGGTACAGGCGTACTTAGTGAGACGGTGTCTTACTCCACGGTGGATGACCAATGCACATCTACGGTGCCGCAAGACCTGATGGAACCATTACCGATGAATGTTGGCGATTACTTCGGAGTCGACATAGATCAGCAAGACGATCTTGTTGTAATCGCTGGTTGTCTTAGGGATCTATCATCAGGGTCGGCCTTTGAGCCCTTAGAATCAATTTTCACCCTCCATGGCGAAGACCCCCAGTCTGCTAGCGAGTGGGAACTAGTCGTGAACGTGATAGAGGATATCGATACCATGTCGGAGCCTAATGTTGAGATTGAAGTTGAAATTGGAGAAGATCTTCTTCATCTGCTGTACACATCATCAAGGAATGACACCAGTTCAGAAGATGTACTTGGGCTTTGGTACGCCCACGGCATACTTGGAGAAGACTCCTGGACATACAAACGAGCCATCGCAGTAGAGGGATCTTCCCCCACAATGGCTGTTGATGAGGTCAATGATGAAGACAGGATTGCGATAGGTTGGATTGAAGGGAAAGGGGATTCATCCGTACTGAGGGTGATTATCGTGGACGAGGGTTTCTCGACCATCAACGGAGCCTCCTATTCGATACTTGCAAGAGGAGCGAATTTAGCGAAGATATCGGAACGAGGGGGGGCCTTCTACATCATTCACGACTCAGTCAGCCCCATTGGGCCCGTAGCGAGTATCGGAATGATTGATCCCGAGGAAGGTTGGATTGGCCTAGAGAACAGGATATCGAGCGGCTGGATATACGGAGTGTCGGACAGGTCGGATGGGCTTTCTCTCCCATTCATGCAACAAACCATGGCAGGGAGTTGGTCTTTGGTTGAAGTCATTAGTAACGGCGATCTCGATGACGGGCCGTCAAATATCTTTGAACGGGCTAAGGACTCACTTGGACTCGATGATACCGAATTCAACGTCCTCCTTGCAGGTCTTGCGACGGTCATGCTCGTGATTCTCTTGTCCCTGCTTGTAGGCACCATGAGGCAGGGCCTGACGAATATCTCAGATCGTCGGAGGTCAGCTTCAGTAGTCATAGAGGCAGATCCCGAGGATGCATTGGAGATAGACGAGAATGCTGTTGAAGAGGTCTCGCCAGTAAGTATCCCCCCTCCGAAAGAGATTGCGGTACACGAAGTCCCGGCGCCCCCTATGCCCGTTGATCCATCCAATCCTTTCAGAACGGTGACATGCGAATCATGCAAGACGCGATTCGATCTCTCGAAGAAAGTCCGTCGCACTTCGTGCCCAGCCTGCGGAAGTAGGGTAGAGGATATCTGATGAGGATTTTCCTCGCCTCGGCGTCATCTCGAAGACGCTTGTGGCTAGAAGCACAGTCTTGGGTGGAGCCTCACGACATCTCGATAGTGCCCCTAGATGTCGATGAATCGAAAGTAATGGACGTATCTGACGTTTCCGGCACGGTCAGAAACGTGGTTGAGCTGAAGATTGAGTCAGCCAGAGCACTTCTGAATGAGAATGAGGGGGACTGGATTGGGATTGTGTCCGATACCATGGTCGAGGACCCTGTTCGTAAGGTGGCAATGGGCAAACCCGGAGATTCGAATCAGGCGAGAGAGATGCTCTCGACACTCTCAGGAAGGAATCACAAAGTCTGGACCTGTACAGGGATATTGCTTGCTCACGATAAGGGCGATATGATCTACACTGAGTCTGCAGATGTGTATTTCAGAGATCTCGACACTGATGCCATGGATGATCTGATAGAATCGGGTTCTTGGACAGGCAAGGCAGGGGGCTACGATATTCATGGAAAGGCTTCGGATCTTATCGAAGTTGTCAAAGGTAGCGAGATAACTGTCCTCGGACTCTCAGAAAATAGTATGATGGTCTTGCGTGAAATTCTAGAGAAATAACGGCACAGCCTGGTCACAGGAATGTGACTTCCCCGTGCTTGAGGACGAATTCCCTCTGTATATCGCTGAACCATTCCAGCATTCCGCTGTGAAAGCGTACACGACTTATACCCGGGTCTGCAAGAAGATCATCCTGAATGCCCTTGAGTGTCCCAGGGGCAGCCCCGCATGCTACGCAGGCTCCATCGAGATCGATTACGAGTGACAATGTTGCGTCTCCTTTTTCATGTTCATCGAGGCTAAAGTCATGCACTACCAAGGCCCCTCCATGCCCCTCCAAGGCTGCTCTGACGGGTCCTAGACGTGCCATCAACGCAGGAATCGCATCTTCAGATGAGGACCTCAACGTTTCCACGATGTCCAGAGAAAGAAGTCTTTGATCTTCCTCCGGGTCGGAATGCATCTCGATTCTCTTCTTGGCCTCATCATCCACTATTGGAGCGATTTGCACCCTGTATAGGTCTTCGAGACCATCTGCCTCATGAGTATCGGCCATACATACCCCAGAGGCCATGGCAATTTGTGCTATTCGCCGAAATGAGCAATTGGCATGGATTGAAAAGTAAGTGCCTAGAAGGCCGTTCATAGGAGGTCATTAAATGTCCGATAAGACGCCGGTTCTTTCTATCGAAGGACTACATGTGGGGATCGATGGAAATCCAATACTTCATGGGATCGATCTCAAGATAAAACCTGGAGAGATTCACGCAATTATGGGTAGGAATGGCAGCGGCAAGACTACAGCTGCCAGCACCATAATGGGCCATCCGGACTATGAAGTCGAATCAGGCAGCATTGAGCTGAATGGGGCAGATCTCCTTGAGCTTGAGGCATGGGAGAGGGCTCGAAAGGGTGTTTTCCTGTCATTTCAATATCCTCAATCGGTACCGGGCCTCCAAGTTGGTCATTTCTTGAGGAAATCGGTCGCAGCGATATGCGGCGATGAGGCTGCTAAAGGGGCTCCATTCAGAAATGCCTTGAAATCTGCAATGGAAGAAGTGAGCATTCCCCGTTCTTTCCTTTCCAGATATGTGAATGATGGTTTCAGTGGCGGTGAGAAGAAGCGCTTTGAAATTCTTCAACTGATGCTACTCAAGCCCAAACTTGCAATACTGGATGAAACAGACTCTGGACTCGATATAGATGGCATTAGAGTGGTGTCGAGAGGGATAAATGCTGCAATACGGGGTTCTGATTCAGGTGCACTAATAATAACACATTACAGCAGAATATTGGAGCACGTCAAGCCTGATTATGTTCATGTTTTAATCAAAGGCAAGATTGTGAAGAGCGGTGGTCCGGAATTGGCATTGGAACTCGAAGAAAGGGGATATGAGTGGCTCGAATCAGGTACTACGGAGGATGATTGAATATGGCAATGGAAGAAGCGCGCGAGGCAGTGGGCGACTACAAAGAGGGATGGCACGACCCGGAACACTCGACCATACGATTTGATTCAGGATTGAGTGAGGAGGTTGTAAGAAAGATCTCTAAAATCAAGAATGAGCCTGAATGGATGACTGAAGTTCGCGTGAAAGCGTATCATCACTTCGTCAATCGCCCAATGCCCGGCTTTGGGGATCGTGAAGCTCTAGAGGGAATCGATTTCGATAAGGTATGCTACTATCTACGCTCCTCAGATGCAACAGAGAAAGATTGGGGAGATGTCCCCGAAGACATCAGGAATACTTTCGATCGTCTCGGGATACCCGAAGCAGAACAGAAGTGGCTTTCTGGGGTTACGGCACAATACGAATCGGAAGCGGTTTATCACAGCATAAGAGAAGACCTCGAATCACAAGGAGTCATATTTCTCGATATGGACAGCGGCCTCAGGGAGCACCCGGAGTTAGTCAAGAAGTATTTCTGTAGTGTCGTTCCGTATCAGGACAATAAATTCTCAGCGTTAAACACCGCAGTTTGGTCTGGTGGATCTTTCATATATGTCCCAAAGGGAGTCTCCGTGGAAATGCCCGTTCAGGCGTATTTCCGAATCAACGCCAAGAATATGGGTCAGTTCGAGAGGACTCTGATAGTGGCCGATGAAGGGTCAAGCATACATTATGTGGAAGGGTGCACTGCACCGACCTATTCTACAGACTCTCTTCATTCAGCAGTTGTGGAGTTGATTGCTCATGAAGGGGCCCATATCCGCTACTCAACCATACAGAACTGGTCGGCTAATGTCTACAATCTTGTTACGAAGAGAGGCATTGCTCACAAGGATGCGACAATAGAATGGATTGATGGCAACATTGGCTCAAAGCTGACGATGAAGTATCCCGCAGTGATTCTGAAGGGAGAGGGGTCACACGCCGAGGTTATTTCAGTTGCATACGCAGGAAAAGGACAACATCAAGATGCAGGGGCTAAGATTCATCATCTCGCATCCAATACTACGAGCAAGATATTGTCAAAGTCAATCTCTAAAGATGGGGGAAGAGGATCTTACAGAGGAATGGTTACCGTTTCACCAAAGGCTGAAAACTGTAAATTGAATGTTGTCTGTGATGCGCTTATTCTGGATGATGGCAGTCAGACCGACACATATCCCACCATGGAAGTGGCTAATCCCTCTGCTCGCTGCGAGCACGAGGCTAGTGTCTCGAAGGTCAGCGATGACCAGGTATTCTACCTGATGAGTAGGGGCCACTCCGAAGAAGAGGCTCTTGCGATGATAGTCAATGGTTTCTTTGAACCATTTACCAGAGAACTTCCTATGGAGTATGCCGTGGAGCTGAACAAATTGATGGCGCTCGAAATGGAAGGTAGCATAGGCTGAACTGTTCTTTCGGTGGAAGATATGGGCGTCTCAGAAGAATTGTACTTGTCACTTGATGAGCCTCCCACTTCAGATCACCTTTGGCGCTACACTCCATGGAAAAAAATTCACCCAACCGGTAATTTCAGAGAAATTCCTGAGAATGTTGGGTCTCCGAAGATAAATTTGAGCCATGTAGATGGAACGCCCGTAGAAGGCGTGACTCTAGAGGCTAGTGAGGAGGTCGAGGTTCCCTTCGAAGGATCGCCGACAACGGATTCATTCCTAATGACTGTCACAAAAGGTAATTCGTTGGTACTATCCATACCGGGGAAATGGACGAGCGAGAAGCCTCTCCTGATTGATATTGAAACGAATGGGGGAGTTGAGGCGCTACACATGCATATTCTAGCGGGGGATCTATCTGAAGCAACAATACTCACCCGCATATCGGGGCCATGCGAATGGCTTGGTCTGCTAAGAACCGCCGAAACAGGGAAGGGGTCAATCGTTACAGACATCCTCGTGAATAAAATTCAGGGCGGCTCTCTGATGCGTGTGGATGCGGTGCGTGCTGGACGTGATTCGACGATTACATCTGGAACCGTAAGCGCAGGTAGCCAAAGGACGAAGGCCGATATCAGATATTTGTTGGATTCTCCAGGGTCCAGTCTCAATGTACTCGGATCCCTCCTATCTGCAGAAAAAATGCATCTCGACCATCACATAGAGATTAGCCATACGGCCCCTCACACATACAGCCGCCTAGAGTGGCACACAGCATGCGGAGGAGCGAGCACTTCTGTTGGTACGGGAATGCTGCGAATCGAAAAAGGAGCGAAGAAAGCAGATGCTGGTCAAATATTCCACAACCTTCTGCTCTCTAAGAAAGCAAGTGCCAATAGTATTCCTGAACTCGAAGTTGAGGAGAATGACGTGGTTGGTTGTGGCCATGGCACGGCGAATGGCCCTGTTGATGAAAGTCAGAGGTTCTACCTCATGGCAAGAGGCTTCTCGAAGCAAGAGTCGGAGGATGCTCTCATCGCAGCATTCCTCAATTCTACCCTCACTGAAATGGGTGGAGAGGGAGTTCACTCATGGTTAATCTCAGCTGTGGAAGATGCTCTCGTGAATCTGAATGGCTGAGCAATATTATTCCACCTTCCGTGAACTGTTCGTCCCATGGACTCGGATCACTGCCAAGGCATTACCTGCGAATGTGGATTCAAAGGTGATGCGGTGCCAATGAGGCAGCATATGGAATGTCCCCGGTGCAGAAGGGTCCTTGAAGCGTGTTGCGAGGGCATCCCAAGTTACTGACTAACCAGTTCTATCCCTGTGGCTTGCCATCAATACAGTGAGCAGCAATCCCACACAGATTCCGAAGATCCCTCCAGCGGAACTACCGCCTGAACCCGCTAGATCACGGAATGAAAAGTGCATTACGGCAGTCATGGGCGGTCCATAGACGATCATTCTTAACGCGATTCGTTTAGATGATGGAGGCAAACCCATTGGCCTCAGAACAACAGAACTTCTGGATTGTAGAATCTGCCACTGGGCCTCTTGGGCATCTATCTTGAGCCTCTGTAGTACTGCTGGACGTATGTTTGGAAAAGAACGCTCCCCCTCCCACCGTTCTTCGGCACCGGTGACTACTCTGAGTCTCCCCAGTCTCGAGCGATTTCGTATGACGCATTCGATGGCGGCAGTGGCGGCTTTAGCATCAAGTCCGATCAAATCTATTGTCAAGACTCCTCTCTCGACCCTTATCTTAGTCCTGGGGTCCCATGGAAATCTATCCGCTGCACCGGCAGACATCAGAACGCCCCCTATAGCGCCACGGAGGAATTTGGCCGTCTCTTGCTTATCTTCCACATGAACTGGGTTTTTGGCTCTCTGCCTTAGGCGAATAAGTACCAAAATCAATACAGCGGCAAAAGTTGTTGCTCCTGCGCTTAGACCCGTGCGTAATGCGTCTGGTATTGATTCAGGATTAGCATCGCCACCTATTAGAGAGAATATGCTAACTATCACTGCAGCCATGGCGCCAATGACAAGCGCTGCAGTCAAAGCATCCCGTGAAGATGCGTCTGCCATGCACATCGAGCATGGCAATCCAACATGAATTAGCCTGAGCATAGTTGATAGATGTCAGCAATAAACGAGGAACATGGAGCGGAACGGCGCTGCCAACAGGACCAGAGAAGGCAAGATAGGTGTTCGTCTTGCTCTGATCGCAGGTTCTTACCTCTTGCTGGTATTCGTTACACCCCTAACCATGGAACATGGCGCAATTCCTGAGCTCTCTGGAAGAGCGAATTTGATTGACTATGCAACAGTAGATGGATGGGGGTCTTGGGGCAATGCAGACCATGGAGAAGACTCGCCTGTCGGGCATAATCAATTCATTCATGGCGGAGTATTTGCTTGGAGTGAGCATGGCCCACTGGTGGCTTTCGTATACATGATAGGGGATCTTAATTGTCATCAGAAGTACGATAGGTCTTACGAGGTGAATGGCAATCAAACAGCCATATGCGCGCGTGATATTGGGATTCTACTTGGTTTTGTGGCAGGAGCGATAATCTGGAGTAGATTCGGGCTCAATCGCTATAGTATTCGTGATTCATTTCTATCTCTATTGCCGGATAAATGGGTAGCGCCACTCTATAGATCGGATAGGCGACTTGTCGCTATGTGGGCAATTATCGTCGCAGGATTGGCTCCTACGGGGATAGATGGATTCACACAACTTCTCACGGGTTATGAATCGACCAACATAGTTAGATTGCTAACGGGTTCTACCGCAGGTGCTGCTCTAGCATGGCTAATTGCGGCTACCATCTGTGCCCGAGGGTCTGATTTCGATAATGTGGGGGAGGTTATGCTCCCTGCGGGATCTAAACTCAAGATACGATAGATGTCTGAGAATTCCACCAAGTAAGAAGGAATTCCTCGTAATTGAGACCTGAAGACATGTTAGATGTTGGCAATATCGACCTGATTCTTTCTACGAGAGTATGCAACTCTCCTTCACTAATTCCCATCTTCATTATTCCCGACATAGCATGCTTGTAACTTGTTCTTGGGTTGCGTGAACGCCAGAGCCTGATATGAGACCTAACAGGCCAAAGCACGAGCATGAGTGTCCCAAGGGCCATACCTTCCCTCGTGACTCTGTAGTGGCTCCCCTCTCCACGCGCTCCTGAGGATTCTCTCATCCAATATCTGGAGCCGGATAGATGGGCTATAACTCGATTCGCATGTCTTCTTGAAATCAGCCTCGTTGGCCCCATAGCGGACAAGATTTCGTTTAGATCGGCTGCGGAGAGAAGTGATGTCGCGCCCATTACTGAGTAAATGGATCTTGAATGGATGCTTCTGGGGACACTCTCATCTGCACCTTCACCCATGGAACCGGAGTGTTTCCGCTCAGCATCACGAATCGTATGCCACGGAATTATCTGATTCGTAGATTTTGATCTGTTCTCAAATCCTGGAAGTTTTGCTTGACCTGAATTCCACCCGATTATTCGCTTTATGGATGTCAAATCTACATCATTGATATCTACGTTCTTTGGCTTTGGTCTTGATCGGAGAAATCGTCTAAGTTCATTTGTGACTCTGGATGTGAATTCATCTGCAGACGCATCATTGAGAATCGGGCCAATGATTTCAACGTCATTGAATGGTGTGTCTGTGAGTGAATTCCCCGATAGTACCTCGGAATAACCCGATCTTATCATTCGTTGAATTTCTAGCGTCTCGAAATACTCGGCTTTGCCCGGTGAAGCCTCTCTAAGACTCCCGCTCTTGATTCTGCGTATGGCGATCTCAGGGTCGCAATCGACCCATATGCAGAGATCGGGCACAAGTGCTCCTGCGTTGAGTGTGGCCACATTGCGTATCCCTATACCCCCAACCACGCCTTGGTAGACCATCGAAGAGTGTATGTTTCTATCACACACTACGACTGAGCCATCCTGCAATCTGGGCAGTATCCAATTCAAACCGTGATCTAAGCGGTCTAAAGCGAACAGTCTGGCTTCATGTTGGGGCGGATGTCTTTTCTCACGAACTGCGTTTATAGCTGCCCTGCCGAGAGGGTGTCGTCTTCTTGGTTCCGCAGTGAGCTCGACCGAGTTGAATCCGCGCTCTTTGGCTAAGACCTCGCTAACGACCGTGGCTGCTAACCCTTTCCCACTTCCATCGCCGCCCTCGATAGTAATCAGATACATGTCACTCCACCTGCGATGCATCCACGGCTATCTCAGCTACCTGATCGGGCTTTTTCTCAAATTGGATACGTGTGCTGGATATAATCGCCATCCCTAGCAAAATCATGAATGGTCCGATGAATACCCCCCCTCGACTCCAAAGCCCGATGAAAGCAAATAGCTGAGTTCTTCGGTATGCCTTGCCCTGGTAACCGCTTACAGATGCGGATATCCCTGCAAGGCCCGCAAGAATAGTTCCGAAGGCGATTAAAGTCCCCAACAGTGCTGAATCGTCTAAGTGGCTCTCTCCTCGGAGATCGATCACATCGGAGGAGCCATTTCCCTGCGACATTGATATCACAATCTGTGATGAGTCCCCTGGAACCAGTAATCGATATTCAGATATTTTGCCCTCCATATCCACCTCCAGACGCATATCATCTCGTTTCACCTCGTCGAATGAGAATCTTCCAGACGAATCCGATAGAATAGGGCCTCTGTGGACTGAACCATCCATATCAAAGAGAGTCAGGGTGGCATTTCCTATTGGTTCGCCTCCTTCCTTATCGCTTTCTAATGCCTCAATTACCATCCCATTCAGAGTAGCGGTTCTGTCAGATGCAGAGTCAGCTAATAGATCCGAAGGATTTACGGAAATCAATAGCAAACCGAGAACTACGCCCATAGTTGAGCCTATTCCGATCAAGAATGAGCCTGCCTTTCTTGCTGCAGGATCTGCGCGGATTTGGCCCCGCCACTCGATGACCCCCTCGGTGACACGCTCACGGACCATGTTCATTCGTCCTCATTGTACGCCGATAAGGATGGTGGGGGCTGGTTCAGAGATACGGCTACAGCAAAAGTTGCCAATATCGCCAGCGATATCAGTAGGAGGTTCTTTTCAGAGACCATTGAATCTAATAGAGTGTCT